>JBGSSK010000040.1:0-33130 GCA_041737095.1 Parvularculaceae bacterium | reverse complement strand
CACGTCCGCCGCGTCCCGCGCCAGCGGCCGTGCGGCGCCGATCTCATAACGGACCGGGCGCGGCGACGCCCGACCGGGAATGGTCGGCCTTCCTTCCTTCAGCCATTTCGGCAGGCCGCCGTCCAAGACCGATACCTTGTCATGTCCCATGACGCGAAAAGTCCACCAGACGCGCGCCGCCGAAAAGATTCCGGAATCGTCATAGATGACGATGCGGTCGTCGCGACCGACGCCCATGGCGCCGATGGCGCTCGCAAATTCTTCCGGTTTCGGCAGCATGTGGGGCAGTGACGCCTGCTGGTCGGCGATAGCGTCGATATCGAAAAAGACTGCGCCCGGCAGGCGCCGTTTTTCGTGATCGAGCAACGCCGGCGGCGCGCCCGGCATGCGCCAGGAGGCGTCGATGACCCTGACGCCTTCTTCGTCGATCGCCTGCGCCAGCCAATCAGTCGGGACCAGCGGATAGGGAAATTCTTCGTCGAACCCGGTCATGCCATCCAGGGCGGGACGGGCAGTCCCTTCGACTTCAGGAATTCCGGATTGTAGACTTTCGAAGCGTAGCGATTCCCGTAGTCGCAAAGGATCGTGACAACAGTTGATCCGGGTCCCAATTGTCTGGCGAGACGGACGGCGCCGGCGATGTTGATGCCGGACGAGCCGCCGAGGCACAAACCCTCTTCTTCGACGAGTTTGAAAATGATGCCCAGTGCTTCGGAGTCCTCGACCCGGTAGGCGTCGTCAAATGTTACACCCTCAAGATTGGCGGTGACGCGTCCCTGGCCGATCCCCTCAGTGATCGACGAGCCTTCGGTTTCGAGCTTTCCCTCTTTCACCCAGCTATACATTTTTGCGCCCATCGGATCCGTCAGAACGCACTTAACGTCCCGATTGCGCTCCTTCAACGCCAGCGTGACGCCGGCGAGCGTCCCGCCTGAACCGACCGCGCAGGTGAAGCCGTCGATCGCGCCATCCGTCTGGTCCCAGATTTCAACGCCGGTTGTTCGGTAATGCGTGTCGCGATTGGCGACATTGTCGAACTGGTTCGCCCAGATCGCACCGCTCGGCGTCGACTTCGCGAGGTCCTCGGCGAGTTTGCGCGAATAATGCACATAGTGATTCGGATCGCTGTAGGGGACCGCATCGACTTCGATCAATTCAGCGCCGAGCAGCCGCACGGCGTCCTTCTTTTCCTGCGTCTGCGAGCGCGGCATGACGATGTGAACCTTGTAGCCGAGAATGGCGCCGACCATTGCGAGGCCGATGCCGGTGTTGCCGGCCGTTCCCTCCACGATGATGCCGCCGGGGTTAAGCGCGCCGCGTTCTTCGGCGTCGCGAATGATGCCGAGGGCGGCGCGATCCTTGACCGACTGGCCGGGATTGAGGAATTCGGCCTTGCCAAAAATATGGCAGCCGGTTTCCTCCGAAGCGTGCTTCAGTTTGATGAGCGGTGTCGAGCCAATCGCGTCGAGCGCAGATTCGTGAAAACGCATGGTGATCCTTCCGTCGCCGCCTCTCTATGCCGGATGGCGCAGGCCGGCGCGACGCAAGCAGCGCTCGCATTATTGCGATGCGCCCGAAATTTTCTCAAGCGGCGTTTAGAATCCCTCCGGCGAGGACTTAAATTCTGGCGAGCCGGACCTGCATCACATCGGTCGTCGCCGCCTTGAAGCCCGCTTCGCAATAGCTGAGGTAGAATTGCCAGAGCCTCTTGAACTTCTCATCAAAGCCCATCGCGACGATCTCCTCCCAGGCGGCGAGGAAGCGCCGCCGCCATTCGGCGAGGGTCAGCGCATAATCTTGTCCGAACGCGGCGGCGCCCTGCCAGACAAGGCCCGCCCGCGCGACCTCGCGCTGGAGGATCTGAGGCGACGGCAGCATGCCGCCCGGGAACACATAACGCTTGATGAAGTCAGTCGACCGCGAATACGTGTCGAAATACCTATCGGCGATCGTAATCGTCTGGATACCTGCTGCGCCGCCAGGCTTCAGCAGATCACGGACCTTGGCGAAATAGGTCGGCCAATATTCCCGCCCGACCGCTTCGAACATTTCGATCGAGGCGATCTTGTCATAGGCGCCGCTGGCGTCGCGATAGTCAAGCAGCTTGAACTCGACTAGGTCGGCCAGGCCCTCGCGGAAAATCCGCGCGCGCGCATAGTCGAGTTGCGAAGGCGAGATTGTGAGGCCGGTGACCTTCGCCCCGATTTCCTTCGCCGCGAATTCAGCAAATCCGCCCCATCCGGACCCGATTTCGAGAACGCTCTCGCCGGGCTTGAGCGCAATCGATTCGGCGAGCGTTCTGTATTTATTGGTTTGCGCGGCGGATAGATCAGCCGCGGCCCCGGCGAAACGCGCCGATGAATAGGTCATCGTGCCGTCGAGCCATTTCTCATAGAATTCGTTCCCGAGATCATAATGCGCCATGATGTTGCGTCTCGATCCCGACCGCGTGTTCTTGTTAAGATTGTGCCTGATGCGTTCGAAGAAGGCGATCAGCGGCGTCGCCCTGAATGCTTCCCGGACGATATCGGCGTTGCGCGCGAAGACGTAGAGGACATCGGTTACATTGGGCGAGTCCCATTGGCCGTCCGAAAAGCTCTCGAAAAAGCCGATATCGCCGCCGAGCACCGATCGGCGCGCGAAAGCAAAGTCTCGAACGATAATGACGCCTTCGGTCTCCGCCTCTTCGGCGCCCGAGAATTTCAATTGCCTTCCGTCCGGCAAGACGAAACGCAGCGAGCCCCGCTGCACCTTTGACGCCATGTTGCAGGCGAGACGCATGAATATCGGAAGGCCGACAAGCGACTGGTCATTGTCGGTATGCTGGCGCGCCAGCGGCGCCCGCGTGAGATGATCGACCTGTTCCATAAGGCTTCGTTCCATATAATCATCCAAAGACGGATTTTCGAGTGATCAGGCGGCCGATTTGATCGATTGATAGGCTTCAAGCGCCCGTTTTCTGGTTTGATCGAGATCAATGATCGGCGCCGGATAATCGCCTGGGCGAATGGCCGTCGGCGCCTTCCACGGCGCATGGATTTCGGCGGCCGGCAGGCGCGCGAGTTCTGGAACGAAGCGGCGGACATAGTCGCCGTTCGGATCGAATTTTTCGCCCTGCGACACCGGGTTGAAAATGCGAAAATAGGGCGCGGCGTCGGCGCCGCAGCCGGCGACCCATTGCCAGCTCGCGGCGTTGTTCGCCGGATCCGCGTCGACGAGCGTCTCCCAGAACCAGCGTTCGCCTTTTTGCCACGGGACGAGCAGGTTCTTGACGAGAAAGCTTGCGACGATCATCCGCACGCGATTGTGCATCCATCCTGTCCGCCAGAGTTCACGCATCCCGGCGTCGATAATCGGAACGCCGGTCTCGCCGCGCGTCCAGGCGCCAAAGGCCGCCTCGTCGTCGCGCCATGGGAAATGCTCGAATTGCGCCCGCAGCGGCGCCGTCGGCATCGTTGGATTGTGATAGAGGAGGTGATAGGCGAATTCGCGCCAGCCGATTTCGGACAAAAATTTCAATCCTTCGCCTTCCGGAATCATGCGTTCTGAAATCGCCCGTTCAGTCCTGTTCCAGATCGTCAGTGGACTGATCACGCCCAGCGCGAGATAAGGCGAAAGTTGCGAGGTGCCGCGGATGCCCGGCAAGTTTCTCTCTTCGCCATAGCGCGCCGCCGGCCCACCGAGAAAGGCGTCGAGGCGACCCGCCGCTTCCTGTTCGCCGATGCGCCATTCGTCGGCGAACTCCTTCGCCCAGTTCGGCGTCGTCGGCCGCAGGCGCCAATCTTCAAGCCGATCGCTGGAGAATGAATGCGTGATGCGCTTTTGAGGTCCCGGTGCGCCGACCTCGCGCCGGCCGGGCCCGATGGCGCGCAGGGTGTTCCAGAACGGCGTGTATACGCGGTAGGGACCGCCGGTCTTTGATTTGATCTCAAACGGTTCGCGTAGCAACGCGCCGTTGAAGGAATGCGCCTCGAGGCCGGATTTTTTGAGGTGTCCCTTGATCTGCTGATCGCTTTCGATTTCGGCGCGCGCGTAACGCCGGTTCCAGTAGACGGCCGCCGCGTTGGCGGCGCGCGACAGCGACAGGATTGTATCTTTTTCGCCACCCTCGCGGATAATGAGATCGACACCGATTTCGCTGAGGCCGCGCGAGAGCGATTCGAGCGCGCCGGCGAGGAACCAGCGTTGCGCCCCGCCCGCCGCGAAAAAGCCGTCCCGATCAAGAATATAAGCGCCTAAGACCGGCCGCCCGGACGCCAGCGCCGCCGACAACGCGGGGTTGTCCAACAACCGCAAATCACGTCGAAACCAGACGATTGCTGGTTGCGGCGAGGCGTGGCGGGCAGGTTGTCCGGTCATTTTCAGGTTGTACGCTCCCGAATGTGGACCGGATGCGTCGAAACCGGTAGGATTTGGAGGTTAGTGGGTCGATTTCAGGGGAAGCCGCCATGTCGGCTGACAGCATCTTTAGCGCGCTCGGTCTGACCGAAATGCTGGGGCGGGATTTTCTCAGCGTCCAGCTGATGATTCTCGCCGCGACGACGCTGTTGTTCGCTTTGTCGATTGCAATGATGATCTTGGCCGCGCATTCGGCGGGCGGCGCGCGCAAATACCGGCTTGAGGCCGAAACGATTCTCCGCGGCGCGCAGGATGTGATGGTCGAAGCCCGGCAGATCTCAGCGAAGATCGAACGCGCAGCCGCCTCGCCAGCGTCCGGCTCGTCGATGAGCAACCGTGCGTCCGCGCCGATCCGCGTCAGCGCGCGGGAGACGACGGATGAGGCTGAAGTCGAAATTCTCGATCTCAAGCATGCAGATGTCATCAAAAGCCGCGATCTCGATGCGGCGCGCGAATCGGCGACGATCCCGCGCAGCCTCCTGCGCCGGCGCCGCTAGATCAAAGAACCCCTGTCGACAAACAGTCATGGACGTGGAGAAGCCCGACCGGCTTGCCATCCGTCGTGACGAAAAGCGCCGTGATCTTGTCGCGGCTGAGGAGCGCCAGCGCATCGCCAGCGAGCGTCTCGGGAGAAACGGTCTTCGGCGTCTTCGTCATGATGTCACCGACCGGCGTTGTCGACGCTGCCGCGCCGAACGCCCGCCTCAGATCTCCATCCGTCAGCATGCCGACGAGCGCGCCGTCTCGATTGACGATCCCGACACAGCCGAAACCGCCATTGTTTATCGCCCGCACAGCGTCGGCGAGCGGCGCGGTATCGATGCAGATCGGCAGTCTTTCCGGTCCATGCATCATGTCGCTGACGCGCCTCAACGCTGCGCCAAGATTGCCGCGCGGATGGAAGCCGTGAAAATCGCTCGCGCTAAAGCCCTTGTCGCGCAACAGCGCAACGGCGATGGCGTCGCCGATCGCCATCATCATGGTCGTCGAGGTCGTCGGGGCCCGCGTTTCACCGCACGCTTCGCGCGCTTCAGGCAGGATGATGCGCGTCGTCGCGGTGTTCGCAAGCGTTGAATTGACGCCGAACGTTATCGCCGCCACAGGTATCGAAAACCGCCGCGCGTGCGCCAGAAGATCGCTCAGCTCAGGCGTCTCGCCTGATTTTGAGAGAGCAAGCACGCCGTCTTCGCGGGCCATCATTCCAAGGTCGCCATGGCTTGCCTCACCCGGATGGACGAAGATCGCGGGCGCGCCAGTCGACGACAGTGTAGCGGCGATCTTGCGGGCCACATGGCCGGATTTGCCCATCCCGGTCGCAATGATTTTGCCCTTGACGCCGCGCAGCAGGCCGACGGTCTTCTCGAAATTATCGTCCAGCGACGCGCGCAACGCTTCGAGGCCTTCGATTTCGAGGGCGAGAACATCCCTGGCGACTTCGCGGTGGTTGCTCATCAAAGGCCAGCCGGATTGCCGCGGCCCTTGCCGTCCGGGCCGCGTCGTTTCATTGAAGAAGCTTCATTTACGGATTGTTTGGCGAAAACGCCAATAGGAGACCCGATGACCGCCGCCAACCCGATCGTCGAGCTGTCCGCCGGCGGCAAAAAGGTCAGCGTCGGCAATCGCCTGAAGCTGACGCTTATCGCCGGACCCTGCGCGCTCGAGAGCCGCCAGCACGCGCTCGAGTGCGCCGCGGCGCTGCGGGAGATCGCAGATCGGCAGGGCGTCGGCCTCATCTACAAGACGTCGTTCGACAAGGCGAACCGCACCAGCGCCAACGCGGCGCGCGGCATGGGGCTCGCCGACGCACTGCCGATCTTTGCGGAAATCCGTGAGAAGACAGGCCTGCCGGTGCTGACGGATGTCCATGAACAGGCCCACTGCGCGGCGGCGGCTGAAGCAGTCGATGTGTTGCAGATCCCGGCGTTTCTCTGCCGGCAGACCGATCTGCTCGTTGCGGCGGCGGCGACCGGCAAGGCGATCAATATCAAGAAGGGACAGTTCCTCGCCCCATGGGACATGAAGAATGTCGTCGCGAAAATCACCAGCGCCGGCAATCCGAATGTGCTTGTGACCGAGCGCGGGTCGAGCTTCGGCTACAATACGCTCGTTTCCGATTTTCGCAGCGTGCCGATCATGGCCGCGTCGACCGGCGCGCCGGTCGTCTTCGACGCAACCCATTCGGTGCAGCAGCCGGGAGGGCAGGGAACGTCGTCTGGGGGCCAGCGGGAATTCGCGCCGACCCTTGCCCGGGCCGCCGTCGCGGTCGGCGTCGCCGCCGTCTTCGCCGAAACCCATCCGGACCCGGACAAGGCGCCATCCGATGGGCCGAACATGATTCCGCTGAAATTGTTCGAAGCGTTCGTCGCCGACTTGCTGGAGATCGACCATATCGCCAAGCAGCGAGACGACCTCCACGGCTATTCAATCTGACGCCCGACACCCAAGCTTCCCCGCAATTGCGCTCTTATCCCTTGACGCTCTCGCAGCATCGTTCCGGAGGTTTGATCCGCCATGCGCGCCCGAAAGAATTGATGGCAGCTTTTTCTTTCGCCCTCCTCGCCTCCTGCGCGCCAAGCAACATTGATGATGCGCTGTTCTCGGGACTCTGCGTCGCAGGCGAAGCCGAGTGCCTGCAGGCCTGCCGGGACGCCTATCAGGGTCACAAGGACAAATGGGGCTATCAGTCCTGCGTCTCACAATGCCGGCCCGGCGGTTCTGCCTGCTGATCCGGTCAGGTCTTACCGATATTCTTCAGCGTGATCGGCAAGTTCATTGCCATGAAGAGGGCGACAAGCGGAAAGCCGACGAACAGGCGCGAATTGACCCAAATGTCGGTCGTCTGAGTAAGCCTGATCGCTTCGTTGACCCCTGCCATGAAGATGAAAAACAAGCCCCAGCGGATCGCCAGGATTCGCCAGACTCGATCGGGCAGAATGAAGGCGTGGCCAAACAGCAATTTCCAGATATTCTTGCCGGACGCCAGCGTCCCGAAAATCGCCGCCGCATAGAAGAGATGAACGAAAGTCGGCTTCAGCTTCACGAAATTTTCGTCGCGCAGCAGCAAGGTCAGCCCGCCGAAGGCGACGACGAGAACGCCGCTGACGAGCAGGACTGGCGGAACTTTGCGTGTCCGGAGGTAGGAAAAGAGGATCAGCGCGGCGGTCGTCGCCATGAAGACCATCGTCGCGACATAGATCGCATTCGCGGGATCGGCGCGGTTCCAGACATTGAAGACGGCGACAAAAACAATGATCGGCCCGAGATCGACAAGGATCTGGCCGGCGCCGCGGGCGGTTTCTTTTGCGCTCATGACGCCCTCTACGCGGGCGGCGGCGCCTTGGATGATCGGCGCGGACTGAAGAATCCTCGCCCATGCGCCCTTCGGCCGCGTCGACGAGACCGCGCTCGGCCCGAAAATCGCGACGCGCGTCGAAAAGGCGTGAAGACCATACGACGCTCCCGCCGCCCATTGCCCGATGCTCGGACTTCGCCGACAATCGACCTTGCTGGGGGCAGCACGCAAAGGAATCACGCCATGAAACATTCGATCGCTTTGATCAGCAGCCTCTTACTTCTTGCTGGCGCTGCCGCCGCGGCGCGCGGCGACGGCGCGGCGCTGGACGCATTCGAACGCACAGGCGAGACCGTAAGCTGCGTCTCGATGCGCTCGACCGACATCACCCCGATCGACGAGTCGCGGTTGTTGTTCAGGGTCGGACGGAGCGATTACTACCTCAATGAAACACGCAACCGATGCAACGACATCGATTCAAAATTCACGCGGATCGACGTCAGGTTGTTCGGCAGCCAGCTCTGCTCGATGGAAATTCTGCAAATCGTCGATCAGCAGACGGGGGCCTTCCAGGGCTCGTGCAGCCTCGGCGCGTTTGAAAAACTGAAGAAAAAACCGGACGCCGCCGCAAGCGACGCGGAATAGCGGTCGAAGCCCCTATTGAGGTCTCCATGCGCAGCGCTGTCAGAGACCCGCCAGCGGAGGGCGTCGTGCACGCTGGAGTTGAATTTCTGCGCCCGCTTTCAAATTTTCGGGGAAATGTCTTGATTTCGCCTTGAACCTGACGTAACTGTATAACATCACTGATTTGTCGGCTGCGTATCGGTCGGCGAGGGGTGGGTATCACCCCGAAGCGTATCGGTTCGGTTGCGTAGAGTTTTCGTTGCGTATCAGGCGGGCGGCGTCGAGTCCCCCATTAGACGCCGCCCGTTCTATTTCCCGGCCTCTTCGATCCAGCGCGGTAGAGCGGCCTCGCCCAGAGCCCCTGACGGGGCTTTTTTGTTGCGCGCCGAAAGACGCTCTGCTATCCGCGCGGCTCCGTTTGGGAGGCGAGGGCGAAGACCAGCCCTTTCCGGACCAAGCCCCTTCGCAACCTTGGAAGGACAACATGGCGAAGAAAATCACTGGCTACCTGAAGCTTCAGGTGCCGGCCGGCACGGCCAATCCGTCGCCGCCGATCGGCCCCGCGCTTGGCCAGCGCGGCCTCAACATCATGGAATTCTGCAAGTCGTTCAACGCGCAAACGCAGCAGATGGAAAAGGGCATGCCGATCCCGGTCGTCATCACCATTTTCTCTGACAAATCATTCACCTTCGCGATGAAGACGCCGCCGGCGTCGTACTTCCTGAAGAAAGCCGCGAAGATCGAAAAGGGCGGCGCGACAGCCGGCCGCACGGTCGCCGGCTCGGTGACGACAGCGCAGTGCCGCGAAATCGCTGAAGCGAAAATCAAGGATCTGAACACGAACGACCTCGACCAGGCGACCAAGATCATCATGGGCTCGGCGCGCGCGATGGGTCTTGAGGTGAGGAGCTAAACCGATGCCGAAAATGGGTAAGCGGATCAAAACCGCAAGGGCGAGCGTCGATCGCGACAAGAGCTATTCCGTTGCCGAAGCCGCAAAGATCGTCAAAGCGAACGCCACCGCGAAATTCGATGAAACGATCGAAGTCGCGATGAATCTCGGCGTCGATGCGCGTCACGCCGACCAGATGGTGCGCGGCGTCGTCTCGCTGCCGCACGGAACCGGAAAGACCGTCCGCGTTGCGGTCTTCGCCAAAGACAAGAAAGCCGACGAAGCGCGCGCCGCCGGCGCCGATATCGTCGGCGACGCCGACCTCGTCGAGAAAATTCAGGGCGGCTTCATGGAGTTCGATCGCGTCATCGCGACGCCGGACATGATGGGTCTCGTCGGACGTCTCGGCAAAGTATTGGGTCCGCGCAACCTGATGCCGAACCCGAAGGTTGGAACCGTGACGCCGAACGTGGCGCAGGCGGTCAAGGACGCCAAGGGCGGCGCAGTCGAATTCCGGATTTCGAAAGTCGGCAATCTCATCCACGCCGGCGTCGGCAAGGCGAGCTTTTCGGACGCCCAGATCGCCGAGAACATCACGGCGTTCATTGACGCTGTCCAGAAAGCGAAACCGGCGGGCGCAAAGGGCGCCTACATCAAGAAGGTCGCGGTCTCCTCGACCATGGGACCCGGCGTCAAGATCGACCCGACCGCCGCCGCCTGACCGCGATCGACGAGCAAGAAACAGAAGGCGGCGCCGATGAGGCGCCGCCTTTTTGTTTGGCGGTCAACCATGCGCTCATTTGCTGAGCCGCTCGAAATAGGAACGCGTTTCGATCCAGTCGAGTTCGACGCGATCGTCGATGAGGCGCAGCGCAAATGTGTCGGGTCGTTCCCTGGCGAGAAAAATCCCGTCGGGCTGTTTCCAGAATTCGATCGGATCGCCAAAGGCCGGATTATTGAGGACGAGCCTATCGGCTTCGGCGACGATTGAGATTTCAAAGAGGCCGTCTTCAAAGTCGCCTGTCAGTCTTGCGCGTTCGGCATCGGTCAAACGTAATCTTTCCATCGACGCGAGGAACGGCGTTCCTGTCAGCATCCGCACGGCCGGCACGCCGAGATCAGTCGGCCAGAACCATCCGCGATTGGCGAGAATGACGACTGTTATGTCGTGATCGGCTAGATACGCCGCCCAGGCGCCCCAGCCATCGCCGCCGCCGGAATGCGAGATCGCCGCATGTCCCGTAATTGGCTTGACGGAAACGCCGAAACCGTACGGCGGCGCATAGCCGCTCGTCACCGGCGCCGCGGCAAGCATGTCGCGCATCTGGTCCGCGCTGAGAATTCGGCCCGCGCCGAGGGCGCGCGTCCACAGGGCGAGGGCGTCGGCCGATGCGCATAGGCCGCCGTTTCCTGAGTAGTTGGGGATCAGATTTGGCGGCAGCGACCAGACGCCGCCGGCCGCATCGTGACCGGGAACGAGCGTGGCGGGATCGATCCGGTCGCAGGCGCCAATCCCTTCAATCCCGGCCGGCTCCAGAACCATTGTATCTATCGCCTCGTCAAAGCTCAGCCCGGTGACAATTTCGGCGATCCGCGCAAGCATCGTGTAGTTGCTGTTCGAATAGGAAAAACGCGCGCCGGGGACGAACCGGCGCGGCTGCCGGTCAATAATGGCGACAGTTTCGGCAAGCGACCCGGTTCCGCGCGGCGCATAATCTGTCGCGAGTATTTCCGGCAGCGCGATGAAATCGGGAAGCCCGCTGGTGTGCCGTAACAGCGAGCGGATGGTCAGTTCCGGTTCATCCTCGAAATCCGCGAGATAACGACCGACAGGCGCGTCGAGGTCGACGAGCGATCGCTCGGCGAGGCGCAAGATAAGGACGGCGGTGAACTGCTTTGAAACCGAGTAGATCGGCTGCGGGCGATCGGTCGGCATCGGTACGCGGTCTGTCGGGCTGGCGACGCCAAATCCTTGGCGGCGGATAACCGCGTCTCCTTTCATTACGACGAGCGATACGCCCGGAATATTCTCCTGTAAGATATAATCCCGGAAGAGTCTGTCGAGCCTATCATCGGCGTCAGACCCAGCGCCCGTTCGACCGCAAGAGGCGGTCAGCAGGGTGGCGGCGCAAAAATAGGCGAGGGCGAGGCGGAGGAAAGACGCTGGGGCCAATGTCATCGTCCGGCAAAGGGCGTTACGATTATACCGAATTGCAAAGTTGCCGATATTCCCGCGGCCGCGGCTTTTCGGCCGAACGCCGGCGGGCGGTGAAGACGCGCCTCCCTTTTATGGACTTGCCGACAGCGAATACAATTCAAAAAATAAGCGGAATTCGTCTCGACGCGCGTTCCATTCGTCAAATGCAGCGATGATCGTATCGATGATTGATTGACGACTGAGGATGGTAAGCGGTGCTAAAGCGAAATCGGCGGGGCTGCCCCAGGTGGATTTCAGGCGCCTAAAATGCGTTCGTAAAGAGTCAGTATCGGTAAGAACAAGTATGCGGAGAAAAACCCGACGGACCAGATGCCGAGGGAGGCTGCGAACAGCTTCTTGTTCCATCGAAGTGCCGCTTCACAATCAGCCGCAAACGCCGGATCTGTCGGGCAGGTGCGGCCCGGCCAAAACAACGCGAACCCGGCGAGCGCGAGTACGAGGCCGCTGCCGGCGAATAGCCAGTCCTTATTTGTCGCAAGGTCAACCAGAAACGGAAAATTTGAAAACATCGCCGCCGAAACAGCGCCCATTCCGATCGATACAAGCAGTATCGGCAGCGCACAACAAGTAAGCGTGCTCGCTGAAGTGAATAGCAACAGCCAGGCCCAGCCGCTTCGTTTTGTTCCTCTCAGCATCGCAACGGCCTTTGCAAATGGCTCACCGACGCTACTCCGATATCATGCAGGCGTCTCGACGGGTCATGCTCTTGTAAGTGAAGCCCTTGTCTAAAAACAGCTTTCGCAGTTGTTCTTCGGTGAAGACGACAGAGCTGTCGGCGCAAACGCTGATGACGCCGGCTTTCAGATCGGTCGACACTAATTTGACGCCCTCAATCTTCTTCAAGGCTTTTTCCGATGTGGCGACGCAGAATGGGCATGTGATGCCGTCAACGCGCAGGTCATATTGAATATCCGTGGCGAAAGCGCTCTGGCCGGCCAATGCGATCAAAACGGTAAGCGCTATCAGTTTCATAAGGGCTCCTTATCTAAAAATTTGTTCGAAGACTGACGATTATGGAATAATCCTGCTCCAGCGCATCGCCGTTGAAGTCGTTAATGACAGGAATTCTGACCGCTGTTTCCGCGATCCAGCGCTTCTGCGCATATTGGACGCCGGGCGAAACGAGGACTTGCACCCCGCCAGAACTGGGTTTGTTGACGCCGGCGAACCGGTCCTCATCGAAATGCGTGACATTGGCTTCAAGGACGCCGAACAGGAAGCCCTCGGAAATTGCGGAAATGCTCTGTGGATACAGGCGAAACTGGAGCGAGGCGTCGGCGCTCGCCATATCGCCGCGTTCAAAGCCCTCTGCCTCATTATTAATGACGTACTTGATTTGACTGTCGAACACCCAGTCGGTTGTCGCGGCTGTGAGAGCCTGATCCAAAAAGAGTTGTGTGATTTCAGCGGCTTATGATTCTCTGCGTTTGCTTAGGACACGGAGGATCAAGATGGCTTGGACTGAAATCACACGCCCGCGATATGATCGGGATTTCGCGCGGTACGCAAGCGACCTGACGGATGATGAGTGGGCGTTGATTGAGCGGTTGACGCCGTCGGCGAAGCGGCTCGGCCGGCCGCGCAAGACGAGCCTTCGGGAAGTCGTGAACGCCTTGCTGTATCTTGCTTCCGCGGGCTGCGCGTGGCGGCTTTTGCCGAGGGAGTTTCCGCCTTTCTCGACCGTACAGAAGTATTTTTACCGCTGGCGCGACGAAGGGCTTCTCGAAATCATCAGCCACCACCTCGTTGCACTCGCGCGCGAAAAGCTCGGCCGCGACGCGCAGCCGACGGCGGGCGTCATCGACAGCCAGTCGGTGAAAACCACGGAAAGCGGCGGGATTTGCGGTTATGACGGCGGCAAGAAGATCAAGGGGAGGAAGCGCCACATTCTCACAGACACGCAAGGGTTCATCCTCGCCGCCATCGTCCACGCCGCTGACATTCAGGATCGCGACGGCGCGCCCGCCGTTCTCGCCGCGGCGCGTTATCGCTTCCCTTTCATGCGACACATCTTCGCCGACGGCGGCTACGCCGGCGAAAAATTGCGCAAGGCGCTGACCAAAATCGGCGATTGGAAACTCGACATCATCAGGCGCACCGATCACACCAAAGGCTTTCACGTTCTGCCGCGCCGATGGGTCGTCGAACGCACCTTCGCTTGGCTCGGAAGATCGCGCCGCCTCGCCAAGGATTGGGAGCGCACCATCGAAAGCGCTCTCGCCTGGGTCTTCATCGCGCAGATCAGAACTCTCACACGAAGGCTTGCAAGACCTTGATCGGGCGTGCTCCTTTATGATTCAGACTCTGAAACATTCGTTCCGAACCATAAGTTCCCGGTCGCCCAAAAACCCGCCAGGAATTGAAATCGAATAATCCTCATACGAACTGCAATCAAGCAATTCGCTGACATTTCTAAATTTCTTTTCAGCGACATCGGCAAGACCATTCGCCGCATTTTTTGAACTCCCGCCCGGCATCGGCTAGCGTGGACGCCGACATTGCGGCGACTCACCGCGCCCGCTATAGGGAGGCGGCATTCGACCGAGCGTAGAGAAGGAGCCGCCATGCGCCCCGCTGAGGCCTTGAATTCCAACGACTTTTTCCGGGCGTCCCTCGCCGTGAGCGATGCCGAACTCGCCACCGTGATCGGCCGGGAACTCGCCCGCCAACAGGACCAGATCGAACTCATCGCTTCGGAGAATATCGTCAGCCGGGCGGTCCTCGAAGCGCAAGGCTCCGTCCTCACTAACAAATACGCCGAAGGATATCCCGGCAAGCGCTATTACGGCGGATGTGAATTCGTCGATCAGGCCGAAGAAATCGCCATTGACAGAGCAAGGAGACTCTTCGGTTGTTCAGAGGCGATTGTTCAACCACATTCCGGCAGCCAGGCCAACCAGTGTGTTTTCATGGCGCTGATGCAGCCGGGCGATTGCTTCCTCGGCATGGACCTCTCGGCCGGCGGTCATCTGACGCATGGCGGCAAGGCGAACCAGTCCGGCAAATGGTTTCGGCCGGTTCATTACGGTGTTCGGCCGGACGACTGCCTGATCGATTTCGATCAGGTCGCCAAGCTCGCCGATGAGCACAAGCCGAAAATCATCATCGCCGGCGGCAGCGCCTATTCGCGTTTCATCGACTTCAGGAAGTTTCGCGAAATCGCCGACGGCGTCGGCGCGAAGCTGATGGTCGACATGGCGCATTTCGCCGGCCTCGTTGCGGCGGGCGTCTATCCGACGCCGATCGGGATCGCCGATGTCGTGACGACAACGACGCACAAGACGCTGCGCGGCCCGCGCGGCGGCATGGTGCTGACGAATGACGGGGATCTAGCGAAGAAATTCCGCTCTGCGCTCTTCCCAGGCATTCAGGGCGGCCCGTTGATGCATGTGATAGCAGCGAAGGCGGTGGCGTTCGGCGAAGCGTTACAGCCGTCGTTCAAGGATTACGCGAAGCAGGTCGTCATCAACGCCAAATCGCTCGCCTCGACGCTTGTCGAGGCTGGCTACGCTGTCGTCTCGGGCGGCACCGACACGCATCTGGCGCTTATCGACCTTCGACCGAAGGGCGTCAAAGGCAACGCCGCCGAGGAAAGTCTCGAGGCGGCTTGCATGACCTGCAACAAGAACGGCGTGCCCTTCGATCCGGAAAAACCGACGATCACTTCCGGCATCCGGGTCGGCTCTCCCGCAGCGACGACGCGCGGCTTTGGCGCGGCTGAATTCCGGGAGGTCGGAACGTTGATGGCGGAGGTCCTCGACGCCCACGCGACGGGCGCCGATATCGCGGCCGTCGAAAGGCATGTCGGGGCCAAGGTCAAAGCGCTGACCGCGCGTTTCCCGATCTACAATTGATCAAGCGCGAGAAAACAAGCCATGCGCTGTCCCTTCTGCGGTTGTGAAGATACGCAAGTCAAGGATTCGCGTTCTGCAGAAGACGGCTCGTCGATCCGCCGCCGCCGGCAATGCGCCGCCTGCAGCGGGCGCTTCACGACTTTCGAACGGGTCCAGCTGCGCGAACTCACCGTCATTAAATCGTCGGGGCGCCGCGAGATATTCGACCGCGACAAGCTGATGCGCTCGGTGCAGATTTCGCTGCGCAAGCGCAATGTCGATCAGGAGCGCGTCGAGCAGATGCTGACCGGCGTCATTCGCCGGCTTGAGGCCGCCGGGGAATCGGAGATCGACGCCAAGGTGATCGGCGAACTGGTTATGGAAGGGCTCGCCGGACTCGACGATGTCGCCTATGTCCGCTACGCGTCCGTCTACAAGGATTTTCGTGAAGCCCGCGATTTCGGCGAGTTCATAGGCGAGCTTGAAGATCAGGAAGGAACGGGCGGCGCCTGACGGCCGCCCTTGCTATGTCAGTGTCCGTTGATCCCATGCAGGCCCGAACGAACGCCCGGCTCGCCGCGGTGCAGGCGCTTTACCAGATGGAGGCCGCCGATGTCGGGCTTGAAAGCGTCATCCTTGAATTTCGCACCCACAGGCTCGGCGGCGATATCGATGGCAATGCGCTCCATGACGCGGACGACGAATTTTTCGCCGAGCTGATGCGCGGCGTGATTCGCCTCCAGTCGAAAATCGATCCGCTGATCGAGAAACGTCTCGCGAAGTCATGGACCTTGCCGCGCCTCGACGCGACGGCGCGCGCGATCCTCCGTGCCGCGTCGTTCGAGCTTCTCAGTCGGCCTGACATTCCGGCGCGATCGATCATTAACGAATATCTCGATATCGCCAACGCATTCTTCGTCGGCGACGATCCGCGGTTTATCAACGCCGTGCTGGACGCCATCGCCCGCGACGCGCGCCTTGAGGAATTCGAGGACGCCGGCGACGGTCGGCGCGGCGATCCTTGATCGGCGAGTTCGACATCATCCGGAAATATTTCGCGCCGCTCGCGGCGGCCGCGCCCGGCGCATTCGATCTCGGCGACGATGCGGCAAGGTTAGCCTGCGGCGATCTTATCGTGACGAAAGACCTCCTCGTCGAGGGCGTTCACTTCCGCAGCCGCGATCCGCGCGCCGGCGTTGCGAGGAAGGCGCTGCGCGTCAATCTTTCGGATCTCGCCGCGAAGGGCGCGCGCCCGTTTGCCTATCTCCTAGGCTGCGTCTGGCCGTACGGCGTCAAGGAAGAAACTATCGCCGAATTCGCCGAAGGACTGCGCGCCGACCAGGACCAGTACAAGATCGTGCTGATCGGCGGCGACACCACCGCGCATGCGCAAAAGGCCGCGCCGCTCATCATCTCGGTGACGATGGTCGGGACGGCGGGTTCCGCCGGGATGATCCGCCGCAGCGGCGCCAAGGTCGGCGACGACGTCTATGTTTCGGGAACGATCGGCGACGCGGGCCTCGGCCTTGCGGTTCTCGAAGGCGAATTCAAGACGACCGCTGCGCACAGGAAGGATCTGACCGAGCGGTATCGCCTGCCGTCGCCGCGCGTGTCGCTTGGCGGCGCGCTCAACGGTCACGCATCGGCGGCGATCGATGTTTCGGACGGGCTCATCAATGACGCCGGGCATATCGCTGCGCAGTCGGGCGTCGCGATCGACATCGGCGCCGACAGGATCCCGCTCTCTGCGGCCGCCGGCGCATGGCTGGATCAGCAGCAAGACAGGGAAGCAGCGATCGCGCGCCTCGCCGGCGCCGGGGACGATTACGAGCTATTGTTCACGGCGCCGCCGTCGCGGCGCCGATCTGTTGAAATGGCGGCGCAGGTGACGAAGACCGCAATCGTCAGAATCGGATCGGTCGTCAGAGGCGAGGGCGTCAGGCTGCTGCGCGAGGGCGGCGCCGAAATCGCCGTCGAAAGAGGCGGCTTCGATCACTTCGGGTACGTTGAACGTTTCTAGCGTTCAAGGTCCAATTCGCCTTTGGCCTAATGCGCCCTAAATGCTCCAAGTAAGAAAACGCGACGCCGATCCGGCGTCGCGCTTAGACGTTGTCCAGCTTTTTGAAGAATCAGACTTAATCAGACTTCGTAGTGACTTTGAAGTTCTCCCAGTTACCTGTTGCGCCTTGACCGAACAGTCGTTCGGAGAGCGGAATCGAAACGCTGAAATTAGACGCTTCCGGATGCTGGTAAGGGAAGGGGTCGAGCAAGCTGAAGAGCCCGTGGCCAATGACAAATGAGTCGAGACGGTCCTTGATCTGCTCACCGTCGCCGACGGACGGCGCATAGCCAGTGAATGGAACTCCCTGCTTGTCGAGCGGAATGCCGACATTATCGACGCGGGCAAAAAGGCTTCCGTCGAGAAAATACTCGACATAAGACCTGCTCGGGGCGCGCGTATACCGGATCGAAACCTTTGTTTTTTTTCCCGGTTTGATGGGCGTTTCCTTGATGATCTGCGTATAGGCGAGCGACAAGGGCGTGCCGGGGTTTCCCGTTACGTTGGTCGGGAGGCGTTCAATCAGAGCAAACGCTGTATCACCGGCAACGAACCAGTCGAATAACTGCCCTGTCTCGAAATTTATCATGTTCAGGACGACGCCGGCTTGCTGGCCCTGCGTTGCGACCCCCGTATACGGAGCGCTGCACGGATCGCCGACCGCGACGTATGAAAAAGCTGGGCCGTAGCAGCCCTGGATTAATCGTTGTGGAACAGTGCCGGGGGTCTGCGCTGTGATATCTACTTCGAACTCCAGCGAACCGGATTCAGGCACTTGGAACGATTGAGTGCTGACTGCAATGTACTTGAGATGGTCAAACACGCTGAAATCGGCGCCGACGTGAAACGGAACTGCGCTCACCTTTACGCCTTGGTTCGATACATTGAGGGTCCCGCCTGCGGCCAATTCAAGCGGCCCGTAAATGTTAGCCCATTTTTGAAAATACTCAGTCTGGTCTTTGGCGTCATACTTTACTACTGAGTTCGTGAGACCTTGTGCGCTAGCCGCCCCGCTGCAAACTACCGCGGCAATTGAACACGCAGTGATTAAACCGTGACGCAATCTAAGCCCGATATTGTTTTTCATCCGTTCCGTCCCTGTTGCGCTCGGGCATGATTCGGCGTGATTGCCTCCCCGCCCGGAGCGAAATCATACTGGCACGTAAGAACGTGGTCTTATAGTCAGTGCGCCATGCAAAAACGCCACCCATTGTGAGCAAGTGGGGCGCATTATGGCTGCAAGGCGCCTGGACACGGCGCTCTTCAAGCGAATCGCAACCGGCCATATTGATTGACCGATCACTCAGCAGTCTGATCATACAATTACTAAAAATGGTCGGAGCGACAGGATTTGAACCTGCGACCCCTTGACCCCCAGTCAAGTGCGCTACCAGACTGCGCTACGCTCCGACCTGTTTTCGGGATAGAAGTCCCGAAAAGCGCGCGGACTATAGGGGTGGCGTTCCGTGACCGCAACGCGAAAGCGCTGGTGATTTCAGCTTAATCGATATCGATCGCTTCGATGGCGATTGCGGCGTCTTCAAGCGCCTGCTCGGCGCGCTCGAGGCGCGTCAGAATTTTCTGGAGTCGCTGCTGCAGGTCGACGGAGGGGGCGACAGCGGCGGTGGCAGCAGCGACGGCGTTTGCGGCCTGCGGCGCGTGGTCCTCGCGGTCGTCGGCTTCCTCGTTCAGTAGCGGCCGCAATTCGAGCGGCTGGCCCGCCGCTTCCATGCGGCCGATCTCGGCGACATATTTGACGCCATTGTCTCGGAAGATTTTCTGCACGCCCTTGGTCGTGAAGCGCTGCTTGTATAGAAGCGCGCGGACGCCGCGAAGCACATCAAGATCGATCGGCCGGTAATAGCGGCGTCCGCCGGCGCGGCGCATCGGGCGGACCTGGCCGAACACTTCTTCCCAGTGACGCAATACATGCTGGGGCACATCAAGTTCGCTTGATGCTTCGCTGATCGTGCGGAACGCTTCTGCGGCCTTCGCGAGCGCCATTCTTTCCTTCAATCCTATTCCGCCGCCGCGACGTTTCTGCCGGCGAGGGATTTGTTGATCTGGTCTTTCAGGACATGCGAGGCCCTGAACGTCACCACCCGACGCGGCGTGATCGGCACTTCCTCGCCGGTTTTGGGATTGCGGCCCATACGGAGCTTTTTCTTGCGCACGGTGAATGTGCCGAACGAGGAAACCTTTACGGTCTCGCCGCGTTCGAGCGAGGCGGAGACTTCTTCGAGCACGCGTTCAACAAAATCTGACGAGTCGTTTCGCGAAATGCCGAGCGACCGATAAATCGCATCGGTCAGGTCCGCGCGCGTCAAGGTTCCTTCCGCCATCTCCCGCCTCCGTTCTCGCCCAAGGCGGAAACCTTAAGCCGAGCCGCGGGATAGCGTCAACAACCGATTGATATTCCTGATCTGTTCGTAACCCGCCTCAGATAACAATAGCAGGCGTCTGTTTCAGGCGCGCAGCAGCGCCGCGCCCCAGGTGAGGCCGCCGCCCATGCCCTCAAGCATGACGAGGTCGCCGGGTCTGATGCGTCCGTCGGCGACCGCCTCGCAATAAGCGAGCGGGATCGACGCGGCCGAGGTGTTGCCGTGTCGGGCGATCGTCGAGACGACCTGATCGGGGCGGAGATCCAGTTTCTTGACGACGCCGAGGATGATTCGTTCGTTCGCCTGATGCGGCACGAACCAGTCGATGTCGCGAGGATTGATCTTCGCTTGGTCGGCGACCGCAACCATCGCCGCGGAAATTCGCTCGACGGCCTCGCGGAAGACCTTGTTGCCCTGCATCCGGACATGGCCGGCGGTCTGCGTCGAGGAGACGCCGCCATCGACATAGAGGAGATCGACGAGGCGGCCGTCGCACCGCAGGAAACTTCCCATGACGCCGCGGCCGGCGGCGGCTTTTTCGTCCATCGCCTCAATGATGAAGGCGCCGGCGCCGTCGCCGAAAAGGACGCAGGTCGTCCGGTCGCTCCAGTCGAGAATGCGCGAGAAGGTTTCGGCGCCGATAACGAGCGCGCATTTGTGCTGGCCGGACGCCAGGAACTTTTCCGCGGTCGCGACCGCATAGACAAATCCGGTGCAGACGGCCTGGATGTCGAAGGCTGTTCCGGCCGGCGCATCGAGCTTGGCCTGCACGATCGCCGCGGTCGACGGGAAGGTGAGGTCGGGCGTCGTCGTCGCTATGATGATGAGATCGATATCAGCGGCCTTGCGCCCCGCCGATATCAGCGCCGCCTTGGCCGCCTCGACAGCGAGATCAGACGTACGCTGATCATCGCCAGCGATATGGCGTTCGCGAATGCCGGTGCGGTCCCTGATCCATTCGTCGCTTGTGTCGACGATGGCGGAGAGATCGTGATTGGTCATCACGTCGGGGGGCAGGTACGATCCGCAACCTGTGACGACGGCTTTCAACCTCATTCCGCGGCCTCAAGCGATTTCGCCGCGCGATCGGAAACAGCCGCGACCCTTTCCGACACTTCCTTGCGAAATCCCTTGCCGACAAGACTCGCGGCCATTGAAATCGCCGCGGCGACGCCCTTTTCGTCGGCGCCGCCATGGCTTTTGACGACGACGCCGTTGACGCCGAGGAAAACGCCGCCATTGACCGATGAGGGGTCGATGCGTTCCTTCAGTTTCTTCAGTTCTTCCATCATAAGGAGCGAGGCGATCTTCGACAAAAGCGATCCGGTCAACGCTTCCTTGATCCAGCCGCCGACGAGCCTTGCCGCTCCTTCCGCCGATTTCAGCGCGATATTGCCGGTGAAGCCGTCCGTCACGACGACATCGACGGCCCCGAGCGAAATGTCATTTCCTTCTACGAAGCCGTGAAACGCCATCGCGGGATCGGCTTCGCGCAGGATACGCGCCGCCGAGCGGATAAGCTCGTGGCCTTTCAATTCCTCCGCGCCGACATTCAAAAGCCCGACCGTCGGCTTTTCCTTTCCGGCGAGGGCGCGGAAGAAAGCCTCGCCCATGATCGCGAAGATGACGAGTTCCTTTTCTGTCGCCTCGACATTGGCGCCGACATCGAGAACGACGACGCGGCCGCGCGGCGTCGGCCACAGCGCGGTGACCGCCGGGCGATCGACGCCGTCGATCATCCCGAGCTGCATCCTTGAAACCGCCATCAAGGCGCCGGTGTTGCCGCCCGAGACGACAGCGTTGACGCGGCCTTCCTTCTGCGCCTCGATCGCTTTCCACATTGACGTATCGCGTCCGCGCCTCAGCACGTGCATCGGCTTGTCGGTCATCGACACGGCGGCGGCGCAATGTTCGATCGACGCGCCCTTGAGTGCGCTTTCTTTGGCGACCAGCGGTCTCAGCACCGCCTCATCGCCGAAGAACGCGATTTTCGCGGTAAGCCCCGATTTCAGCGCGCGCGCGGCGCCGACGACCAGCGCGTGCGGTCCCGAGTCGGTTCCCATGGCGTCGACGCCGATCGTCAGGGCGCCAGGTTTTTGCGGGGGCTCGGTCAAGGTCGGCGGCGCTCCATCATGGGCCGAGGATAGCGGATCGCCATCGCGGCGGAAAGAAACGCCTCTTTGCCTGATTCTTCGCAGCGGCGGTCACGGGTCACGGTCGGCGAGCCCTTTCAGCGCGGCGAAGGGCGAGGCTGATGTTGCGTCGCGGTATAAATCCAGCGCGGCTTCGGCGCCCGCCTTGCGCGGGTAGGGATCAAGCGCCAGCGCCACATACTGCACGAGCAATTCGCCAAGATCGATCGCGTCGCCATCGAGCGGTTCGATGATCTCGTCGACATCGTCGATCTCATCGTCTTCGACGACATCGCGGCGAAACCTAATGTCAATCGCTTCGTTGATCTTTTCGGTCATCGGCTCGAGGCTGACGACGCAAAAGCGTTGCGCGACAGCGCGCAGGTCGAGCCGCAAATCGGCGCCGCCGATGACCGGCGTCACGCGGAACGCGCCGCTCAGCTGGTCGAGGGCCGGGACGCCGCAGCGCGCGGCGATCGCTTTGAGATCCGCTTCGCCCGCTTCGATCAGCCCGCTGACGCCTTCTGCGCCGACTTCGCTGACTTCGATAATGTGTGAGAAGCCGTGGAGGGGTCGTTCAGTTTCAGTCATGAGGCGGCGACCTGTTCCAGCGCCGCGAGATCGCCGAACTTGCGAGGAAGCTCTTCGGTCGGAATCGCAGCGAGCGCGTCACGCGCGGCGACGACATAATCGGCGAGCGCGGCGGCGCGGGCGTGATCGTCGGATCCGAGGATATTGCGCGCGAGCGCGGCGCACAAAGTCGGCCGGTCTGCGGCGAGCGCTCGCTCATACGCCGCGACGCGACCATAGAAGGCTTCGGCGAGGGCCCTGATCTTGCGGCCGACCGACAAATCGCCGACCCCCATTTCGCGGAGCGCGCTGTCGAGGCTCTTGAAAAAGATTTCCTGCAGGAGACGGATCGGCCGGTCGGAGGCCGGCCCGTCCTTTTTCAGCCGGTCGATCGCTAGGAACATATGGAGCGCAAGGACGTCGAAACGGCCCTCCGCGGTGTCGGGCGCGGCGGCGCGGACATAGAAATCCGGCGCGCGCGCCTGCTCGGCCAGCGCCGCGTAGAGGGATTCGGCTTGGCTTCGGCTGCGATCTTTCCTAAACAGTGCTTCGATCACGGCCGTTGACCTTTTACGATTTGAGGCGGCGGCGTCGAGGTAAGCCCTGAAAGGCCCGGGATCAAGAATGATGATGTCACGAGTTTTGGCGTTCGGCGTTGTGGTAGCCTGCCTTTCGGGGTGTGTTTCAAATCGCAGCGCCCATGGTTATGTTCTCGAACGTGGTGAAACCGGCCTTGACGCCCTTGTCGGCATTGACAGCAAGGATAGCGTTCTCGCCCGCTATGGAGAGCCGTCCATAATCGGCACGTTCGACCGCAATTCCTGGTACTATGTCTCGGCCCTTGACGCCTCGCGGGCGTTTTTCCGGCCCGAGACGACGGCGCGGACGGTCGTCGCTTTCCATTTCGACGAGGGAGGCCTCGTCAAGAATGTCGAAACGATTGATCTTGCCCAGTCGGTCGAAGTCGGCATGGCGTCGCGCGAGACGCCGACCCGCGGCAAGGAACTCGGCTTCTGGGAGCAGCTGCTTGGAAACGTCGGCCAGCTTCCGGCCGGCGGCCTTGGCGGGCAGCAGGGGCCGCGCGGCGGCCCCAACTGATTGATGAAGACCTAGATTGTCTCGTCTGAAGCCGGCGGCGTCTGGCCGGCCGGCTCCTTGTTCATCCAGTTCATAAGCGGGATCACGGGAATCGCCCAGGCGATCCCTGTGATCACGAAATAGACGAGCTGGACCAGCCAGAAGCGCGGCAGAAAATCCGCCAACGTCACAACGATGCCGAAATAGACTACAAGCCCCGGCAAAAGGACCAGCAGCCCGATCAGTTTTTTGGTCCGCGGCTTCACTGGTTCGGCGTCCTCCGTCTTGAGCGCTTTTGGTGCGCGATTTGGCTGCATGGGCAAAGGCGCATTTTCGGTTTACCCGCCTGGCATGAAACTCGATACCCCGTTTCGGCCGGTCGCCCTCTGGCTCTTCGTCATGTGTGCGCTTGTCGCGCTGATGGTGATTGTCGGCGGTGCGACGCGGCTCACCGATTCCGGCCTGTCGATTGTCGAATGGAAACCCGTGACCGGCGCGATCCCGCCGCTCAGCGACGCCGACTGGAGCGCCGAATTCGAAAAATACAAGACAATACCCGAATACCAGCAAGTCAATTGGGGCATGTCGCTCGGCCAGTTCAAGGAAATCTACTGGTGGGAATGGGGCCATCGTTTTCTCGGCCGCGTCATCGGCCTTGCATTCCTGGCGCCGCTGATTTTCTTCGCGGCGACGAAACGCATCGGCGCAAAGCTTGGCGCGCGGCTTGGGCTACTCTTTCTTCTCGGCGGCGCGCAGGGCGCGCTTGGCTGGTGGATGGTGTCGAGCGGCCTCACCGAGCGCATCGATGTCAGCCAGCACCGCCTCGCCGCGCATCTCGGGCTCGCGGTCCTGCTTTATGCGGCGATTTTCTGGACGGCGCTTGATCTGGTCAGTGCGCCAAGACAACGCGCGCACCCGCTCGCGCCGTTCGCTGTCGCGCTCGCTGGCGGGGTTTTTCTGCAAATCATTCTCGGCGCGTTCGTCGCCGGCCTGCGCGCAGGACGGACGTTCAACACTTTTCCATTGATGGACGGACGATTCTTCCCGGAGGGGTATTTCGCCGACGCGCCGGGCTTCAGCGATCTTTTCGAGACCGCCGCCGCGGTCCAGTTCAATCACCGGCTCGGCGCTTATCTTCTGGCCGCCGCCACCGTCTGGTTTTTTCTCCTCGCGCGCAAGACCGAGTTGGGGGCGCGCGCGCAAGCCTTTGTTGCAGCGGTGCTCATTCAGGCGGCGCTCGGCGTGTGGACCGTCGTCGCAGCGACGCCGATCGCCCTCGGCCTTTTGCATCAGGCGGGCGCGCTCATCGTTCTGTCGGCCGCCCTTTATCTCGCTCATGGCTCCTCGAAATCGATCGACAGGACGCTGTCGACTTCGACGGCCGGCTGAGGCGTCCTGGGATCGACGGTGACGCCGAGCGGCAGGCCCAGCGCTGACAGCACGCCGTTCCAGGGCGCCAGCCGAATCGGCGCGCCGTCGCCGCGCGTCACGACCGCAAGCGCGCCGTCGCGATAGACGCCGCCGTAATTGCCGAATCCGGCGGCGATCGATGTCGCCGACGCGACGGCCTCGAGTTCGAAGGTCGCCTTGATCCGCACGGCGCCGAGCGCGTGGCCGTCGGTCTCGTCAATGAGGGTGATGACGCCGTCGGGCCCGTTAAGAGCGGCGATGACGCCGCCGCGATTTTTTTCCGCGCCCTCCTGCGTCGTCAGGAACAGCGTCGAGGAATCCGGCGCCTTGTCGCTCACGAATGCGAGACCGAAGCTCTCGCCGGTCGCCGGATCGATGCGCTTGATCGCGCCGTCGCGGTCGAGCGTGATGACGTCGCCGGTCCGTTCATCGACATGGCAGGATGCAACCCCTGCGACCGGAGCCGCTGGCGCCGCATCGCTGAAGGTCGAGCCGCCGGCGTCGATCGACAGCGTGCGTTTTGTCAGCGACCCGTCGCCGACTTCGTAGAGCGTCACGACGTCGCCGCTGCGCCCGACGCAAAACTCATTGGCCGCCGGGATCGCCGCCACCGGCGTAAGCTTCGAAATCGCCGCGGTCGCATTGTCGATCGCATAAAGATCATATTGTCCGCCACGCGCCGCCAGGACGTAGCCGGCGGCCGCAGCGGCTGTTCCCCGGTAGAAGACTTCGACCGCATCCGTCGCGCCGGACGCGATTTCGCCCGCCTGCGCGCCTGTCTCGATCGAAAAGGCGCTGACGCCCCTGTCTGTCGCCGCGATCAGGAGGCCCTGGAAATTGATAGAGGGATGCGACCAGAACGCGACGTCGTTGACTGTCTCGCCGGGTTCGCCATAGGCGTCGGCCGCCGCGACCTCCTTGACCTCGATCGAAGGCGGCGCAGGTTTGGGCTCAGGCGTGTTCGCCCTATCGCAGGCGGCCAAGGCGGCGAGAGCAAAAAGAACTGAAATCAAGCGCATGGTCGGGCTCCAGGTGGCGTCGCGGCGTGATAGCAGAAACTGCCGGGACGGGCAGCCTTGCGGTCCAAATATACGGTGCTATGATACCGCATCCGGGAAATGCTTATTTTCCGGTGTTTTCTCGAATTCTGTTGACGTGAAAAAATGCGCCTGCTATCCGCCGGCCTCGAATTGGCCGGGCCGGCGGACGCCGCGCATTCGGCCTTATCTTTTGCCTGAGGAAGACTGTGATGAAAACCTATTCCGCCAAGGCCGCGGACGTCGACAAGAAATGGATTCTGATCGATGCCGAAGGCCTCGTCGTCGGGCGCCTCGCCTCGATCATTGCGACACGTCTGCGCGGCAAGCACAAGCCGATGTTCACGCCGCATGTCGATTGCGGCGACAATGTCATCGTCGTCAACGCCGGCAAGGTCGTGCTGACCGGCGACAAGCGCGCGCAGCACAAATTCTACTGGCACACCGGCTATCCGGGCGGCATCAAGGAGCGCACCGCGAAGAACCTCCTCGAAGGGCGTTTCCCCGAGCGCGTTCTTGAAAACGCGGTTCGCCGGATGATGCCGAAGGACTCGCCGCTCGCCCGCGGCCAGATGACCAATCTCCGGATCTACGCCGACAGCGAACACCCGCACGAAGCGCAGGCCCCGCAGAAACTCGACGTCGCCGCCCTTAACGCGAAAAACGCGAAACTCGTCAAAAAAACCAAGAGCGCCTAAATCATGAGCACAACATCCTTTGAAGACCTGAAATCGGTCGCAGCGGAAGCCGGCATCGTCGCCGAGCCCGAAGTCATCGTCCGTGAACCGAAGATCGACAAGTTCGGCCGCTCCTATGCGACCGGCAAGCGCAAGACCGCTGTCGCGCGCGTCTGGATCAAGCCAGGCGCCGGCCGGATAATCGTCAACCACAAGGATCACGCCGATTATTTCGGTCGCCCGGTCCTGCAGATGATCATCAAGCAGCCGTTGATCGCCGCCAACCGCAAGGACCAGTACGACGTTTTCTGCACGGTCGCGGGTTCCGGCCCGTCGGGCCAGGCGGGCGCCGTCCGTCATGGCATCGCGCGCGCGCTCACCAATTTCGAGCCGACCCTTCGCGGCGTCCTCAAGGCCGGCGGGTTCTTGACCCGGGACAGCCGCGCCGTCGAGCGCAAGAAATACGGCCGCAAGAAAGCCCGCCGCTCGTTCCAGTTCTCGAAGCGCTAGGCTTTTCGTACAATCGATGACGGAAACGCCCCGCCAAGCCGGGGCGTTTTCTTTGGACGTCATGTAGCCGGCGTCGTCCGGCGTCCGTTAGTTAATGCGCGCCAAAAGGTTGCGCGGTTTCGCGCCGGCGGTGTAAGGCCGGGCGGCAAATTTCAGGGACCGGCCAAATGCGCGCCTATATGGACAGCGTCGAATATTCGCAGATCGCCGCAGCGCTGACCGCGCTGCAGCCGAAGCGGTTCCTCGAATGGGGCTCCGGCGGTTCGACCGGCGATTTCCTGAAGCGCTACGCGTCGATCGAGAAGATGGTATCAATCGAGCATCATCCGATATGGTTCGAAAAGGTCAAAGCCGCGATTGATGATCCGCGTCTTTCCTATTTCCTGAAAGAAGCCGCGAGCGAAGAGCCGTCGCCGCAATTCTTCGGCCTTTACAAGGGCGCGCGCCAGGCGTGGCGCCGCCGCGCCGAGAGCGACCGAAGCCTCTTCAAGGATTATGTCGATCACCCGACGACGCTCGGCATGAGCTTCGACTGCATTTTCGTTGACGGCCGGGCACGGAAATTCTGCATCGAGACGGGTTGGGAAATTCTCGATCGCGGCGGACTGATGATCATCCACGACGCGCAGCGTACGGAATATCATGAGATGATCGCGCGGATGGGAACGCCGCTCTACCTGACGCCCTGGCGACGCGGCCAAGTCTGCCTACTGCCGAAGACGTAACGCCGCTACTTCTTCTCCAGCAGCAGCGTTCCCTCTTTCTCAAGCTTGCCGGAGATGATTTCGGCGAGCGAGGCGAGGACGCCAGGCAGGATCGCCTCGATGCGGACATGCTGCGGGAAAATGTCGATGACCCCGTCGATCGTCTGGCCGAGGCCCTTGGCTTGAAAGCGCAGCTGGTTCTCGCCGGTCCAGTTTTCGTCAAAGGCGAAAATCATCCCGCCCGATAGGCTCTGCTTGATCTTGCCGAAGCCGTCGCGGAGGCGCTGGCGCGCCTCGTCGGCGCCGAGATCATGGGAAAGGGTGACCGTCACCGGACGCGCCATCGGCGTTCCTCCTGTTGCGCGCTGCAAATGGGGATTTGAACGCCGCGCTGCAAGGGATTCCGCGCGTAGGCGGCGTTTTGAAGCGGCGCAAACTCGGCCTATGATCGCTGCCTCAAACGGGAGGGGCCGCCATGCGCATCGCCATCAACATCATAGCCGTTTTGGCGATACTCATCGCCATACCGATCATTCTCGCCGGGCCGGGGACGCGGCTCGGGCTGTGGGATTATGGAGCCGGCCTCTCGATGATCCGCCAGGCGGCGCTCCCGGTTCTCGCGGCCGCCGGGGTTTCGCTGCTCGCCGGCATCGTCGCAGTCGCAACGAAGAAGGGCGGGCCCGCAGTCTTCGCGATCCTCGCAGCGGTCGTCGCCGGCGGCGCCGGCATGGTCCCCGTGAAGATGAAGGCGGCGTTCGAAAAAAATCCGTTCATCCACGAAGTGACGACCGATTTCGACAACCCGCCGGCGATCATAGCGGCGGCGAATGAGGAGCGGGCGAACCCGGCGGAATATCGCGGCGGCGATCCCGTGCCGCGCCGTGAGGACGGACAGACCGTCGCCGATGCGCAGCGCGAAGCCTTTCCCGACATCCAGCCGATCATCGTCGACGCCGACCTTGCGAGCGCCGCCGCTGCCGCCAAGGAAGTCGTCGCGTCGATGGGGATGGCGATCATCGCCGACGGGCCAGCCGACGCAGAGGCCGGCGGCGGTTGGCGCATCGAGGCGGTCGCGACCTCCAAGTGGTTTGGCTTCAGGGACGATTTCGTCGTCCGCCTGACTCCAGCGGGCAACGGCGCCACGCGCGTAGATTTGCGCTCAAAATCCCGCGTCGGCGGCTCCGACCTCGGCGCCAATGCGGCACGGGTGCGGGAGTTCGCAGAGAAATTCGCAGCTGCGGTTTGACTCGCACAAGGACGCCGGCGCGACCGCGGTTTGAACCGATCGTCAGCCGCCGAATTGCGTCAGACTGAGATTGTTGCCGTCCGGATCGTTGAACCACGCAACCTTCGCGCCGCCGCCGGGCGCGGTCCAAACGCCGTCGTCGCTCTGGCCGAAGCCGGGATAGACAATGAACTTGACACCCTTCGCCGATAAGGCGCTCACCGCCGCGGCGATGTCATCAACCTCGAAACCGAATACGGTATGCGCATGCGCCGCCCAGTCCTCGATGGTCGAGAGGCGCATTATGGCGCCGTTGAGCGCAAACACCGCGGCGTAAGGATCATCGCCGATCAGAGGCAGGCCAAGCGTGTCACGGTAAAAGGGCTCGCTCTTCTTCCGGTCGCGTGTCGCGATGATGACGACGGGCTTGGCGTCCTGGAGGATTCCCATCCTGTTCTCCTTGTTGCTGCGGTGCGCGCTTGCGCGGAAGCGCACGCCGGGTCGGAACAACCTATCACCCTGTCGACCAGCGCGCGTCGCAAAATCAGGGGGCCTTCGCGCTGGCGATTGCGCGCAGATTGGCGATCAGGGCGGGATTGCCGCTGTCGAGATTCAGGATCGCGGTTTCAAGGTCCGCAAATCGTTGCTGAAGTGATTTGAACATCTCCGTGTCGGCCCGGAAAGCCGAAGCGGCCGCCGCGGCTTCCTCGGCGGAAAGATCGAGCGCGCACGGATAATCAAGCGAGCCGATAATCGCGTCATAATCGAGCGGCTCAAGGATCTTGTCGCCGCAGGCAATGAGCAGCGCGCTCTGCACCCGCGCGGGAACCGAGCGGCGGAACAGCCTGCGATATTCAGAGCTCCTTGCCTCCGCGGTCGTATATTCAATTGTCGGATCGTTGTAATAAGTAACCGCGGTCTGTCGCAGTCGCCGGTCGGCGATGAGGGCGATATCGCCAGTCGCCACCAACTCCTCGTAGGTCGCGCGCCGCGATCCGTAATAAAGATACTGGCTGGCGCGATAGGCGCTGATGAGAAGCTGATCATCGGACAAGGCCATCTCCCCCGACAGCGCCGCAATGGCCCGCTCGGCATTGGTCCGCACTTCCTTGTAATAGGCGATCAGATATTCGTTCTGCCACGCTTCGAATTTCAGATCGTCAGCGAGGCGCTCAGTGTAGGTGCCGGCCTTCTCCTGAGCGAGGCGCGCCGCATTCCAGTTGGTCACCTGCATGCCGACGAATACGCCGGCTACGACGATCAGGAAATCAATGGCGATCGCAGTCCATTCCTGCTTGCGGACATGCACGATGATGCGGCGAAGGATCATTCGGCGCCCGAGATGTCGTTGGCGATCGCCGCTTTCGCCTTGTCGGCGTATCTCAGCATCGCCGGATAGGCGGTGAGGGCGAAGGCGTTCTGACCCAACCAGAATTGCAGCGCCTGCGTCAGCGCGGCGTCGGCGCGGATCTCGCGCAGCATGGCCGCCGCGCCGAGCGGCTTCAAATCGTCCGCGCAATCGCGCGCAAGTTCCTCGATCTGCCCGCCAAGCTGGCGGTAGCAGCCGCGCCACAGCACGTCGGCCGCGTCTGGCGTGAAATAGCCGCGGACGCGCTCGCGATAGGCCGTCGGCATCGTGTTCACCGACTGCCACCCGTCGATGAAAACGAAAAAGCCCTGAACCGCATCGCGCGTCGCGGGATTTGAGGGAAAGCCGACGCGCTGCGCCTCGCGATATCTGGTGTAGTCATAGGGCGTGCCCCAGAGCTGCGAGGCGTGGAAAAAATCGATCAGCAATTCTTCGCAATCCGTCGCGCAGTCTTCGCCCCCCTTCAGATAGGCGACGGCGCGACGGCCGCTGGCGACGACCTCGGCGACAAAACGCGACTGGTAGGCGATCGCCTCGGCGCTGGCGTCGAGTTCGTCGCGCAGCTGCGCCAGGAAAGCGCGCTCGCCGGCGCGGTGCGCGCGCGCCTCGTTCCAGTTGCCGAGCTGGATGCCGGCGAAGACGCCGATGACGACAATGATGAAATCGAGCGCGACGGCGGTCCAGTTCTGGGCCTTCACGTGCTCGGCGATGCGACGGAGGATCATTCCTTAATCCTTGCTGAGAGTCTGCTCGGTACGCGAACGCCTTTTATGGTTGTTGTCGGGAATTGGGGAGTTCGTCGGGCGGATTGACGAGAACGCCGTCGGCGGAGCTGCCGATTTCGACAATTCCGTCCGCCGTCAACCGCGCGCGCCCCGTCGCGACAAGCCGCAGGCATTCGGGGTACAGACGATGCTCGGCGGCGAGGATGCGCAAGGCGAGGCTCTCCGGGGTGTCCCCGGCGAGGACCGGGACGGCGGCCTGGCCGATGATCGGGCCGGCGTCCATCTCGGCGCTGACAAAATGGACGGTGCAGCCAGCGATCTTGACCCCGGCGCGGAGCATGTCTGCGTGCACGTCGAGACCCTTGAAGGCGGGAAGGAGCGATGGGTGGATGTTTACCAGCCGGCTTCGCCATTCGGCGACGAATTCGGCCGAGAGGAGACGCATGAAACCGGCGAGGCAGACGAGTTCGGCGCGCGCTTTCTTCAGTGCCGCAGACAGGGCCGCCTCAAATTTCCGTTTGCTGTCAGGGCCCTTGCCGAATGATTTGCGGTCGATTGTTAGCGTCGGAACGCCGGCGGCTTCGGCGATGGTCAGGCCTTCAGCGCTCACAACGCTGGCGATGACAAGGACGATCGCGGCCGGATAATCGGGATTCGCGGCTGCGTCGATCAGCGCTTTCATGTTGGAGCCGCGTCCGGAGATCAGCACGGCGACGCGCATCCGATTCATTGCGTCAGGCCTTGACCACGTCGCCGATGAGCCGCGGCGCCTCGCCCGCCTCTCTCAGCGCGGCAATGAGGCGATCGGCGCTGCCGCGACGGACGACAAGCACGCCGCCGACGCCGCAATTGAATGTCCGTCGCATCTCTTCGAGGGCGAGCGCGCCCTCGCGCATCAGCCAATCGAAAACCGGCGGCAAGGCGAGCGCGCTTTCGTCGAAACGCGGCGCCAGATCTTCGGCGAAGATACGCGGCACATTGTCGGTGAGGCCCCCGCCGGTGATATGCGCAAAGCCGCGCACATCATTGTCCTTCAGAAGCGGCAGCAGCGCCTTCACATAGATCCGCGTCGGCGTGAGCAGCGCCTCGCCGAGCGACCGCGCAGCTTCGAACGGCGCCGGGTCGGCGTAGCGGAGCCCGGCGTCGGCGACGATCTTGCGGATCAGCGAATAACCGTTCGAATGTGGCCCGGATGAGGGAAGGCCGATCAAGACGTCGCCCTCCGCAACGCTGCGCGGCATCAGGTCAGCGCGCTCGACCGCTCCGACGCAAAAACCTGCAAGGTCATATTCGCCGGCGCCGTACATGCCCGGCATTTCGGCCGTCTCGCCGCCGATCAGCGCGCAGCCGGCCTCGAGGCATCCGTGCGCGACGCCTTTAATGACATCGGCGGCCACCCCCTCTTCAAGTCTGCCGGTTGCGAAATAGTCGAGAAAGAAAAGCGGCTCGGCGCCTTGCGCCAGCACATCGTTAACGCACATCGCGACGAGGTCGACGCCGATCGTCGCATGGCGGCCGGTTTCGAACGCGATTTTCAGCTTGGTGCCGACGCCGTCGGTCCCGGAAACGAGAATCGGATCGGCAAAGCCCGCGGCCTTCAGATCGAAAAGGCCGCCGAAGCCGCCAAGCATCGCGTCGGCGCCGCGCCGCGCCGTCGCTTTCGCCATGGGCGAGATCGCGTCGACAAGCCTGTCACCCGCGTCGATATCAACGCCCGCCTTGCGATACGCCTCGCTCATGGCGACCCTCTAGCCATATTGGGACAGGGGGCGCAACCCGGCCGCTCACGGCGCCCAGTTTCGGGGGTGCGCGGCGCGGCGGGGGCCTGTATAAGGCGAAGGGCTGATTCCGCGGCGGTTTCGCGGGGCGGGCGGCGCGAAGTGTTGTTGAGAGAAAAGTCCATGAAATTTTTGAGCCTTATCGGCGCGGCCTTGTTCCTGATGGCGGCGCAGGCGACCGCGCGGGCGGCGAGCGACGATGTTTTCGTCGTGCCGCGC
>JBGSSK010000002.1:0-5678 GCA_041737095.1 Parvularculaceae bacterium | reverse complement strand
CCGCCGACGCCGACGCCGACATTGCGCCCGCCGCCGCCGAGACCGGCGCCGATGCCGATGCCGCCCTTTTCGGTTTCTTCGACAGAGCGCGCGACAACGCGGAACCAGTCATAGCCATTGGCGACGGCGATTTCGGCGGCGCGCAGGATTGCGTAATCCTCGACGACTTCGGCGGGAGTCGCGCCGTCTCCGGCGAAAACGATGCGGTAGCGGTCGGCTTCGATCCGCGTTTCCGTATAGCCATAGCCCTTCTTATCGGCGGGGGCGTAGGCCGTACCGACAGCGGTCGCGCAGCCGGCGAGAAGCAGCGCAGCGACAATCCCGAGATGACGCAAGAGACCCTCCTGATCGCGAAATGCCGGACGAAGGTAACACCGTTCACGAGCCGCGGCAAAACCGCCCTGCAGCTTTGGCAGCCTTAATAGTCAGCCAAAAAGCCGCGTGACGATTTCCGGTCGCATCAGGACGGTCAGGATGACGCCGGCGATCGCGCCGCCGAGATGGCCTTCATGCGCGATGACGCGGCCCGGCCGCTCCATCATCTGCGCGGAAATGATAATGAAGAGCACGCCATAGAGGATCGCCGGAATGCCGATAGGCAGGAAGAGGATATAGAGCGGCTGCAGCGGATAGAAACAGCAGAACGACAGGACGACGCCGGAGACGGCGTCCGAGGCGCCGATCGAGGCGTAGGAGGGATTATCCCGGTTGACCCGCAACGAGACGAGGCCGCTCGCGATGATCGCCCCGAAATAGACAATCAAAAAACCGAGCTTGCCGAGGATGCGCTCGACTTCCGGTCCGAAAAACACAAGCGTCAGCATGTTGAGGAACAGATGAGCGAAATTGCCGTGCAGGAAACTTGAGGTCAAAATACGGTAATGCTGCTTCTGGTCGCGCACCGCGCCGACCTGAAACGCGAACTGGTTGATGAAGGTCCGGTCGACGTAAAGGGCGTAGAGGCTGATGATGACGCTGACGCCGATCAAAGCGAGCGTCGCGGGCGCTGAGCCGATGCCGTCCAAGGTCGTCCCTTCCTGAAGCCGGCGCCATCGTGGCCCGTGTCGGCGGTCCTCCGCAATCATCGCGATGGAGTAAACAAGGCGTTAACAAAGCGCGTCTATAAGAAGCTTATGACTTCCGCTCCAGCAATCGACGCCAAATCGATGGTCGCGCGCGCCTATGCCGATCCGCAGGCGCTGTCGCGCCGCTTCCGCGTGCGGCGGTTTCAAAAAGTGACCGCGATAATCGACCGCATCATCGCAGAAAAGGGGCGCTGCCGGATCGCAGATATCGGCGGCACTCAATATTACTGGGACATCATCGGCGATTTCGTCGCTGATCGCCCGGTCGACATTACGCTGATCAATCCGAAGGAATCGGCGGCGGCGTCGGGAAAGTTTTCCCATGTCGCCGGCGACGCGACCGATCTTGGCGACATCGACGATCACAGTTTCGACTTCGTCCATTCGAATTCGGTGATCGAGCATGTCGGCGACTGGCCGAAAATGGCGGCGATGGCGGCGAATATTCGCCGCCTTGGCCCCGTCTATTACGTTCAGACGCCGAATTTCTGGTTTCCCTATGAGCCGCATTTTCGTTGCCTCTTCATCCACTGGCTGCCGGAACAGCTGCGCTGCCGGCTGGTGCGGCGTTTCGCGCTCGGCTTTGCAGACGCACAGCGCACGGTCGCGGCGGCGATGGTGCGCGTGCAGTCGGCGCGCCTTCTTGACAAGGACCAGATGCGCGCGCTTTTTCCCGACGCGGCGATCGAGCCTGAAAGATTCTGCGGTCTTTCCAAGAGCTGGATCGCCACGCGAAGCTAGCCACGGGTCGCGATCAATCGCGTTCCTCGGCCGCCGCTTCCGCCGGCGTCAGCGTTTTCATGGCCAGCGCGTGGATATCGTCTTTCAATTCCTCGCGAAGGGCTTCGTTGACCAGCCTTTGCCGCGCGACGCGTGACAGGCCCTCGAATTTCGAGGCGACGATCAGCAGGCGGAAATGCGATTCGCCGCCCGGGCGCGCGCCGGCGTGGCCGGCGTGGAGATGCGACTCGTCCTTGACCTCAAGCCGGTCCGGCGAGAGCGCCGCCTGCAATTTTGCCTCGATAAGCCCTGCGACCCTCATGTCATTCCGTCTGTCAACACCATTATTTTACCCGCCTCGGCCTCGCCGCCGCCGCTGTCAAGATTGTATCAACCTGCCCCGCGCACCATAATCGGCCCATGGGATATTCCTACCGCCCGCGTTTCGGATACGACATCCGCGTCAAACCGCCCCGAAAGGGGGCGGAGCCGCCGGTATGGGCGCGCGAGCACACGCGGCTTTGCGACCGCGAGGGCTGCGAGCAGAAGGCGGTGGTGCGCGCCGCGAAATCGCCGCGAGAAACGCAAGCGAAAGTCTGGCTCTGCCAGGACCACGCGCGCGCCCACAATGCGCAATGGAATTTCTTTGAAGGATTGTCGGCGTCGGAAGCCGAGGCCGCGCGCCTCGCCAACATCTACGGCGATCGCCCGACATGGAAGATGGGCAAGAACGAGCGTGCGCGCAAATCGGCGCGAACGCGCGGACCCGCCGACCTTCGCGACGCCTACGGCATATTCACTGAAGCCGTGCGGACCGCCGCCAACACCCATTCGCCGCAGCGCAATGGTCGGCCGGTCACCAAGCTGCAGGAGAAAGCCTTCGCGACGCTCGAGCTGTCTGCCGACTCCGAAGCCGGCGACATCCGCCGGCGTTACGCTGAACTGTTGCGGCGCTTCCACCCGGACGCCAATGGCGGCGACCGCAGCGCGGAAACGCAGTTGCAGGATGTCGTCCGCGCGCACCATATTCTGAAGAAGGCCGGTTTTTGTTGAGCCGGTGAAAATACCGGAAAGGCGGCGCGCATGTTCATTGGCCATTACGCCCCCGCAGCCGCGCTTAAGCCGCTCGTCCCAGCGGTTCCACTCTGGCATCTTTTCGTCGCAGTGCAGTTTCTAGATTATCTCTGGGCCGCATTCATTCTGGCCGGCGTCGAGAAGGCGCGGATCGTCCCCGGCTTTCTCGCCGCGAGCGATCTCGATCTCTATTACATGCCCTTCACCCACAGCCTCGCTGGCGCGGCGCTGTGGTCGATCGCCGGGGCCGCCGCCTATCGCTTCCTCCTTAACCGACAGGCGGGCGCCGGCGGCGCGGTCCTGATCGGCCTTGCGATCGCCAGTCACTGGCTCGCGGATTTTCTCGTCCACGCGCCGGACCTCGCTCTTTACCCGGGCTCGTCAATCAAGCTCGGGCTCGGCCTGTGGTCGTCTCTGGCGCTGAGCAAGGGGCTCGAGCTTGGCTTTTTCCTCGCCGGCTTCCTTCTCTACCTCGTCGGCACGGCGCCGAAGGGATGGACCGGCCGTGTCGCGCCCGCGATTGTCCTCGCCGCCCTTCTCGGCGTCGAGGTCTACGCGCAAAGCGGCGAGCCGCCGGCGGACATAAAGGTCTTCGTGGTCCTCGCCCTTGTATCCTTCACAGCGATCGCCGCCCTCGCCTTCCTGCTCGACGCGACGCGCACGGTGCGGGAGCGCTGATCGGCGCCCTTGAAATTCCGCGCCTTTCGGGCAAGGGTCCGCCGCGATTTCAGCGGTAGATTGAGCGTTATGGCCGAACTCGACGACAAATTCCTGGAAAAGCCCGACACGAAGGTTGACGCGAAAAAAACCTTCGGCGTCGATTTTTCGATTCCCGTGCCGGCGTTCTCGAAAGGGAACGATTATGTGCCGGCGGTCGATCCCGCCTATCGCTTCGATCCGCAAACGACGCGCGCGATCCTCGCCGGCTTCGCCTATAACCGCCGCGTCATGGTGCAGGGCTATCACGGCACCGGCAAGTCGACCCATATCGAGCAGGTCGCGGCGCGCCTCAACTGGCCTTGCGTGCGCGTCAATCTCGACAGCCATGTCAGCCGCATTGACTTGATCGGCAAGGATGCGATCGTCGTCGAGAACGGCATGCAGGTGACGGCGTTCAAGGAAGGCATTCTACCCTGGGCGTTCCAGCGGCCGGTCGCGCTCGTGTTCGACGAATACGACGCCGGGCGCCCGGACGTCATGTTCGTCATCCAGCGCGTCCTCGAGGCGGAGGGTCGCCTCACCCTTCTCGACCAGAACAAGGTGCTGCACCCGAACCCGTGGTTCCGTCTTTTCTCGACGACGAACACGATCGGCCTCGGCGACACGACCGGGCTATATCACGGCACGCAGCAACTCAATCAGGGCCAGCTCGACCGCTGGTCGATCGTCACGACGCTGAATTACCTTCATCACGATGAGGAAGTCGAAATCGTCATCGCCAAGGCGCCGCTCTACAATTCGAAGGAAGGAAGGCAGGCGATCGCCGCCATGGTGCGCGTCGCCGACATGACGCGCAACGCCTTCATCAATGGCGATCTTGCAACCGTGATGAGCCCGCGCACGGTCATCACCTGGGCGCAGAACGCCGAGATCTTCCAGGACATCGGCTACGCCTTCCGCGTGACCTTCCTCAACAAATGCGACGAGCTGGAGCGGCCGACGGTGGCGGAATTCTACCAGCGCGCTTTTGGAGAGGATCTGCCGGAAGCGGCGTATCAGGTGGAAGTCGCCTGAGCCCTCACCTCGTCGCAACCTCTCCGATCTTCTCCATGAATTCGACCCAGCCGAACGGGTAATCGGAAACGTCGACGGCGCGAACGAAGCCGGAGTGAACGAGAGTGAGTCTCGTCTTGCCTTGTCCGACCGGCTCCAGCGTCCATGTCACGGTCTGGTCGGGCACGGACTTGTCGCCGCGCCAGTCGGGCCAGGTGATCGCCAGCTTGCGTCCTTCCTCATAGGCGAGAATGGTCATCGGCGGCGGCTCGACCTTCTTACCGTCGACTTCGTAGGAAAAGCCAAAGCCGTATTTGCCGCCGACTTTCGGTTCGACAATGGGCGCCGGCGCCGGGAACCACTGCTTGATCTGGTCGGGCGTCACCAGCGCGGCGAAGACCTTTTCAGGCGATGCGTTGATGATGATTGTCTGCATGACTTCCGGGTTCGGATCATCAAAATCTGGGCGATAGATTTCGCGCTCGCCCTTGAGGTAGAAACACAGGCTGCCGGAATGAAGCCGCCATAGGTCATCGATCATTTCCTTGACGCGAACGCCGTCCGGCAACGACGTGAATTCATGGCGGATCGTGACCTTCGATCCCCTGTCGCCGTCCGGGGCGAGCGTCCACGTGACGACGCTGTCCCGGCCCATGAGCCGCCAGGTGAAACTCAACGTCGATACGGGGCTATATTCGGTGATTTTCTGGGTCGCGTCGGCGCGCGTCGCCGACCCCAATGTGTATTTGCCCCAGAAACTATAGGAGCCGCCTTCCTTGGCGTCGATTTCCGCATGTTCGGAGAACCACGCCTTCAGCGCGTCCTCATTCGTCAGCGCCCGGAAGGCTTCGGCCTGCGATGCCGGAAACGTGATCGGCACGGCGTATTCATAAACGTAAGGCGCATCCATCTCGCTCTCCCTCAGGCTTCGTTTTCATTGTTCTCGACAAAGGCCTTGAGCCCGGTCATCCGCGCCGCCCAGAACAGCCGGTAAGGCGCAAGCCAGCGATCGACTTCCGCCAGCCCCGCGGGGTCGAGCGAATAGAAACGCTGCTGCGCCTGGCGGCGCTCGCGGACGAGGCCGGC
>JBGSSK010000396.1:0-11377 GCA_041737095.1 Parvularculaceae bacterium | reverse complement strand
GGCGGCGCGCGAGCCTGATCGCTTCGCCGAGCTCATCCGGAATTCGCCGCGCATGCGCGGGCTCTTCACCATGGCCGCGGCGGCGCGGCGGCTGACCAGCCTGTCGATCCTGCGGACCTACGCGAGCCTCTATGATCCGGGGTTCTGGACGGTGCGCGCGTCACGCTCGCCGCAATCGGCCGATCGCCAGGCGCCGCTGCTGGTCGCCGAACGGCTCGCGTCGCGATCGCTCGATGTCGGCCTTGATCGTCTGGCGAATTTGCTTTCCGTCGATCGCCAGAAATTTGACGCTGCTTGCCGGGCCCTTGGCGAAAGCGAATGCGCCGACCAGGCGTTCCCGGACGAGCTTTACATGCTGCATGCGATCCGGATGGCGCTGATCGCCGAGGGCTTCATGCGCGCCGCCGCGACGCCGACGTTTTCGGCGCGCCACGAAATGACCCGCGACACGCTGATGGATTATGCGCTCGATTTGCGTTTCGCCGAAGTCGCATCGCTGATCGAGGAGATTTTCCCGGAGTCGGACGAGCCGCCGCCGGAGTTCGGTCAGCTTTCAGAGGCGGCGGCGCGCGACCGGGAACCGGGCGGCTATCCGCAGATCCGGCGGGAAATCGCCGCGCCGCTGCGCGACCTTGATCGCGCCATCAAGGAAATCGCCGTCGGCATTTCGCATTTCTACGACGCCTTCGGCTGACGTCGTGCGGTCAAAGACCCGCGGGCAACACGCCCTCGAATTCGAGTTCATAGGGGCCGGTCATGATGACGTGATCATCATCCCGCCACTCGACCGCAAGGATGCCGCCGTCAAGTTCGACAGTCGCCTTCCTGCCGGTGAGGCGCCGACGGTTCGCTGCGACGAGCGCCGCGCAGGCGGCGGTGCCGCACGCCTTGGTGATCCCGGCGCCGCGCTCCCAGACCCTCAGGCGGATGTAGTGCTTGCCGCGCACCTCCGCGACCGAGACGTTGGCGCGCTCTGGAAACATTGGATGATGTTCGATCATCGGCCCGAAGCGTTCAAGCGCCTGCGCTTCCGCGTTCTCGACGAAAAAAATGCAATGCGGATTGCCCATGTTGACGGCGGATGGACCCCACAGGACCGGCTTGTCGATCGGCCCGAGCTTGATGTCGACGAAGCGGGTATCCTGAATTTCCTCAGCGAGCGGAATTTGTTTCCAGTGGAATTTCGGAACGCCCATATCGACCGAAATGCGCTTCGCACCGACGCGTTCGGCTGAAACTTCGCCGGACAGGGTTTCGAAGGCGACGCCCTGATCGCCGCTTTCATCCATCAGGATCGCGCCGACGCAGCGCGCGGCGTTGCCGCAGGCGCCGACCTCCGATCCGTCCGCATTGAAGACGCCCATGAACGGTCCGTCGCGGTCCTCGATCGTGATGACCTGATCGCAGCCGACGCCGGACTTGCGGTCGGCGATCGCGCGCGCCGCATCCTCGGTGACGCGCGCTTTCGACCCGCGCAGGTCGATCACGACGAAATCATTGCCGAGACCGTTCATCTTCCTGAAGGGCAAGCCGCCAAGGCTCATTTCGGTGTCGCCTCCCTGCGCGCCGGCCGTTCCGCGGCGCGGTCCTCGCCGCCAAAGTGGCGAGACGCGGCGTCCGGTTCAAGGCCAAGCTCCTGAAGCGCGGCGGCGCGGCGCGCCTGCGCCTCCTCGCTGAGGCCATGATCGGTCTTCTCCCAGAAGGACGGCCGCGTCAGCAACTGAAATAGCGCGCGCCAGGCCGCCGCCGACATCATCAGCCAGTAGACAGGCGTCAGAAGGGCGGCGGGCGCAAGCCGCCCGAGACGGCGCTTGAACGGCGCGAAGGCCGCAAGGCCGAGAAACGCGAGATTGCCGGCGACGAGCGCTGAGAAGTTGAACAGGCGCAAGGGCTCGGGGAGGGTGGCGATCGGCGACTGGCCGGTCAGCGCCTCCGCCGCGAGAACCGCAAGCAGCAAGGGGTTCAGCAGCGCGGCGGCCGCAGCGCCGCCGACGAAGAGGTCAACCGAGATGACCGTCCGCCAGTTGCGGCGCCAGCGGCGGTCGTGACAGCGGCGGCGATGGACGAGCCAGGTCTGCATGAAGCCTTTCATCCATCGCGAACGCTGGCGCATCCAGTTTCCGGTCCGGCAATTGGCCTCCTCGTAAGTCGTCGAGTCGATCACCGCGGTACGCAAGCCGCGGCGCGAAAGGCGAAGGCCGAGATCGGCGTCTTCGGTGACATTGTGAGGGTCCCATCCGCCGGCCTCGGCGAGCAGTTCGGTCCTGAACACATTCGATGTTCCGCCGAGCGGCAACGGCGCGCCGAGGCGATCAAGCGCCGGCAGCAAGTGATCGAACCAGAGACAATATTCAAGCGCGAACAGCCGCGTCAGCCAGGTTTCGTCGGGGTTGTAGAAATTCAGCTTCGCCTGCACGCAAGCAAGGGTCTCGTCGCCCGCCGCGAAAGTCTCGGCGGCGAGCCGCAGTTGGTTCTCCTGCGGCGCGTCCTCGGCGTCGTAGATGACGACGAGATCGCCCGCTGCGCAGGCAAGGCCGTAGTTGCAGGCCTTGGGTTTCGTGCGCGGCGATGACGTCGGAACTATGATGAGGTCGAAGGCGGAAGGAAGGCCGAGCCGCAACGCTTCGCGCAAGGTCTCGCCATCGTCTTCTTCCAGCAGCAATTTGATGTCGAGCTTTTCATCCGGATAGTCGAGGCGCCCAAGCGCCTGGATCAGTCCCGGCAGCGCGTGCGCTTCGCGATAAAGCGGGACGAGGATCGTCACGACCGGAAGGTCGTCCGGAGACAAGGCGCGCCGCGGCGCCGCGCTCCGCAGGCGCGCGGCAATGACGGCGAGGCCGACGCGAAGCGTGGCGACCGCAACGAAGAGCAGCGACGCAGCGAGAACGCCATAAGCGGTTGCAGTTTCAGGCGCGACAAGAAATCCGCCGCCGAAAACCGCGGTTGCAAGAAGCACCTGCGTTGCGTCGACCTTCCGGCCGATGTCGCGCGCGCTGTCCTCGGGCGCGCGTATCGCAAGGCCGTCGATCGCCTCCTTTTTCAGGTCACCGGCGAAGCGCTCGCGCAGCATTTCGCTGAAGGCGGCGCGGCTGACCGTCCGGTCGAGCGGCGTATCCGCCTCGCCAATCGTCAGGAAGCCGATCCGATCATCCGTTCTTGTCCATGGCGCGCGCCCGTCGCGGCGATATTTTCGCAAACGCCGGAATTCCTGAAGCGTCCTGTCGTGCGGCGCCGGCTCGTTCATTCCGGCGCTCCTAGAATTCCGACCAGAGGCCGACGAACAGGGAGCGACCGGGAATGACGCCGCGCGCCATGAATTCCTTTTCGCCGCCGGCGAGAATCGACCAGCGCCGGCTGGCGCGCCACACGATCGCGGCGCGCGCTTTGGCGATGTCGACATCATCGCCGAGCGGGCCTTCATTGCGCAGCGAAATTTGCGTGCGCGCCTCGGCGAGGATCAAAAAGCGCGATGACGCCTCGACGCCGACAAGCATATCGGCGCGGACCTGATCGGCGGCGTCATCGAACCGCCGGCGAAAGGCGACCTCGGCGGTCGCAAATATCTTGACCGGGCTGAGGACGATGTCGCGGCCATGCAGCGCGCGGATTTCCGCGTCGAACCCATGCTCGCCGAATTCGGCGCGCGCGCCGTCCGCCAGGCGTTCTGCATAGGCGCCGGCGATGCTGACGGCGGTCGCCGAATGCAGCCCGCGCCGGATCTGGCGCTGCACCGCCAATTCGCTCTCGCCGAAACCGGTGCGCGACGACTGGCCGAGCGCGCTGTCCGAAAGACTTGTTCCGTAGGCTGACTTGCCCGTTATCATCCATTTCGGCGTCAGCCCGAATTCGGCGTAGGTATCCGAGCCGTAGCGTTCATAGCGGCTGACTGGCGTCGACGAGGTGAAATAGTCGAACCGGCTGGCGACGAAGACGGCGCCGTCGGCGCGATTCCACGGGCTTGCGTCGGCGGCGCCGCAAGAAACGGCGGCCGCGCAGATCGCCGCTGGAATTGAAGCCCCCCGCATTCCCCCGCACCATCAGCAGTTGCGGGAGCCTACCGAGCGCAATTGCCTGCGCCACCAACCATAGGTTGTGCGATCAGGCCGCCGCCAGTTGCCGCACGACGTAATGGAGGATGCCGCCATGGCGGTAGTAATCGAGCTCGTCGGCGGTATCGATCCGTACAAGGACGGTGATCTCGCGCGTATCGCCGCTGGCGGAGCGTATCGCGACCTTGATCTCGGAACGCGGCGTGATCGCGTCGACGCCCTTGACCGAGACTTCCTCGTCGCCGGTGAGGCCGAGCGCCGCCCAGCTCTCGCCGTCGCGGAATTGCAGCGGCAGGACGCCCATGCCGATCAGGTTCGAGCGGTGGATGCGCTCGAAGCTCTCGGCGATCACCGCCTTGACGCCGAGCAGGATCGTTCCCTTCGCCGCCCAGTCGCGCGACGAGCCGGTGCCATATTCCTTGCCGGCGAAGACGACGAGCGGCGTGCCGGTTTCCTTGTATTTCATCGCCGCGTCATAGATCGCGAGCTGCTCGCCCGACGGCGCATATATCGTGTAGCCGCCTTCAACGCCCTTCAGCATCCGGTTCTTGATGCGGATATTGGCGAAGGCGCCGCGCATCATCACCTCGTGATTGCCGCGCCGCGAGCCGTAGGAATTGAACTCCGAAACCGGCACCTGATGATCTTTCAGATACCGGCCGGCGGGGCTCTGCTCCTCGATATTGCCGGCGGGGGAGATGTGATCCGTGGTGATCGAATCGCCGAACAGCGCCAGCACGCGCGCCTTCTCGATCGGCGCGACCGGCGGCGGCGTCATCGTCATGCCGGTGAAATAGGGCGGGTTCGCGACATAGGTCGATGTCGGCCAGCGATAGGTCTGCCCGTCGCCGGCGTCGATCGCTTGCCATTTGCGGTCTCCCTTGAAGACGTCGGCGTAGCGCGTCGCGAACATTTTCGCCGTTACGTGCTCGCGGACGATTTCGGCGATCTCCTTGTTGGTCGGCCAGATGTCCTTGAGGAAGACATCCTTGCCGTCCTTGTCTTTGCCGAGAGGATCCGTCGTCAGGTTGACGTGCAGCGAGCCTGCGAGCGCATAGGCGACGACGAGCGGCGGCGAAGCGAGATAATTGGCGCGCACGTCCTGGCTGATACGACCCTCGAAGTTGCGGTTGCCCGAAAGGACCGAGCAGGCGACGAGGTCATTCTCGTTGATCGCCTGCGATATCGGTTCAGGCAGGGGGCCTGAATTGCCGATGCAGGTGGTGCACCCATAGCCGACGAGATTGAAGCCGAGCGCATCGAGATCGTCAGTAAGTCCGGCGGCGTCGAGATAGTCCGTGACCACCTGTGATCCCGGGGCCAGCGAGGTTTTCACCCATGGCTTTGTAGCGAGACCCTTCATTCGCGCGTTGCGTGCGACGAGCCCGGCGGCGATCAGTACGGACGGGTTCGACGTATTCGTACACGAGGTGATCGCGGCAATGACGACCGACCCGTCATGTATGCGGTAATCCGCGCCATTGACGACGCATTCCTGCGGCTGCGTGTTTTCGATGGTCGCGCCTTCGGATTCAAAGCGCGCTTCCGCTGCTGACGCCGGCGCCTTGTTCCTGTCGACAGCACCGCCCTTGATTGTCGATACCTCGCGCCGGAATGAGGCGGCCGCCTCTTTCAGCAGCACGCGATCCTGCGGCCGTTTCGGGCCGGCGAGCGACGGCGCGATTGTCGAGAGATCAAGGTCGAGCGCGTCAGTGAATTTCGGCTCCGCCGTCGCGGCGTCGCGCCACATGCCCTGTTCTTTTGCGTAGGCCTCGACGAGCGCGACGCGGTCGGGATTGCGCCCGGTCGCCTTCAGATAGCGGATCGTTTCCGCGGTGATCGGGAAGAAGCCGCAGGTCGCGCCATATTCGGGCGCCATGTTGGCGATCGTCGCCTGGTCTTCGAGCGCCAGATGGTCGAGGCCGGGCCCGTAGAATTCGACGAACTTGCCGACGACGCCCTTCTTGCGCAGCATCTGCGTCACGGTGAGGACGAGGTCGGTCGCGGTCGCGCCTTCGGGCAGCTTGCCGGACAGGCGGAACCCGATCACTTCCGGGATCAGCATCGACACCGGCTGGCCGAGCATCGCAGCCTCCGCCTCGATGCCGCCGACGCCCCATCCGAGCACCGACAATCCGTTGACCATCGTCGTGTGGCTGTCGGTGCCGACCAGCGTGTCGGGATAAGCGAAAGTTTCGCCCTGCCGCGTCGCCGTCCAGACGGTTTGCGCCAGATATTCGAGATTGACCTGATGGCAGATGCCGGTGCCGGGCGGCACGACGCGGAAATTGTCGAACGCGCCTTGTCCCCATTTCAGGAACTGGTAGCGCTCGCCGTTGCGCTCATATTCGCGATCGACGTTTTTCTCGAACGCCTTCGGTCCGCCGAAATAATCGACCATCACCGAATGGTCGATGACGAGATCGACGGGCGCCAGCGGATTGATTTTTTCAGGGTCCTGCCCGAGCGCCTTCATCGCATCGCGCATCGCGGCGAGGTCGACGACGGCGGGAACGCCCGTGAAATCCTGCATCAGCACGCGCGCCGGGCGATAGGCGATCTCGCGATCGCTCTTGCCGGTCTTCAGCCAGTCCGCGAACGCCTTGAGGTCGTCGACTGAAACCGAGCGGCCGTCCTCGAACCTCAACAGGTTTTCAAGAAGCACTTTCAGGGAATAGGGCAGCCGCGACAGATCGCCCAAATGCGCTTCCGCCGCTTTCAGGCTGTAGATCGAATAGTCCAGCCCGCCGACTTTCAGCGTCTTTTTCGTTTTCAGGCTGTCACGTCCCGGGATCACAGGTTGCCTCCGCTCGCAAATTCCTCAAGAATCGGCGTGGTTATGGCGTATCGTCCAGCCTTGCGCAAACCGTTCGAGCGGCGCATCTGCGGAACGTGATGACTTTTTGACGCCGCGGAACGCGGTATCGTAGGATGAGCAGCGCAATTGGCCGGAGAGTAGGTGGAATGAGACGGGAATCTGCAGCACGAGCGACGATCGGCGCAACGGTCGCTGCGACCGCCTGGACGATGATGGCGGCCGGCCCCGCCGCGGCCGAACCGCAGGCGCTGGCGACATTCAAGGACTGGAGCGTCTTCGTCCATGAGGCGGGAAACGAGCGGATCTGTTTCGCCGCCGCCGAGGCGACCGACAAATCCCCCAAATCGGTCAATCACGGCGATTTCTTCTTCCTGATCGCCAGCTGGAAGTCCGGCGCTGCGGCCAATCAGCCGAGTTTCCGCGTCGGTTACAATCTGCAGCAGGCGCCGGCCCCGACGATCCGCATCGGCAACGAAAAATGGGACATGTATGTCTCGGAAAACGAAGCCTTCATCGAAAGCGCGGCGGCGGAACAACGCCTGATTGCGGCGATGCGCAAGGGCGCCGACATGCGGATCAGCGCAATGTCGGGTCGCGGAACGGCGACCAGCTATACTGTCTCGTTGTCCGGCGTTTCGGCGGCGCTCGATCGGGCGAGCGACGCCTGTAAATAGACGCCCGCCGCGGCCGGCGCCGCCCGCTCCGTTTACATTCTTGTCGGCCCGCCAAATCAGGCTAGCGTCGCGCCGCGCCGGTTGCGCGCACTTGGAGAGGGCTAAGCAATGGGCATCATTAAGGAATTTCAGGAATTTGCGGTCAAGGGCAATGTCCTCGACATGGCGGTCGGCATCATTATCGGCGGGGCCTTCGGGACGATCGTCAAATCGCTCGTCGACGACGTCATCATGCCGCCGATCGGGCTGATGCTCGGCGGCGTCGATTTTTCGACCTTCGCCCTGACGCTGAAACCGGCGGAAGGCGAGGCTGCGGCGGTCGCCATCAAATACGGCGCCTTTCTCAACAACATCATTTCGTTCCTTGTCGTCGCCTGGGCGGTTTTCCTGCTGGTGAAGGCGATGAACAATTTCAAGAAAAAGCAGGAAGCGGCCCCGCCGCCGGCCCCGCCGAAGCAGGAAGTCCTGCTGACCGAAATCCGCGACCTGCTGGCGCGTCGCTAGGTCCGACAGTCGAAGAATCGAGAGAGCGTTCAATCTCCGCGCTCCGTCATGGCCGGTCTTGTCTCGGCCATTATTCATTTGCACAAGAGGCGGAATGGATGCCCGGCCCAAGCCGGGGCATGACGGTTGGAAGCGTGGACAAAGCACTACGACGCTCCAGTTGGTCAGAGTCTGCCGATAAATATGTGGTATTTGACTCTGGTACTAAAAAGATTATATTCGCGTATGAGTCTGAAATGAGAGATCTTCGTGAAGACTTCGCGACCTCAACTAATACGCGAAAGCGAGGAAGCGCTGAGTAATATCGTCGCTTTTGAACGCGCCGCTGCCGAATCACCAGAGGTTCAGCGGCGGCTATCATACGCGCGAGCCTGGTACGCCGTGCCTGTGGCGAAAAAGAAAACAAAGGCTTCGCCCCATGCAATTGTTGCGTGGCATTTCGGTCCAAGCAAATTCATTGGGTATTCCGACATCAATGCAAGGCGATATGTTGAGATCGCGAGTCCAGAAGGACCAGCCGACGGTCGCGACACTGAACATCGATTGAAGAGGTGGTTCGAGGAAGTCGAGCCTGATTCACCATTGGGACGAGAATTGTACCAAGCGCTTACTGGATTCCTTATGCGATGGAATGCACGACCGAACAAACTGGCGCGTGTCAGCGTTCTAAAATCTGAGCTCGTGCGCCACCCTTCTGCGAGCGCTTTAGCAGCTGATACGCTGCTCAATCGCATCTCGACGAATCCCGACCTTTGCGGAGGTCGCCCTTGCGTCAAGGGAACGCGGATGCGCGTCAGCGATATCTTGGACATGCTTGCGGCAGGAGAAAGCGAGACCACCATCCTCAATGACTTTCCTTACTTGGCGAAGGAAGATATCGCAGCGGCGCTCGCATACGGTGCGCGCGCAGCCGATCATCGCGTGATCCGGGCGGCGTGAATTGCGGTTTCTCATTGATGAACAATTGCCGCCAGCGCTTGCGGACCGCTTGCGCGAGAAAGGACACGTCGCCGATCACATTCGCGACATAGGTCTTGGCGGGGCCCCCGACGCCAGAATACGAGCGCTCGCCTCCCAGACCGGCGCGGTTCTCATTACGAAAGACGAGGATTTCGCGGCGGCCGGCAAAGCTCGAAAGTTTGCAGTTCTGTGGATCAGGCTTGGAAACACAACGAATCAAGCGCTTTGGGTCGCGCTTGAGCCGAACCTTGAGGAAATCGTCGCCGCGATTGAGGAGGGTGAGCGCCTTATCGAAATTACTTGAGGCGCGGCGGAGCGCATGGCGACAAGGCGATTGTGAAGCGTTGAAGGCGCGGCTATAGGCGGCGCCATGATCCCACTGAAGAACATCCGGAATTTCTCGATCGTCGCCCATATCGACCATGGGAAGTCGACGCTCGCCGACCGCCTGATCCAGCGGACGGGAGGGCTCGCCGACCGCGAAATGAAGGAGCAGGTCCTCGATTCGATGGAACTCGAACGCGAGCGCGGCATAACGATCAAGGCGCAGGCCGTCCGCCTCGAATACCAGGCGAGGGACGGCGAGAAATACATTCTCAATCTCATCGACACGCCGGGCCATGTCGATTTCACCTATGAGGTGAGCCGGTCGCTGTCGGCGTGCGAGGGCGCGCTCCTCGTCGTCGACGCAAGCCAGGGGGTCGAGGCGCAGACCCTCGCCAATGTCTATCAGGCGATCGACGTCAATCTCGAGATCGTCCCGGTGCTGAACAAGATCGACCTGCCCGCCGCCGAGCCGGACCGGGTGCGCGCGCAGATCGAGGACGTTATCGGCATCGATGCGTCCGGGGCGCTCGAGATTTCCGCCAAGACCGGCGTCGGCATCGACGAGGTTCTGGAAGCGATCGTTACGCGCCTCCCCGCGCCGAAGGGCGAGGCGGCCGCGCCTTTGAAGGCGCTGCTCGTCGACAGCTGGTATGACAGCTATCTCGGCGTCGTCGTTCTCGTGCGCATCATCGACGGCGTTCTGAAGAAAGGCATGCGCATCCGCCTGATGGGGACGGACGCCGCCTACGCGGTCGAGCATGTCGGCGTGCAGACGCCGAAGCGCTATCCGGTCGCGGAACTCGGACCGGGCGAAATCGGCTATTTGACCGCCGCCATCAAGGAAGTCGCCGACACGCGCGTCGGCGATACGATCACCGATGACCGGAATCCGACCGCCGCGGCGCTGCCCGGTTTCAAGCCGGCGCAGCCGGTCGTCTTCTGCGGCATGTTTCCGGTCGACGCGGCGGAGTTCGAGGACCTGCGCGAGGCGATGGGCAAGCTCCGCCTCAATGACGCGAGTTTCGAGTTCGAGATGGAGACATCCGCGGCCCTCGGTTTCGGCTTTCGCTGCGGGTTTCTGGGGCTTCTGCACCTTGAAATCATTCGCGAGCGGCTTGAGCGCGAATTCAATATCGACCTCATCACCACGGCGCCAAGCGTCAATTACCGCATCTTCCTGACCGACGGGTCGATGAAGGAATTGCACAATCCCGCCGACCTGCCCGACGTCGTGCGCATCGATCATATGGAAGAGCCGTGGATCCGCGCGACCATCATGACGCCCGACGATTATCTCGGCGGCATCCTCAAGCTCTGCGAGGAACGGCGCGGCGTGCAGAAAGAGCTGACCTACGCCGGCGCGCGCGCCATGCTGGTCTATGAATTGCCGCTCAACGAAGTCGTTTTCGATTTCTACGACCGGCTGAAATCGATTTCGAAGGGATACGCCTCCTTCGATTACCAGATCCTCGAATACCGGACCGGCGATCTCGTGAAGATGCAGCTGCTCGTCAATGACGAGCCGGTCGATGCTCTCTCCATCATCGTCCACCGCGACAAGTCGCAGGCGCGCGGCCGGGCGATGTGCGAAAAGCTGAAGGACCTCATTCCCCGTCACATGTTCAAGATCCCGATCCAGGCGGCGATCGGCGGGCGCGTCATCGCGCGCGAGACGATCTCGGCGATGCGCAAGGACGTCACCGCGAAATGCTATGGCGGCGACGCCAGCCGCAAGCGCAAACTCCTCGACAAGCAGAAAGAGGGGAAGAAGAAGATGCGCCAGTTCGGCAAGGTCGACATCCCGCAGGAAGCCTTCATCAAGGCGCTGAAGATCGACAGCTGACGCGCGCCGCCGCCCGGCGCGCCATTTCTCCCGCCGGCGCGCATTGCGGGCGGCGCGAAGCGCTTTTCTGGCGGCCGAATTGGGCGGAAGTTTCTGCCTTCCGCGGCGCGGCTTTGATTTTTTGTTGCGCGGCTTTTCCGCCCGCGCCGCCGGGTCGAACAAACGGCAGGGGGCTTTTCGCGCCGGCGCCCGGCGCCAGATC
>JBGSSK010000393.1:0-1929 GCA_041737095.1 Parvularculaceae bacterium | reverse complement strand
TCGCGCAGCGCGCGGACGCCGAGCGTCCTGGCCGCCGCTTCGCATTGCGCGCGCCGTTCATTATAGGCGCCGTCGACAAGGCCGCGTGTTACTCCGGAATGGACAATCAGGATCGCGACGCCCTCGCGCGCCCGGATCGGCGCGCAGTCGAGCGACCGGCAGTCGATGAGAAGGGCCGCGCCCTCCTCGCCCCGCGCGGAAACGAGCTGGTCCATGACGCCGCATTTGCAGCCGACGAAATCATTTTCGGCGCGCTGCGCGATCTGCGCGAGTTCAGTGCGGTCCGGCGGGACGCCGGCAAGCGTCGCAATGGCGAACGCGGCGGCGACCTCAAGCGCCGCGGACGACGACAACCCCGCCCCTTGCGGGATATCGCCGGCGATTGCGAAATCAGCGCCGGCGATTTCGAAACCGCTGCGGCGCATTTCAACTACGACGCCGCGAATATAATTCGTCCACGGAATGGACGGTGAGCGCATGATCGGCTCTTTCAACTCAAACTCGTCGAGCGCGCCGCCGTAATCCGCGGCGGCGATGCGGATGACGCCGTCGCGGCGGGCCCGCACGGCGATTCGGGTTTCGACGCTGAGCGCGGCGGGCATGACAAATCCGTCATTATAATCGGTATGCTCGCCGATCAGATTGACGCGTCCTGGCGCGCGGATGACGAGATCCGGCGCGCCGCCGAAGGCGATGTCGAAGGCAGCGAGCAGGCGCGCGTTCAGCGCCACCTTCACGCCGGTCCCCTTTGCCTGAAATGCGCGTCGCTTTGCGCCCTGAGCCTTTGGGCCGCCTGTTCCGGCGTCAGGTCGCGCTGCGCCTCGGCGAGCATTTCGAACCCGACCATGAATTTCCGGACGCTGGCCGAGCGCAGCAATGGCGGATAAAAATGCGCATGCAGGCGCCAGGCGCGATCATCGCCGCCAGACGGCGCGCCGTGAAATCCCATCGAATAGGGAAAATCGCACGCGAAAAGATTGTCGTAGCGCGTCGTGACGCCTTTCAGCGCGCACGCCAGATCATCGATCGCCGCCGCATCCAGGTCGGCGAGGCTCCTGAACGGCCGCTTCGACAGCAGCAGGATTTCGAACGGCCAGGCCGCCCAATAAGGTGAGACCGCGAGAAACATGTCGGTTTCGAGAACGACCCGTTCGCCGGACTTGCGCTCCAGCGCGACAAGATCATCGAGCATCGCGCGGCCGTTCGCCGCCTCATAGGCGCGCTGGTTTTCATCTTCCCGCGCAATCTCGGTCGGCAGGAACGACGTCGCCCAGATCTGCGAATGCGGATGCGGGTTCGAGCATCCCATCATCGCGCCCTTGTTTTCGAAAATCTGGACATGCGCAAAACGCCGCGCCAGCGCCGCCGCCTCGTCGCGCCAGCAAGCGATGACAGCGGCGATTTCCCCGAGCGGCAATTCAGGGAGCGTCGCGGCGTGATCCGGCGAAAAGCAGACAACCCGGCACGCGCCGCTCGCTGCGCTCGCCTGATGCAGGGGATGCGCGTTCGCGGGCGGCTGCGGCGTATCCGGCGCCAGCGCGGCGAAATCATTGGTGAAGGCGAACGGTCCCTTATAGGCGGGATTCATGACCCCATTGGCGCGCGCATTGCCGGGGCACAAATAACACTCCCGGTCATAGGCGAGGCTCGGCGCTGTATCGGGCGCGGCCGTCTCGCCTTGCCACGGGCGCTTGCCCCGATGCGGCGACACGAGAACGTGGCGACCGGAAAGCGGATCGAAACGGCGGTGGGGATGATCGGCGGCGCTGAACATCAGCATACGGCGAGGTGAAACACGAGCGCGCCCTCGGCGCCGATCGGCGGCAGCGGCAACCCTGCCTCGGCGAGCCAGGCGCCGTCGAATTCCGCGCCATCTCCGAACAGCCTTTCGATCAGCGCGCGGCGCTATCTTGTGCGCATCCTCGCCAG
>JBGSSK010000370.1:0-2562 GCA_041737095.1 Parvularculaceae bacterium | reverse complement strand
CGCCGACGCCGATCGCGCCGACACCGGCGCCGACAGGCCCGGTCTTCACCGCCGGCGTTTTCCAGCCGTCGCAGAATTTCGCCGACCGATGCCAGGCGCCGCGCGCCGGCGTCGATATCGAGGGCAATCGTTTCCCGGATCAGGCGGGATCGACCTTGCTCGAGAATTTCTGGCTTCGCTCGTGGAACAATGAAACCTATCTGTTCCGGACGGAAGTCGCCGACCGCAACCCGGCGGACTTCGCCGACCGCCTCGCCTATTTCGACGTGCTGAAGACCTTTGCGACGACGCCGTCGGGCCGCGCAAAGGACGAGTTTCATTTCACGCAGCCGACGGACGAATACCTCGCCGCGCGCAATTCGGCGCCGACCGCAAGCTATGGCGTGCGCTACATCGCAAGGCGTACGACGCCGCCGCGCGATTTTCGCATCGCCTACACCGAAGCCGGGTCGCCGGCGGAGCAGACGGTGATGGGCCTGCCGAATTTCCAGCGCGGCGCGCGCATTATCAGCGTCGACGGCGTCGATCTCGTCAACGCCAACACGACCACCGAGATCGCCATGCTGAACGCCGGGCTGTTCCCCGCGAACGCCGGCGAGCAGCACACCTTCGTTGTCGATGAAGGCGGCGTGCAACGCACCGTGACGCTGGTTGCCGCAAATCTTGCGCGGGCGCCCGTCCGTCTGACGCGGGTCGTCAACACGGCGACGGGCCCTGTCGGCTATATCCTTCTCAACACGTTCAGTCCGTTTGCGACCGAAAAGGCCGCGGCCGACGCCGTCACCGCAATGCGCGCCGCCGGCGTCAGCGATCTCGTCCTCGACCTGCGCTACAATGGCGGCGGTCTGCTGGCGATCGCCTCGCAGCTTTCCTTCATGGTCGCGGGTCCTGCGCGCACCGCCAATCGCGACTTCGAAAGGCTGCGCTTCAATAACGGTTTCGGCGGGAACAACCCGGTCAACGGAGCCCCCAACACGCCGACGCCGTTCTACACGCAGGGCCTCGGCTTCACGCTGGCGAATGGAACGAGCTTGCCGACGCTTAATCTCGGACGGGTTTTCGTTCTGTCGACGGATGATACGTGCAGCGCCAGCGAATCGGTCGTCAACGGCCTGCGCGGCATCGGCGTCGAGGTCGTGCTGATCGGCGGCGTCACCTGCGGCAAGCCATTCGGCTTTTTTCCGGAGGACAATTGCGGCGTCACCTATTTCACCATCCAGTTCCAGGGCGTCAACAATGCCGGCTTCGGCGATTACGCGGACGGTTTTGCTCCAGCGAACTCGCCGGACGTCTTTGCGGTGAAAACGCCGGGCTGCGCCGTTGCGGACGACTTGACCCGTCCGCTCGGCGATCCGGCCGAGGGCCTGTTTGCGGCCGCGCTTCAATTCCGCGCCACCGGCTCTTGCCCGCCGCCGACGACGATAACGAAAACGGTCGCGAAAGCGACCGGGACCGCCGCCGGCCTGCCGCTCCCCGATGCGCCGGCGCGCCGCGACGTTTTCGAGACCAACCGCGACATGACCTTGCCCCCGAACAATAACGGAGCGCCGCAATGACGCGCCGCTTGATCGCCGCCGCCGGCGCGCTCGCCTTGCTGGTGGGATGCGCAACCTACGCTGAAGCCGAGCCCGCTGTTCTCGACGATGCGGGGAGCGAAAACGTCCGGGCGCTGACGGAGACGCTTGCCGGCGCGATGGGCGTCGCGCGCGTGACGCTCGGCGCCGCCGATCTTACGACCGCGACGGTCATTCCGGTGTTGCCGCCCGCTCCGTCGACTTACGATACGAAAAGCCTCGCGACCCCGACGCTTTTCGATCTTGAAATCGATGCCGGGCGGTGTTTCGCCCGCCGCCGCGACACGGGCGAGCGCTTCGCACTCGATAACGTCAGATGCCGCCCTGCGGGCTGACCGTCAGTTTCCTGACGCCTTGGCGGCGAGGGATTTCAGCAGCCCGCGCATTTTCGCCAGCGACGGCGCATCGGCGGGAACGCCATGGCGCGCGGCGATATAATCGACATCATTATAGGCGATCATCGACTTTCCATCGCGCTCGAAGAACAGCGCCTTCATCGGCAGGTCGATCGCCGCGGTCGGCGCCGCCTGGATAAGCGGCGTCCCCGCGACAGGACTGCCGAAGATCAATAGGATCGTCGGCGCAAGCGACAGCGAGACCGATTGCGCATTGGCGGCGTGGTCGATCTCGAACGCTTTGATTTCCCGCTCCGCCAGCGCATCGGCGAAACGCTGCGCCGTCTCTGCGACCGGATGGGCGCTTTCAATGACGATGAGCCCTTCGGGCGCCGCCGCTTCGACTATCGGCGGCGTTGACCCGCCATGCGCGCAAGATGCGGCGAGCGATAGCGCGGCGACGGAAGCGAACATGTTCCTCATCAGGCTCCTCATTTTCCGGAAAGCGGGGCGGCGGCTGCATCAAGCGGCGAAAATCCGAGCCCGTCCGAGCCCTCGCCCGCCGCCAGCGTCCTCGCGATCCGCCAGTCCTTCGTGGCGATTTCGACAACCGCGCGACTGCCGGTCGCCGCCGCCCACAGCCGGTCGCCGGT
>JBGSSK010000354.1:0-3624 GCA_041737095.1 Parvularculaceae bacterium | reverse complement strand
TGCGGCGATGGCGGTCATCAGGCGGCGGCGGTGACGGGCTTCGCCGTGCGTTTGATCGCGAGCGTCGCGGCGGCGCCGCAGCCGCAGAGTAAGGCGATGAAGGCGAAATAGAATTTGTAACCCGCCCCGCCCGGGAACGCGTCGAGCAGGACGCCGCCGACCAGCGGCATGAAAATATCCGGCGTGAAGCCGAGCATCGAGACGACGCCCGCCGCCGTGCCGGTCACCGCGATCGGAACGCCGCCCTCCTCGAGCAGTGCGAAATAGATCCCGCGCAGCGCGAAAATCGCCAGCGAGGCGATCGCGACATTCCCCAGCATGAACGGGATCATGGAGGCGCCGCCCGGCAGCACCGCGAAAGCGGCGAAACTGGCGATCAGCACGTAAAAGCAGTAGGCGACCGCTTTCGAGATGCCGATGCGGTCGGCGATAAGGCCGGCGGCGACCGCCGCGAAGGGTTTCAGCCAGACTTTCCCGGCGCCGATTGCGCCGGCGAGAACTGCACTCATCATGAAAACGTCCGACGCGTAGGGCGTGAAATAATAGGCCCCCCAATAAGCGCTGTAGCCGGCGAGGACGACGATCGCGATCAGCCAGACCTGCCGCATCCTGAGGACGCGTAAAATGTCGGCAAGCGAAGCCGATGTTTCCGACCGGTCGCCCATGCCGGGCGTGATCAGGAAATAGGCGACGACGCCGAGAACCACGTGGAGCACGGAATATTGGACGATGATCGCCGCAAAAGCCGGCGCATCGCCGCCGAGCCGGGCGAAAATCGCCAGGAAAATCGACAGGAACGCCGCCTCGAAGACGCCGCGGCCGGCTTCGAGAAGTCCGAACGCCTTGCCTTGCTCTTCGCCCGACGCCCATTCGCGCGTCGCCTTGATCATCGCGCCCCACATCATGCCGGTGACAGTCAACCCCCACAGCGCATGAATCACGATCGCAACCAGATAGGAGGGAAAGGTCGCGAAGTAGAATCCGAGAAGGCCGGTCGACACCAGCGAAGCGGCGATCAGCCGGCGCGGCTCGACGCGGTCGGCGATCCAGCCGCCGGGAATATAGGCGATCATCGACGTGAAGCCGAAAACCGCCATCAGGACGCCGGTCTGTGAATTGGTAAGGCCGAGCGCCAGGCGCAACGGCTCGTAATAGATCTCGCGCAGGAACGGCAGGAGATAGATGACCGTCCCGGCGAGGCCGAGGACGCCCATGACGACATAGCGGCTGAGCACACGGCGGGCCGGCGCGAGGGGTGTTGTCGTCATTCCGCCGCCTGTGCATTCATCACCCAGAGCGTAGGGTGAAGCCGGCGGCGCTGGCAAGCGGAAACCCCGATGCGCGCCGCAGCGGGCGCGGCGGATCAAAAAAGCTCAGCGTCCGTCATAACCTCAACGAGCGTCGGGGTGCGCCGCTCGGTTCACGCCTCTGCCTCCACCTCCACCTGCGTCTCCGTCTTCGCCTTGCGCGTCGACTTCGACAAGGGCGCATCATCCGGCCCATGGGCGTGCACAGCCCTCCCGGTCAGGAGGTCATGCATCACGTCGAAGACGCGCGCGCCGGCCTCCTTCGGCATCGGCGCCAGCCACGGCGAGGCCGCCAGCGTCGTCTGCGCGTCGATCAGTCCCTGCTGCCACCGCGCGTTCATGGTCGGACGTCCGAATTCGAAATCCTTTGTCGCGCCCTGGCTGTCCTGCGGACGATAGATCAGCTGGACGATATCCATCGTAGTGACGCAGCCGAAATTGTAGAGGAATTTCGCTTCCGGGGAATTTTTCAGCTCGTCGGGCAACTTGTCATACAGCGCATTGATGTTGTGGCGGACATCGTGGCGCAGGTGCAGCGCGTTCGTCGCGGCGCGCGTCCGGCTCGAATAGCGGATGTCCTTCTCACGCTCAGATACTTCCTGAAGCGTTGTCGGCACGGCGCCGCGCGCATGAAAGAGGTCTACCTGGAAGGTCAGGCAGCTGCTCCGCGGCAGGCTGTCAATCACATATTCGAGCGGCGTGTTCGAAACAAGGCCGCCGTCCCAGTAATGCTCGCCGTCGATTTCGACCGGCGGAAATCCCGGCGGCAGCGACCCGCTCGCCATGACGTGTTCTGGGCGGATCGTGATTTTCTTGTTGTCGAAATAGGAAAATTGACCCGTACGCACATTAACCGCGCCGAGCGACAAGCGGATTTCGCGGGCGTTGATCCGATCGAAATCGACGAGCCGCTCCAGCGTCGTCTTCAGGGGCGCCGTGTCGTAATAGCTCGTCAGCTTCGAGGCGCCGAACCAGCTGAACGCCGGATGCGGCTGGAAGAAGCCGGGTTGTCCGTTGACAAGCGCACTCATCGACGAGGCGGCGCGCTGCGCGTCGGCGAACGGGCCCATCAGGGCGTCTGGCCAATACCGGCTCGACGCCGTTACGCCCTCCCAGAACGCGCGCAATTTTTCGACGCGCGTCTCAGGCGGATTGCCGGCGATGATCGCCGAATTGATCGACCCGATCGAAATGCCGGCGATCCAGCCGGGAAGATATTCAGACTGGGCGAGCGCCTCGTAAACGCCAGCCTGATAAGAGCCGAGCGCGCCGCCGCCCTGCAGGACGAGCGCGACCTTCTTGTCGTAAGACGCCGGCCGCCGCGGCGTCGCCGGGATTTTGGTGTGCGTTTTCATCATGGTCCCTGCGCGAGGTTCAGGCTTCAGCGGCCTTCATAACACATTTCCCCGCGCCGAATGCGACAGCGCTGACGCGAACGTGACCGGTTCGATGCTTTCTGGACGGGCGCAATTGAAGATCCGCTGTCGTATCGATATCTCTCCATAACCTTGCCTCTTCAAACGCAGCCGGATTGGAAGCAACATTTTGGCTGGAAAGTGACGGCCCCGGAATCTGGACCGCGGCGGGACAGATTTTTCGCGGGTCTTGAACCGCTGAGGGTCGACGCTCTTGTCAAACTTGCTGGCGACGGGCGATTTGCGCAATGGACGGCTCGTCGACGTTTTCCCAAAACTGCGCGCCGCCGCAACCACGTTCGATACCGGCGCATCGGCCACCTACCCAAGCCGGGCGTTCCTGCCGAACAAGGCGCGCGTCATGATCGACTTACTCAGAGTGCGTCTTGCCTAGACAAGGCGACGCGTTTTCTCATCGCGTTCCGCTCGAGGTCCACTCCCGATGCGCCGCGGCGATGAAGATGCCGCCAGGACCAACTTGCACCCAGGACCGGCGCAGCTGGAAACGATAAATCGGGAATGGCGCACCGGACCGGGTGAAAACGGGAACTGGGCGGCGCTGCGGGCGAGGGCTCGGGGATCAGCTTGAATCATACAGTTCAAGGCGCGGTGAATGCTTCTCGCCGAAAACAGAGGCTCGCGTGTTCGGGAGAGCGAAAAGCCGACGCGGAATCGCCCGCTCCGATTGCCGCGTCGGAGCGTATGAGTTCCGTATCGACATGTGCGCCGAAGCGATCGGCAAAACTCAGGGAGATCAATCGCGCTGTGAACCGGCATGGAATAAGGACCCCGTTTTCGGGGTGATCGGCATCCAAAAGGGACCCCGGGGACATTGGGTCCACACTGGCTTCCATATTCATGGGAGCCGAGGATGGGATGCTGATAGTGGAGACGATCGCCAA
>JBGSSK010000286.1:0-14386 GCA_041737095.1 Parvularculaceae bacterium | reverse complement strand
CCAAAGCCGCGCCATCCCGGCGAGCGGCGCGGGGTTGTGCCGCGCCCAGTTGACCGGTCCCGGCTGCTGTTCGATCACCTGCCAGCGGCCGCGGCCGCACGCCCGGTAAAGATCATGGTGGAAGGCGGCGATGTCGGGATGTCCCTGCCGCCGGTAGCGTTTCTTGTCTTCGTCCGGAAACGGAACAACGTCGAGAAACCCGAGCGGATAGCTGTCCCATGCCGCGATATCGAGATCCCTGGCGACCGCAAAATGATCGAAGTCGAAAAAGAAGCCCATGAAATTGTGCATGATCGGCCGATCCGGCGATTGTTCGCGAATAATCGCCGTTTGCAGGCGATTGAAGGAGACGACCTGATCGGAGGAAAAGCGATAGAAATCAAAAAGCTGCGACGGGTTCGGCTCCGTCACCGTCAGGAAGGGCAGGTCGACCTCGTCGAACGACCGGTATTCCTGGCTCCAGAAGACGGTTCCCCAGGCGCTGTTCAGCGCGCCGATATCGCCATAGCGCGCCGAAAGCCAGCCGCGGAACGCCACAGCCGCTTCCGGCGAGTAGCTGCGGACGGTGTCATGGCAGCCATACTCATTATCGGTCTGCCATTGCGCGACGGCGGGATGCGCGCCATAGCGCCGGGCGATGGCCGCAACGATGCGGGCGCATTCGTCGCGATAACGCCGCGACGAAAAGCAATAATGCCGACGCGACCCGAAATTGCGCGGCCGGCCGAGTTTATCGACGGCGAGAATGTCCGGGTGCGCATCGATCAGCCATTTCGGCGGCGTCGCCGTCGGCGTGCCGAGAACGACGTCGAGCCCCTCGCGGTGAAGGGCGTCAATCGCACGATCGAGCCATCCGAAATCGAAAGCGCCCGGCGAGGGTTCAATTCGACTCCAGGCGAACTCGCCGATCCGCACCTGGCGAAGGCCGATCGACGCCATGCGCGCCGCATCCTCGCGCCACAGCGTTTCCGGCCAGTGTTCCGGGTAGTAACAAACGCCAAGACGCGTATCCGCTGGCTGCATTCTGCGCTCTCTTCCGTCAGCGCACCTTGCGCCTGCCCCGAACCGGCATTCCCGCCGGCGCTATGGTAAGCGAATTTTCTATAACGTTTTGACGACAAGCAAAACCGCTCGGCGCAGCCGGCGGCTTAAAAGCTCAGCCGCACCGACAAGGCGTAACGGCGACCGAACGGGTCGTAATAATTGGGCGCGAAATTGCCGACCTCGTTAAAAGCGGTGATCGCCGGTTCCTGATCGGTGATGTTCTGAACGCTCGCCTGCACATAAGCGTGGTCCGTCAGATCGAAGCGGAGCGTCGCGTCGAGGTAGAACGCCGAAGGAACATGGGCCTGCGGAATGTCGATGCGGCGTGTCATCACCTGGCCGCGGCGACTGGCGTAACCGACGATGCTCCAGCGTCCGGTGTCGACGCCGACGGAAACGAGTGTTCGATGCCGCGGGTAGTCGATCAGGCCATCGAGTTTGAAGAACTCGCCGTCTTCAAGCGCCTCGACCTTGTCGGTGTAGGTGTGGAGGGCGCTGATCCAGAGCGAATTGATTTGCGGCAGGCCGTCGGGCTGAACGGCGTATCGGAGCTCCAGATCAAGCCCCTGCCAGCTGAAGCGTCCCTGGTTCGCAAGGAATGCGTCGTAGCTAACGATTTGCCGCGATGTCGGATCGCGCTGGATCAGCGGTGCGCCCGTCCGCGGGTTGTTGCGGCACGCGGGGCTGGAAAGATCGGCGCTCGAATAGCACGCCTTGATAATGTCGAAATAGCCGCCGATCGTCTGGTCGATCTCGGTGTCGATCCACGTCGCGGTGATCTGCAGACGTCCTGGTAAAATCGGCAGAAGCTCGGTCGGTTCGATCGTCAGTCCGTAGGCGGCGCTGTCGACTTTTTCCGGTTCAAGATCGGGATTTCCGAAGAAGCTCTCCTGCGCCAGCGTCGCTGCCTGCCGGAAGCCGGCGCCCGCGCCGAGCGCTCCGCTGCTGAGGCAATTCTGTTCGACGATCAGTGAGGCGTAAGGCGCCGTCGTGTCGCATGGGTCCGCAAACGCAAATTCCTCGCCGGTGCTGCGACCGAATAATTCGATGATGTCGGGCGTGCGTTCGCCGACCTGGCGGCGCATGAAGAGAGAAACGCCGTCGATCGGGCGCCAGTCGAGGCCTGCCTCGAAATTGTTTGCATAATCATAGCTCAAAGATGCGACCCCGCGCACCGCCAGCGATGCGTCGATCTCTCCCGGAAATCGGCCAAAACGCAGGATCGGCGCATCGAGAGCGACAAATGCGTCCAGCGTCTCCAGTGAATTTTTTTCGTTGGCTCCTGAAAAATAGCCGATCGGCGCGGTATCCGCCGGCGTCGCGTCCATATCGACAAGTGTCGCGCGCCGGAACTCGACGCCGCCTTCGAGTTTTCCATCGAAATCGTCGCCGAAATTCAGCGGCTCGGCGAATTTCACGGACAGCTCTTGCTCCTGAATGGAGGTGGTGCGGCGAATGACAGGTATTTTCAGGTAATCAAGCGCCGCCGCGGAGATTTCCGAAGTCGAAAAATAATCAACCGGGCTGCAGCCGGGCGTCGCCGCGCAGACTGTCGGATCGAGCGCGATCTGCAACCGGTTGCGGTCGAGGCGATCGCGGGAGCGCGCGACGACGCGGTTGTTGGAGTAGCGATAGGTGAGAGAGAGGCTGGCGCCGTCGTCGTCTTCGCGAATGACGCCGGCCGAGGCGTCAACAAAGCGGCGGTCGACAGCGTCGCGGCGCGGCCCGAGTTCGGCGTAACGGTGGCTGAAGACGACGCCTTGCGCCGCCGAACCGAAATTTGCAACGACGAGATCGCGAACCGCTTGAGGCAAGGTCGGATTGTCGATCGGAATAACGGCGGCGTCGCCCACCAGGGCGTCCTTGCCGCGCATCGGTCCTGCCGGCAGCGGCGCCAACTGATTGTCGACCGCGGAAACACCGATCTGCGCCTCTGCGAAAAAACGCCAGGATTGATCGAGCGTGCGATTGAAAGACGCCATGCCGATCGCGCGATCGACCGGCAGGACGGTTCGTTGGTATGCGGCCCAATTGAACAGCTGATCGAGCGACGCGACATAGGGCGCGATCGTTCCGTCTGGCGCTGGGACGTAGGATGCCCGATTCGGAAAGGGCGCGACGCCGCCATCCGCCAATGTCACGCCCTCGATGAGGCCGCTATCGCTGACCGGGCTGCCGCCGAACCCCGGCAGGAATTCGCCGGCGAAGATGTCGCTCGTGCGCCTGCCATTGAGCGCGAAGCCATAGGGCGATGCGCTGAATTCCCGGTCAGCGCCGATAAGGCCGTCCGTCCGCATCAGGTTGACGCCGATGGTCAGATTCCCGAAATTTTCGAATGAGCGTCCGGCGAGCGCGTGCAAGGAGATTTCCCGGTTGTCGCCGCGCTCCGAAACGCCGACCCGCGCGCCCGCCTCAACGCCGTCAAGGTTTGATTTCGTGGCGAAATTGATCGCGCCGGCGACAGCGGATCCGCCGTAGCGGGCGCCGCCAGGCAGGCTCTGGATTTCGATCCGTTCGAGGAACGGCTCGGCGATCGAATTCAGATCGACGCCGCCGATCGCGCCGTTGCCGCCAGTCGTCAGCGTCCGCCGCCGGCCGTTTACGAGGACCATGGTGCGCTTCGGACCGAGCCCGCGCAGATCGGCAAGGCTGATCCCGGCGGTCGCGTCAAAAAGCGCGGTGTTCGCCGGCGTAAACGACGCCAGCGATTGCGGCAGATCGTAGATCGCTTCGGCGGGGCTCGTAACGTCGAGATAGGCGAGCTCGTCGGCGTCGATGCTGAAAATCCGTTTCGAGCCGGCCGAAGCGCTGGCGAGCGGCGCTGATCCGAGAACGAGGATCGTATCGATCGGCGCGTCGACGATCGCATCGACGACCGGCGGACGCGGCGCTGCAATCGCCGGGGAGTCGTCTTCGGTGATGGCGAATGTCGTCGGACCCATCTTGTGGAGACGCAGGCTCACCGCGGTCAATTCCCTGCGCAAGTCCGCTTCCGCCGATTTTGCAGGGTCGACCGCGCGGATCTCCTTGCCCTCGATCAGGCGACTGTCAAAGATGAAGGCGAAACCGCTTGCCTGACGCAGCCCGTCAAGAACGCGCTCGAGCGGAAGAACGGCTTTCGCGCCGCGCGGCGCCTGCGGCGCCCGCAGACTTGCTGTGACCCGGTCGTTTTCGACGATCGGCTCTTGCGCGCCGGCGACGCCGCCGGCGATCGACACGCAAAAGCCAAGCAAGAACGTCGCAACCTTCATTCGTTTTCGACTTTCCTAAGGATCGTGCGCGCCGGCTCGTCGGCGCTTTCCAGATTGAAGACCAGTTTCAGGGCGGCGACTGCGGTGTCCCGATCACGGATGTCGAACTCGCCCGTTACTGGAAGCGTCGCGAGACTTTGATCCGCAAGCGTGATCGGAGTCGGGAAATACCGGTTGAGCGATTGAAGAACGTCGCCAAGGGGCGCATCGCGGAAGCGCGCTTTGCCCGTGCGCCAGCCGAAGACGAGGCTCGGGTCATAGCGCAGCACCGGACCGGAAGCGCCGTTCTGTTCGATGGCGATCGCATCGCCGGCGAGCAGCGTCGACGGCGGGCCGCGTTTCGGCCTTACATCGACGACGCCGGTCAGCACATGAACAACCGACCGGTCATCGATGGTCGAAACGTTGAAAGAGGTCCCGGTCACCGAGATCGCTGCAAGGCTCGTCTTGACCACGAAAGGTCGCGTTGCGTCCTTCTCGACGTTGAAATAGGCCTCGCCGCCGGAAAGCTCCACGGTGCGCATCGACCGGCTGTAGTCGACCTCGACCCGCGACGACGTATTCAGCTCGATCAGACTGCCATCGGCGAGCGTGACTTTTTTCGCATCGCCGATCGACGTCTCATAAGCAAGCGTTGGGCGCCCTCTCATGCCGTCGCCGGAAAAGGCGGCGATAACTCCGGCGAACGCGACCGCGGCGAGCGTTGCGGCCAGAGCGGTGAGCTGGCTTCGTCGCGAGTCCTTGCGCTACGACAACGCCGAGAGTTCTTTTTCGAACTCCTGCGCCAGCAATTCGTCGCCGATCTTGTCGACGCGCGACACGAGGACTTCGGCGTTGCTGAACGCTTTCCTGTTTTCAGGATCCGCAGCAAGCCAGTTCTCAAATTCGCGACGCTCTTCGGCGTTCATTGAACCGGACATTCGACGCGCCAGCCAATACAATGCCGTGTCATTCGCCGACGATCCGATGTCGGATAGGGGGAGCCTCTGATTCATTTCAAACTCTTTTTTGTCTTTTTGTCTTTTTTTCGTTCTGTCGCTTATTGCCGGGTCCGCCTGTTCGGCAGGCGGACGATATTCGGCGGCCGACCGGACTCTTCAGCCGCCAGTCGCAGCGCTTTCAGGGCTGCTATTATATATTTTTCGATGCTGCTCTCGGATACGCCGAGAATGATGGCGATTTCGCGATAGGTTTTTTCCTCGAAGCGACTGAGGACAAACGCCCGGCGCGCCTGTTGCGGCAGCGCGTCGATCGCTCGCAGCGACGCTGCAACTTCCTCGCGCGCGACCGCGGTCGTTTCGGGCGACGGACCGGGGCACGCCATCAGCTCGATCGCGTTCTCCGGCGAATCCTTCGCCGGTTCCTGGGTGAAGGTTTTCATCCGCTTGCGAGCGCGGAACTCATTGGCTGCGAGATTGGCGGCGGTCTTGAAAATCAGCGCCTGCAAATTGTCGATCGGCTGGGTCTGGGCGTAGCGCCACACGCGCAAATAGGCGCTCTGCGCAATATCCCGGGCGGTTTCGACATCGCCGAATTTTTGAGCGAGCCAACGGACAAGGACGCGGTCGTGCTTGCGGATGGCGCGCTCGATGTCGGCGCTTTCCGACAGGCGCGAAGCGCCTGGAGCCTGCTCAGACGGAGTATCCACGAACACACCTTCCTTTTTCCGGCATGGCTTGCGCCATAAAGGCCGGAATAAACGCCGTCCTCTCAGCCTCCGCGCGCCCCATGACTTTCTTTTGAGGGGTTTTTCCGCAGCGGTGTCTGATCAACGTGACGTCGATGGTGAGCCCGTCGATAGTCCTCCAGTTAAACTGGTCGGAATGTGTTGAAGACATTCCGACCACTTTTTGGACCTTAGCCTCCGAAAGGCGGCATACGCAACAACTCCCCTCCCTTGGCTGTTGCATCCGCGCAACACCCTCAATTTGATCCATTACCATGACTGAGGGCGCGATCGAGAGCGTTGTCTTCCGTTACGTTAAGGGCTGTTTCGGACCGGGGGCCTCCGGGTCCGGCGGTTCTTGCGCGTTAAACAACCTCAACTGGATAGGGGCTAAAATGCAAAACAAGAGAATGAATAGGCGGGAGAACGGGCTCCTGACGCGCGCTTCTGTTGTCGCGCTGGCGACCGCGACCCTCGTCGCGCCGCAAATGGCATTCGCGCAGGAAACCGAGCAGGGCGACGAAATCATCGTCACCGGCTCGCGGATCGCGCAGCCGAACCTGACGTCGACGTCGCCGCTGACGCTCGTTCAGCCGGAAGACCTGAAATTGCAGGGCGTCACCCGCGTTGAAGACATCCTGAACACGCTGCCGTCGGTCTTCGCCAGCCAGGCGTCGACCCTGTCGAACGGCGCCGATGGGACGGCGACTGTCGACCTGCGCGGTCTTGGCACCTCGCGCACGCTGACTCTCGTCAATGGCCGCCGCCTCATCCCGGGCGACCCGAGCCCTGCCAGCGGCAGCGCGGCGGACGTCAACATGATTCCGGGCGCGATCCTGAAGCGCGTCGAGATCCTGACAGGCGGCGCGTCGTCCACTTACGGCGCAGACGCGGTCGCCGGGGTCGTCAACTTCATCGTCGACACCGAATTCGAGGGCTTCCGCGTTGACGGCCAGTACGCGTTCTATCAGCACAACAACAACAACGAGTTCCTCCGGCCGTTCTTGAATGCGCGCGGATTCCCGTTCCCGGACGGCAGCGTCACCGACGGCGACTCGTTTGACGCGACGGTGATGTTCGGCACGCGCTTCGGCGACGATCGCGGGCACCTGATGGCCTATGCGGGGTATCGCAAGATCGATCCGATCACACAGGGCAATCGCGATTACAGCGCCTGTACGCTGCAGAATACCGGCGCCGGCGCCAACCGCTGCGGCGGCTCGGCGACCGCGCCGGAAGGCAACGTCCTCGTGTTCGACACCGATGTGACGTCGGGCACGTCGACGTTCTACACGTTCCAGCCGGGCGGCGGCTTCGTCAACGGCTCGACCGCGATCTTCAATTTCGCGCCGCTGAACTACTTCCAGCGTCCCGACGAACGTTACACGGCCGGCTTCTTTGCGAATTACGAAGTCAATGACTGGATCAAGCCCTACGCCGAATTCCAGTTCATGGATAACGAGACGGTTGCGCAGATTGCGCCGTCCGGCAACTTCGCCAACACGCAAGTCGTCAATTGCGACAACCCGCTGATGTCGGCTGCGCAATTCGCCGTCATCTGCGACAGCGATAACCTGATCAACGGCTTCCTCGGCACGTTCCCACTCGCCCAGTCGGCCGCGTTCAACCCGAACCCCGGCGCTGCTCCGATCACCTTCTTCGATGCGCTCGGCACCACCTACAACCTCGGCTTCGCGCAGATCCTGCGTCGCAACACCGAGGGCGGTCCGCGCCGGTCCAATCTCGGCCACACGACCTTCCGCGCCGTCATCGGCTCGAAGGGCGATCTCGGCGAAGCCTGGTCCTATGACACCTACTTCCAGTTCAGCGAGGTCAACTACTCGCAGGTCTATGAAAACGAGTTTTCGATTGTTCGCCTGAACCGCGCGCTGAACGCGGTGACCGACACCCGCGTCGGCAGCCCGACTTTCGGACAGGTCATCTGTAGGTCGCTTCTCGACAACAGCGACCCGAATTGCGTTCCCTACAATGTCTTCGCGGGCATTGGCGGGGCGTCGCAGGCCGCGGTCGATTATCTGTCGGCGACCGGCTTCCAGAGCGGCGAAACGCGCGAGAGCGTGTTCAACGCGTCGGTTTCCGGCGACCTCACCAATTACGGCGTCAAGTTCCCGTCCGCGAATGACGGGGTGAGGGTCAATTTCGGCGTCGAATGGCGCAAAGAGGCTCTTCAGCTGTTGACCGACCAAGCGTTCCAGACGGGCGACTTGACCGGCCAAGGCGCGCCGACATTGCCCGCCGAGGGCGATTTCGAAGTGCTCGAATTCTTCGGCGAAGCCCAGATCCCGGTCATCAATGACGGGTTCGTCCATGAACTGTCGTTCAACGCCGGCTATCGGCGGTCGGATTATGACACGAGCGGCGCAAACTCTTTCGGCACCGACACCTTCAAGATCGGCGCCGAGCTTGCTCCGATCCCGGATATCCGCCTGCGCGGTACCTATAACCGCGCGGTTCGGGCCCCGAATATTCAGGAGCTGTTCTCGACTCCCTACGTCGGCCTGAGCGGTTCCAACGACCCGTGCGCCGGCATCGTCATCACAGCGACTGATTATGGCTGTATCGCTCAGGGCCTGTCGGTCGGCGGCGGCACGCCCGCCAACCCGGCCGGCCAGTATAACGGCCTCCTCGGCGGCAATCCGAACCTGCAGCCGGAAACGGCGAAGACCTGGACGGTCGGCGGCGTCATCCAGCCGAGCGCCATCCCGGGCCTTGCGCTCACCATCGATTACTACAACATCAAGATCGATGATTCGATCAATGGCTTCGGCGCTGATGCAATCCTTCTGGACTGCGTCGCCAATGCGACGGCGACCTTCACGCCGACATCATGCGGCCTCGTCACTCGCAACGTGGCCGGTTCGATTTGGCTGACCGCCGACGGCTTTGTCGACAACATCCCCGGCAATGTCGGCTCAGTGCAGACCAAGGGCCTCGAGTTCACCGGCTCCTACGGTCATGACATCGGCAAATACGGCAGCCTGTCGGCGAGCTTCAACGGCACCCGCCTGCTCGCCTACGAAGTCGATAACGGCCTCACCGCGCCATATGACTGCGCCGGCTTCTACGGGCCGACCTGCAGCGTCGGCGGCACCACCAACAGCGGCGCGCCGCTGCCGGAATGGCGCCACCGGGCGCGCCTCACCTATGAGACGCCGTTTGATCTAAGCCTCTCGGCGCAGTGGCGGTATGTCGGATCGGTGGCGGCGGAAACGACGTCAGGCAACCCAACGCTCGCCGGCGCGAACCTCTTCGATCCGGGCCTAGAGATCGGCTCGCAGAGCTATTTCGACCTCGTCGCCATCTATTCGCTGAAGGACTCCTATACGATGCGCCTCGGCGTCAACAACCTGCTCGACCGGGAGCCGCCTCTGGTGACCTCCGGCAACGCCTTGCGTCCGGGCTCGAACCTCTGCCCGACCGGGCCCTGCAACGGCAACACCTACCCGGCGACCTATGACGCGCTCGGTCGGTACCTGTTCCTCAACGTGACGCTCGACTTCTAAATCGGGCTGACGTTCAACGAGATGCGGAGGATTCCCCCGGGAGTCCTCCGTTTTTTTTTTGGCCTCGCCATGCTAGGCCGAAATGCCGACTTCAAGTTTGCAGAAGATGACAGACAACAGGAATCGCCGGGTTGACTGAACAAGGCGCCAATACCCTTGACCGGGCGATCGCTGCGGCGCGCGCCGGCGACATGAGAAACGCGCGCGAGATCGCTGAAACCGGCCTGCGGTCCGGCGAAGGAGACGCGGCGGCGCTCAACGCCTTTCTCGGCATGATCCTCGCGCGTGCGGGATCGCTGAAAGAGGCGGCGACGCATCTTCAGCGCGCGCACGCGGCGCGACCAGGCGATATTACGATCGCCTGCAACCTCATCTCCGTTCTGATGGACGATGGCCGGGACGCCGACGCCCTCGACGTTGCGACGGAAAACCTTGCATCTTCCGACGAAAGCCTGCGCGTCGCCCGCTATCGCGGCTTTCTCGCACAAAAGCTCGAACAGTTCGGTGCGGCGGTCGAAGCCTACAATATCGTCCTCGAAAAAGCCCCGCTGGACTTTGAGTGCCTCAACAATATCGGCAACGCCAAGGCCGGTCTTGGCGATCACGAAGGAGCGATCGCAGATTTGCGAAGTGCGCTCGACGTCGATCCGAACGCGCCGCCGACTTACATGAACCTTGCTTCCGCGCTGTTCGCCCTCGACCGCAAGGACGAGGCCGTAGCGGTCTTGCGTCAGGCGATGGAGAAATTTCCGCGCGACTCACGGCCGCCTTATCAGCTCTATGTCCATTACAAGTCGCTCGCCAGGCAGGACGAAGCGTTGGCCGCCATCGAGGAGGCCGCCACGCGCGATCCGGGCGTTGCAAACATCCAGCTGAAACTGGCGATTGAATATGGAGTCGTCAGACGCACTGATGACGCTGAGCGCGCTTATCGCCGCTGCATCGAACTCGATCCGCTTGAAAGGGATGCATATCTCGGGCTGGCGATTCAGTATGAGCACACCAATCGCGAAGCGGAGTTTGCGCCGCTGATCGACCTTGCGCGGCGCAATGGCGCGGCCGACGCGGCCTGCGCCTTTATCGAGGCGCTTGAACTCCGCCGCCTGAAGGAATTCGATGCGGCGCTGGCCAAGCTCGAAGATGCGCCAGCGGAAGTCGAACCAATCCGCACGGTTCATGTCAGGGCGACGCTGCTGGAAAGGCTCGGCCGGACCGACGAGGCCTTCGCGACATTCCTCGAGGCCAATCGCCTGCAGGAAGACTCGCCGACCGCCCCGATCGAGCGGGCCGCCAGGCTGCGCGCAGATCTGCGCGGCGAACTCGCATTGCTGACGCCTTCTTGGTTCCGGTCGTGGCGGCATGTCGAGATTGACGATGATCGCGACGACCCGGTCTTCCTGATCGGTTTCCCAAGATCAGGAACGACCTTGCTCGACACGATATTGATGGGCCATCCGGAAACGCTGGTCATGGAAGAGCAGCCGCCGCTCAACATCGTCGAAACCGAAATCGGCGGCATGGCGGCCGTGCCGGATCTCGACTCGCAGGCGATCGAACGCGCGCGCGCGCGCTATTTCGAGGAAGTCGAGAAAATCGAGCCATTGCGGCCGGGGCGGATGTTGATCGACAAGTCGCCGCTGTTTCTTTACCGCGCGCCGCTGATCCGCCGGCTTTTTCCGAAATCGAAGATCATCCTCGCCTTGCGCCATCCCTGCGATGTCGTGCTCAGCTGTTTCATGAGCAATTTCCGCCTGAATTCCGCCATGGCGAACTTCCTGCGCCTCGCCGACGCCGCGGACTTCTACGATGTGTGCTTCAGTCACTGGAAGAACTCCAGCGCGCTGCTTGCGATGCCGGCGCACAGGATCGTCTATGAACGTCTGGTTGAGGATGTCGGCGCCGAAATCAGCCCGCTGCTCGATTGGCTCGGCCTTGCGCCGAATGCGGAGATGCTTGATCATCGCAAGACCGCCCTGACGCGCGGGCTGATCACGACTGCAAGCTATTCGCAGGTGACCGAGCCGATCTATCAGCGCGCTTCCGGCCGATGGGAGCGATATCGCCGGCATCTGGAGCCTGTCCTCGACATTCTTGCGCCATGGGCGATCGAATTCGGATATCCCGATCCGCGCAGAAACAACGGAACCGGCATCTGACTCCGGATCACCGACCGCGGCGTGCTGCGATACAGCCGGACGCGTCGGGCGGCCAGGCGGACGGAGCGGCGAAGGCCGCACCCCGATTGATCCGTTGACGGATGATAAAGCCGAGGCGAGTCGGCGGTGACCAATTGATCGACTCGCCGCCGATTTTGAAAACGCAGAACATCTTGTCGCGGTGATCGGCGCTGATGAACGCGACAATTTCGTCGGGCGGGTCGAGAAATTCTCGCGATCGAAAACGCAGCGCCGCCGAACACCCCCGCAATGTCGCAAGCGCGCTTACGATCCTGCACGTGGAGAAAATAGAAACAAAGGTCGGCGTTGAGGCGATGGTCGACACAGGCGAATCGCCGTATTTCCCGGGTCGCTCGTTCGCCGGCGACTTATGCGACTGTCAAGCAGGCCGGAAATTCATCGATGACCGCGCGCAAGCCGCTCGATGTGCCTCGAAATGTCAGGATGCGACATGCTGATTTGCAGATCCGGAGACGTACGGCCGAAGCCGCGAATGCTTGAAAGTCTTGTTCGGCGGATTGTTGCGCAGGGTCGGGCCGCGCATCGCGAAAGCGAGCGACCGGAGGTGAAAACCGTCGACGCCGCGGCGAAGCCGGCACCGGGCGTCATAATTAGCCGGACGTTGCGATTTGGCGGATAGCGCCAGCCCGACTTTGCAAGATGTCTCGCCAGACCGGAAGACGACGCAGCGCCTGCGCCTGGCGGATCGCTTTACGCCTGCGGCTTCCGCTTCCAAGAATCGCGCGGCGAATAAAAATTCTTCAATGCGGCGGCGTTTCGATTATAACGGCGTCAAGCGCCCTTGTCGGCGCGGCGCCTTGCGCGGCCGCGTCGAGGGCGAGACAGGCGAATTGCTGGTGACAGATGACGACGAGCGCTGACAGGAAAACCGAAATGGCCGGCGCGCGCGCATCGGCGCAGCTCATTCCCGTCAGCCCGTTCGATCTTGTAGTCTTCGGCGCCGCCGGCGACCTCGCCCTGCGCAAGCTCGTCCCCTCGCTGTTTCACCGCTGGCGCGACGGCCAGATTCCGGAGGCGTCGCGGATCATCGGCGCCTCGCGGACGGCGATGGATGACGCAGCCTATGCCGATCTTGCGCTTGAGAGCTTTCGCAAGTTCCACCCGTCGGAAGGAATCGACGACGCCGAATGGCGCGAATTCTCCAAACTGCTTTCCTACGCCGAGGTCGACGCAGCGAGCTCCGATGGCGGGTGGGAGGCGCTGGAGAAAAAACTTCAGGGCGGCGACGACAAGCAACGGATTTTCTATCTCGCTCTGCCGCCTTCGCTTTATGGCGACGTGTCGCGCAACATTGCGGCGGCGGGCCTGAAGACCAGCGGCGCCCGGATCGTTCTCGAAAAGCCGATCGGCAACGACCTTGCAAGCGCGCGCGCCATCAATGACGCAGTCGGCGCAGTGTTCGCCGAAGACTCGATTTTCCGGATCGACCATTACCTCGGCAAGGAGACGGTGCAGAACCTCATCGTCCTGCGCTTCATGAATTCGCTGTTCGAGCCGGTCTGGAACGCCAACGCCATCGACCACGTCGAAATCACCGTCGCCGAGTCGATCGGGTCGGGCACGCGCGCAAGTTATTACGATAGCGCCGGCGCCTTGCGCGACATGGTGCAGAACCATTTGCTGCAGCTCTTGTGCCTCGTCGCGATGGAGCCGCCGCTCGATCTCGACGCCGATACGGTGCGGGACGAAAAGATCAAGGTCTTGAGGGCGCTGCGCCCGGTGTCGCGCGAGACGATCCGTCAGACGAGCGTGCGCGGGCAATACGGGAAGGGCGCTTTCAATGACGCCGTCGCGACCAGCTATGCCGATGAACTTGGCCGGTCCAGCGACACCGAGACATTCGTCGCGCTGAAAGCCCATATCGACAATTGGCGATGGAAGGGCGCGCCTTTCTATCTGCGCACCGGCAAACGCATGGCCTCGCGCCGTTCCGAGATCATCATCCAGTTCAAGGATGTCGCGCATGCGCTGATCAACAGCGGCGCGGAGCCATTGCCGCCGTCGCGACTGGTCATCCGCTTGCAGCCGGACGAAGGCATGAGCCTCCTTCTCGTCACCAAGGAGCCGGGCCCCGGCGGCATGCGGCTGCGCTATGTGCCGCTCAATCTCTCTTATGCGGACGCCTTTTCCGCCCGCTATCCGGACGCTTATGAGCGCTTGCTGATGGCGGTCGTGCGCGGCGATCTGGCGCTGTTCATGCGGTGCGACGAGGTCGAGGCCGCGTGGAAATGGGTCGACGGCATTCTCGCGGCATGGGATCGCGACGGAACGCCGGTTCACGCCTATGCGGCGGGTACGGACGGTCCGGTGCAGGCGGCGATGCTGCTCGACCGCGACGGCCGCGAGTGGTTCAATGGGATCTAACACGGAGCTGATCGCATTCGCCTCGCCGGAGGCGATGGCCGCTCGCCTTGCCGATCTCGTCGCGACGGCGCTCGATCGCTCGATCGCGGCCCAGGGCCTTGCAACAATCGCCCTGTCCGGGGGATCGACACCTGCGGCGCTCTATGCGGCGTTGTCAGGCAAGGACATTGATTGGGCGAATGTGACGGCGTGCCTTGTCGATGAACGCTTCGTTCCGCCGACGCATGAGGCGTCGAATGAGGGGTTCATCCGGCGGACGCTCCTGAACGGGCGCGCGGCGCCGGCCCGCTTTGTCGGCTTGTGGAACGAGGCGGCGACGCTTGATGCGGCGGCGCGCGC
>JBGSSK010000284.1:0-8002 GCA_041737095.1 Parvularculaceae bacterium | reverse complement strand
GGCGCGCTCGGAACGCTCGGCGAGCTGATGGCGGCGTCGCACCGGTCGATGCGCGACGATTTCGACATCACGACGCCGGATGTCGATCGGCTGGTCGCGCTTCTCGACGAGATCATCGGCGCCGACGGCGGCGCGAGGATGACCGGCGGCGGTTTCGGCGGTTGCGTCGTAAGTGTTCTCGCCGCGCGCGACGCTGATGAAGTCGCAGCGGAGATCCGCCGCCGCTATCAGCGGCCCGACGGCAAGCCGGCGCTTGTCCTGATTGAATCGCCGCGAGCCGGCGCAAGCCTCGTCTGATCCGCAATCAGGAGGCGGCGTAGGGCGGCCGGTCGAGGCCCGCGGGCGACTTCGTGAATATCTCGACGCCGTCGTCGGTGACGCCGACCGAATGCTCAAATTGCGCCGAAAGCGATTTGTCGCGCGTCACCGCGGTCCAGCCGTCTTTCAGGAGTTTGACGTCCGGCTTTCCCTCGTTGATCATCGGCTCGACGGTGAAAAACATGCCGGACTTCAGCGTGATCTCGGGCGCCCGGTGGACGCCGAAGCGGTCACGATATTCCGCATAGTGAACAACATTCGGCGCATCGTGAAAGACGCGGCCGAGACCATGCCCGCAAAAATCCCGCACGACGGAAAAGCCCTGCGCCTCGGCGTGTGTCTGGATGGCGCGGCCGATATCGCGCAGGCTCGCGCCGGGCCTGATGGCTTCAAGCCCTTTCATCAGCGCCTCATAGGTCGTATCGACCAGTCGCCGCGCCTTCACCTTCGGCTCGCCCGCCCAGAACATCCGGCTGGTGTCGCCGTGCCAGCCGTCGACGATCACGGTTACGTCGATATTCATGATGTCGCCGTCCTTGATCGCCTTTTCGGACGGAATGCCGTGACAGATGACGTGATTAAGCGAAATGCAACTCGCATGGCGATAGCCCCGATAACCGATGGTCGCAGACAGGGCGCCATTATCGAAGACAAATTCCCGGATGAGGTCGTCGAGATGGCCGGTCGAAACGCCGGGTTTGACATGGCCCGCGATCATGTCGAGGCACGCCGCCGCGAGGCGTCCGGCGGTTCTCATGCCCGCGAAATCCTCCGCGCGGTGGAGCTTGATCTCGCCGGTCTTGATTTCGGCGCTGGCCTCGGCGTCGGCGTATTGCATGGCGGCGGTCCTCGTTCTTCGAGCGGTTTTGGCGCCGGGAGGCCAAAAGATCAATCCGGGCGACCGCCGCGAACGTAGCAGCCGGCATGCGACGTCGAAATGAAGGAATGCGCGCCGCGATGGTGAACGGGATCTTAAAGGACGAAAGCGGAAATATCGCCCTTTCGTTCGCGATCATCGCGCCCCTGCTGCTGATCGCCGCCGGGATCGGCATCGATTTCCAGCAAGGCCTTGCCCAGCGAATCCGGTTGCAGGACGCGGCCGATACGTTGGCGCTGCGCGGCGCGCGCGAACTCCTCCTCGACAACGCGTCTGCCGAATCGATCGAATCGATGATCGAAGCATCGGCGGACGCCCAGTATCGCGCCCGGTTCGGCGCATTCGTCATCGACGCCGAGGTCGATACGAAGGAAAACACCGCACGCGTCATAATGAGCCAGCCGCCGCGCAAGGGATTCTTTTTGGGCGCGGCGACGAACGGTGACGCGCCTATCGAAGTCGATGCGACCGCGCAGGCGAAGGGCGCCGCGAATATCTGCGTCATTGCGCTCGATGAGGAAGCCGACCGCGCGATCTCGCTCGACGGCGCATCAAAGCTCGACGCCTCGAAATGCGCCGTGATTTCCAATTCGAAATCGAAGGCGTCGATCCGCTCGGGCGGCCTGTCGTCTATCAAGGCGAGTTTCATCTGTGCCGGCGGCGGCGCCGCGGGATCGGCGCTCAGCTTCCAGCCGTCGCCGCTGCTTGACTGTCCCGTCTACGCTGATCCGTTGACCGATCGTGTAGCGCCGACCGCCGGCGCCTGCGACTTCAACGACCTTGAAGTCGGCGACCGCCCCAATCTCGGCGGGCGACTGCTGTCGCTGCTGGAGGCGGTCGTCGCGACCATCGACGGATCGTTCGCCGGGACATTGTCCGGGTATCAGCGGCGCGATCTGTCGCCGGGCGTCTACTGCGGCGGCCTTGCGGTCAACGACAAGTCCGATCTGCATCTTAGGGCCGGCGTCTACGTCATGAAAGACGGCCCGCTGGTCGTCAGCACCGGCGCGCGGATTTTCGGCGAGAATGTCGGCTTCTATCTTGATGGCGACCGTTCAACCTTCAATTTCGAGGCCGCTTCGATCATCCACCTGACGGCCCCGATGGAGGGCCTGATGGCCGGGCTGCTGTTCTGGGAGGAGTGCGACGCGCCCGAGGGCCGAACGCACGCGATTTTGAGCGCCAACGCCCGCCAGCTGCTAGGCACGATTTACTTGCCGAAGGGCCGGCTTGAGGTCGGATCGACCATGCCGATCGCCGACAAGTCAGCCTATACGGCGATCGTCGCGCGGCGGTTCTCGATGAGCGGCGCTCCGACAATGGTGCTGAACTCGAATTACAGCGCGACCAGCATTCCCGTGCCGGAGGGGTTAGGGCCGACCGGCGGGCAGGTGTTTCTGCGGGAATAAAGGCGTAGGCGGATAATCCGCATTCAACTTCAAATTGCAATTCGGAGATTCTTTCCAAAGTCCTAAGATGGCCTAAACTATTTTTTATTTTTGTCCGCATAAGAATGGAAACGGGGAGGGCAAAAAGGATCCGGCCGTGATCTGGCGCTTTCGAACAGATCGATCAGGCAATATCGCGATCGCCTTCGCGCTTCTTGCGCCGCTTCTGTTCGCCTTTGTCGGCGCCGGCATCGACTATGCTCATTACTCCCTGACCCGCGCGGCATTGCAGGAAATCGCCGACAAATCGGCGATCGCCGGCGCGCGTCAATACCTCCTCAGCACGGAAAGCGATCGACTGCCGGAAGCAGTGGCCTTGAACGTCGCCGAACATGCCCTCGAAAACAGCAAATATGCGAGCGCCCTTCCCGAGGCGACCCACAATGACGGGGAAGCCTCCGTCAGCGTCCAGGTCAGATACCACCAGAAGCCGACCTTTCTGGTCGCGATGTTCAAAAATCCGATCGAAGTCGACGTTCGGGCGACGGCGAAGGCGAGCGGCGGCGCGAATGTCTGCATCATCACCTTGAATGCGACATCGCGGGACTCGCTCGCGATGACCGCCGACGCCAGGATCAGCGGCAAGACCTGTTCGATCTATGCGAATTCGACGAATACGACGGCGATCGGCGTCTACAACAACGCCAGGATCACCAGTCACCTGACCTGCAGCGCCGGCGGCTATGGCGGCGGTTCGATAAATTATTCGCCGACGCCGCTGACCGACTGCCCGCCGCGCGACAATCCGCTCGCCACGCGCGCGGCGCCGACGGTCGGCGCATGCAACTACAACAAGCATTCGGTCAGCAATTATGTCGGGCAGCTGCAGCCGGGCGTCTATTGCGGCGGCCTGACGATACTCGGCGCCTCCGACATCACTTTCCAGAAGGGCCTTTACATCATCAAGGATGGCGACATGCAGGTCCTTGGCACAAGCCGCATTTTCGGCGAAGAGGTCGGGTTCTATTTCGTCGGCAATGGCGCCGACCTTTTCATGCAGGACAGCGTCGACGTCTCCCTCAGCGCGCCGCTGACGGGCCCGATGGCGGGCGTCCTCATCTGGCAGGATCCGGCCGGCAAAACGATCAAGGTTTTCGAGGTCGCCAGCAACAATGTGAAGACGCTGGTGGGCACCATCTATCTGCCAAAGGGCAAGTTTCTCGGGCGCGCCAATGCGCCGGTCGCCCAATCTTCCGCCTACACCGCCATCATCGCCGACAAGATCGAGCTCCTTGGCGGCGTCAATCTGGTGCTGAACACGAATTACGAGGATACGCCGGTGCCGGTGCCGGGCGGCCTCGCGGGCGCCGGGAACCAGGTCGTCCTGCGGCAGTGAACGCCCCGTTCTTTGAAAAACGCGCATTTGACTGCTCGCGTTTGAACCGCCGCGGGCGTTCCGTTAGATAGCTCCGTCATGACCAATCGGCCGCTCGCCGTCATCGCTGTCCTCGTCCTTGCGCTGTCGGCGCTGTCGCTGACGCAGGGGCCGGCGCCGGCGACGCCCGATGCGCCGCGCGTGACGTTCTTCCGCGAACTTGTTCCGCTCGGCCGCGAGCGCTTTCGCCCGCTGCCGCCGGCGCCCGATGCGTTCAACTCGGCGAACGCCTGGCTCGCGATGAACGAGCGCGGGCTCGAGATCATCCGCAAGAGCGAAGGATTGCGCCTCGACGCCTACAAGCTCGCCGGGCAATGGCTGATCGGCTACGGCCACGCTGGAACGGCGCAGCCCGGCATGTCGATCACGAAAGCCGAGGCCGACCGATTGCTGATCGCCGATGTCAGGGACGCCGAAGCCGCCGTGCGAAGGCTCGTCGAGGTTCCGGTGAACGAGAACGAATTCTCGGCGCTGGTCTCGCTCGCCTATAACATGGGACCGGCGGCTTTCGCCCGGACGCTGGTGCTCGCCCGTCTCAACAAGGGCGACCGCAAGGGCGCGGCGGAGGCCTTCCGCTATCTCGTCGCCGCCGACATCGGCGGCGAGCGCGTCGTTCTTGACGCACTGAAACGGCGCAGGCTCGCCGAGCGGTCGCTTTTCCTGAGGCTGCCGCTTCGCGCATGAGGGGTTCCGGGGGCGCCCTGGAGGTTTTGGATTTCCGCCTTTTGGTGTTAGGGCAAGCTATATCTGATACGCCAAAACCTGCTCGCGAAACTCTCAATGCGATATCCGCTCGCTCCGCTCCTTTTTCTCGCCGCTTGCGCTGCGCCGCTCGCCGTTGAAACGCGCGAGGCGTTGCCGGCGCCTGTCGCCAATAACGCCGTCGCCTTCGCGCAAGACGCAAAGGGGAAAGCGACGATCTATTCCTTTCTCGGCCTCGGGCCCGGCAAGACCCATGCCGACATCGTCGCCAGCGCCTATGCCTGCATCGAGGCGACGCTCGACTGCCGCGCAATCGGCGACGTCCCTGTCGATCAGGGCCGCCTCGCCAGCGTCGCGGCGAGCGTCGCCGGGAAGATCTACATATTCGGCGGCTACACGGTCGCGTCGGACGGCGCCGAGAAATCGACGCCGGAGGTCTTCCGCTTCGATCCGGTTACGGAGCAATATGCGCGTGTCGCCGACATGCCGACGCCGGTCGACGACACGACGGCGATCGTACTCTTCGACCGTTATGTCTATCTCGTCTCCGGCTGGCATGATGACGGCAATGTCGCCCTGACGCAGGTCTATGATGCGGCGGAGGATCGCTGGTTCCGCGCGACGGATTTTCCGGGCGCGCCGGTCTTCGGTCAGGCCGGCGGCGGCGACGGGACAACGCTTCTTGTCATGGGCGGCGTCAAGGCGGTCGCCGGCGAGGATGGCGAACGCGCCTTCGTCGCCAGCGATGAAGCCTGGATCGGCAAGGTCGCCGAAGCCTCGCCCGACACGATCGACTGGACGCGCGCGCCGCCGCCGCCGGTCGGCCCGTTCTACCGAATGGCGGCGAGCCAGGGGCTGCCGTCGATCTATTTCGCAGGCGGCGGCGACAATCCCTATAATTACACAGGCGTCGGCTATGACGGCGCGCCAGCGAAACCGTCGGAAAAACTGGTCGCCTATGATGTCGGCGCCGGCGAATGGCGCGTTGTCGGCGACATCCGGCCGAGCATGGACCATCGAGGCCTCGTCGCTGGCGAGAAGGGACTGTATGTCGTCGGCGGCATCGATGCCGATCTCGGCGTCCTGAATACCATCACCCGCCTCAAGACGGAGTAGCGAATTGGACCGCATATCATCCTCGACATGTTTCGGCGGCGAGCAGGCCGTGTGGAAGCATCATAGCCGCACGCTTTCTTGCGACATGCGCTTCGCCGTCTTCACGCCGCCTGCGGCGACGCACGGCGCGGGGCCGTTTCCGACGCTGTTCTGGCTGTCGGGCCTCACCTGCACGGAGGAGAATTTCACCGTGAAGGCCGGCGCGCAGCGCGTCGCCTCTGAGCTCGGCATGATGATCGTCGCGCCGGATACGAGCCCGCGCGGCGACGACGTTCCGGACCTCGATCCGAAGACCTATGATTTCGGCAAGGGCGCCGGCTTTTACCTCGACGCGACCGAGGCGCCCTGGCGGGCGCATTACCGCATGTATTCCTATATTGTCGACGAACTCCCTGAACTCATCGCCGCGCATTTTCCGTCCGATCCGTCGCGCACCGGGATTTCGGGCCATTCGATGGGTGGGCACGGCGCACTGACCATCCATCTGAAAAATCCGCGCAAATTTCGGTCCTGCTCTGCGTTCTCGCCGATTGTCGCGCCGTCGGTCGTTCCGTGGGGCAGGAAGGCGTTCGCGAATTATCTCGGCCCGGACGAAACGCGCTGGGCGGCCTATGACGCGACACGCCTCGTCGCGGAGCGCGGGCCAGGTCTGGCGCATATTCTCATCGATCAAGGCGCCGCGGACCAGTTTCTCGACGAGCAGTTGAAGCCGGCGCTATTCGAGGCGGCGGCGATCAAAGCGGGTCAAAAGCTGACCCTCAATATTCGCGACGGCTATGATCATTCCTATTTCTTCATCGCAAGTTTCGTCGACGAACATTTGCGCTGGCATGATCGGGCGCTCAACGGATCCTGATCGACCGCCCGACCGGAGCGCAGCGGCGCGCCGCCTGCGAAATTCACGTTAATCATCTATCCTTCTGATTCCCTTTCGGAAAATAAATCCGTCCCCCACCTTGCGTTTGGCTTTATGATGCCGGCGTCTTGAAATTTCGACGAAAAGGATCAGGCGTTGACGGGTTGCGAGCAAAATATGGATGCGCTGAAGCGTGCCGCGATGGTGAATTGGGGCGCCTTTTCCGCCGGGAAAGAGCATGCCTTTTGGCGCGCAATCCGGCGCGGAAAGCCGAAAAGGCAGCAAGGTCCAGCGCCGACAAGGCATGCCGATTCCGGCGCCGTCGAAGGGATCGCCGCATGACCGCGAAGACAGCCGCCATCCTGGCCATCGGCGATGAACTCCTTTCGGGGAGGACGCGCGACGCCAACATCCATTTCCTCGCCGGCTGGCTCAATGACCGCGCGATCGCGCTGAAGGAAGCGCGCATCGTCGCCGATGACCAAACGGCAATCGTCGAAGCGCTCAATGCGCTGCGCGCGCGCCATGATTACGTCTTCACATCGGGCGGCATCGGGCCGACGCATGACGACATCACCTATGATGCGGTTGCACGCGCGTTCGACCGGCCGATGACCGAGCATCCGGATGCGATACGGCTGATCCGCGCATGGTATGAAGCAAAAGGCGAGGAAGTCACGTCGGCGCGCCGCCGCATGGCCTTGATGCCGGAGGGCGCCGAGCTCATCATGAATCCGGTCTCCGGCGCGCCGGGCGTCCGCATCGGCAATGTCTTCGTGATGGCGGGCGTTCCGAGCATATTCAAAGGCATGCTGAACGCCATCGAAACGGCGCTCGAACGCGGCGTGATGATCCATGCGCGCGCCGTCACCGCGATGGGCCTGCCGGAATCGCGCCTCGCCGAGCAATTGCTGTCAATCCAGACGGCGATTTCAGGAGTCGCCATCGGCTCATACCCGATCGACGGCGACGAAAAAGGCGTCACGATCATTGCGCGCGCCGAAGACCCCGCCGTCGCGGAGGCGGCGATCACCAGCGTCGCCGCCGCCATGCGCGCCCTCGGCGCGACGCCTGTCGACGGAGAAAGATCGGGGCGATGATGCGCAAGATGACGGCGACCGGAATTCATCCTATCATGACCCGCAATGGCCGAGGAGGAGACCGCGCGATGAAAAAAGCGATCTTTGTACTGACGATATTGACCTCATCGCTCGCGTTCGCGCCGTTGACGGCGCCGGCGCTCGCCGCGGGAAGCGGCGGAGGCGGCGGCCTTCCGGCGACCAGCGGGCCACGCGTCGATCCGGCTGAAG
>JBGSSK010000272.1:0-41989 GCA_041737095.1 Parvularculaceae bacterium | reverse complement strand
GCGGAGACCCGGCTGGCGCGCCGGCGCTGCTTTGCGACCGACAGCCGGCGTCTCGTGATGCCGGCCTTTGGCGCCTATGCGGGCGGCCTGAATGTGCTGGACGAGGCGTTCGCGCCGCTGTTCGACAGCGTGACGGCTCATATCCTGGGGGCTGACGGCGTTTACCCGTTTTCGGGCGCTTCGCTTGTCGCTGACTCCATGACGACGGAGCGCCGCCGCGCTGGGTGAGCGTCACGGCGTAAAGAGCGCCGTCCAGCCTGTATTGGCGCCGTTTGGCGCCGTTGATCCGCCCACGCTAATCGGGAAATTCGACGATGCAGTTTGTCCTCCAATCGCAACCGCGCCATCGCTTGCAATATCAACCGCCGTCGCGCCGTCCCGATCCGAACCGCCGAGATAGGTCAGATAGGGTGTCGCTTTGAGATCGGGCAGGAAAGCGGCAAGCGCCACATCGTCGAGGCCTGCGAAATTCCGTTGGAAAGCGTTCGCTGTTGTGCGTAGCGAAGATGCGCCAGTGCCGCCGGAAACAAAAATGAGACCGTTCGGCGCAACCTTGACGCCCTGAATGTCTTCCTGTCCGGCGCCGCCGAAATAGGTTGACGCGGAGAGCGCTGACCCGTCCGCCGAAAGGATCGACACGACGCCGTCCGTCGCGCCGCCGATCGATTGCTGATAGGCGCCGAGCGTCGTCGGATAATTGGTCGAAGCGCTCATCGCGGCGATGACGAGCCGGTTCGACGGATCCGCGGCGATGTTATGGGTTTCGAGCGACTCCTCGCCGGCGCCGCCGAGATAGGTCGCATAGACAAGCTGATCGCCGGCGCTGAACCGCGCCAGCAGAAGGTCCTTGCCGCCGGCGTTGTTGCGCTGATAGGCGCTTGCGGTGGTCGGGGCGCCGGTTCCGCCTTCGTCGATCGCCAGGAATACGTCGCGCGCCGATGTCACGACGATCGACGGCGTTCCGGGCGTTTGACCGGCGGGCTCGTTTCCACCGAGATAGGTGCCGTATTCGACAGCCGTCGCCGTCGCATTGAGGCGCGCATAGACGAGATCATGCTGCCCGTTGGGCGACGCCTGGCGCGCATTGCCGGTGATATGGGCGAGGCCGGCGTAATAAACGCCGGCGACATAAACCTTGTCGGCGCCGTCGACGCCGACATCACGGAGAAACCCGGCGCGGCTGTCGCCGAAATAGGTTGACCAGAGCAGCGTTGATCCGTCAGCGGACAGCTTCGCAATGAAGCCGTCCTGCCGCCCATAAGCGGAGACAGGATTGGTGTCGCCAGCGAAGGCCGTTTGCACGACGCCGGCGGTCGTCGGAAATCCCTCGCCGGCCCTCCCGGCGATGATGACGCCGCCATCCGGCGCGATCTCGATTCCATAGGCCCGGTCGTGATTCGGTCCGCCAATCAGCGTCGACCACAGTATTTGACCGGTTCGGCTGACCTTCATCACGAAAGCGTCCGATGCGCCCGCCGTTCCGGTGGACGAACCGCCTGACGCGAAGGTGCGGTCATAAGCGCCGGCGGTCGTCGGGAAATTCGCCGAGAAGGCGCCGCCCGCGATAACAATGTTTCCAGCGGCGTCGAATTCGATATCGCGCACCAGCATATCGCTACGTGACGCCGCGTCGACGAGCCGCGCCTGGACGAGCGTCAGCATGTTGAGCGTCGCAACGGTTATCGTCGGGCTCGCCGCCGACAGTCCCGAAGCGCCTTCGCCGCGCACTTGGTAATCATAGGCGGTGGTCGCGGCGAGACCGGTGTCGGTGAAGCTGGTCGTCGTTACGGTCGCGATCTCGCCGCCGTTTCGAAAAACCCTGTAGACGGTGAATTGGCTTGAGCCTGTCCAGGAAAGGGTGACGCTTGACCCCGACGCCGCGCTCCCGGAAAAAGTTGTTATTGACGCGGGCGACGGCCCTGGCGCGGGCGGAGAGCCGCCGCCTGAGCAAGACGCCAACGAGCATCCCGCCAAAAAAGCCGCACAAAGTGCGTCTACCACATGCAAACGGCCAGTACGCATACAAACCCTTACAACTGACCGCCCAAGGTGTGTGCGCGCGGCGGTCCAATAAACAACTTAAATTCCAACAAGCTGCTAATCCCGCAGCGGACGGTTGACAGAATGCGGGGGCCGCTCTATCCCGCGCGCTCCCATTTGCGCCAACAGACCCCGATAGACCCATGAAAGTCAGAAGCTCACTGAAATCGCTGAAGTCCCGTCACAAGGATTGCCGGGTCGTGCGCCGCAAGGGCAGGGTCTACGTTATCAACAAGACCCAGAAGCGCTTCAAAGCCCGTCAGGGTTAAGGTCGGATCGACCGTTTCAGGACAGGAACGATTGAGCCGGATCGGCCGTCGTGCAAACACGCTCAAAAATCATTGGTCCAAATCTCGCTGACAGCCTAGGATGAGGCCGATGCGCGCACTCTTCCTTACGATTTTGGCCGGATCGGCGATGACCGTTTCGGCGCTGGCCGACCAGACCGATAGCCGGCTGGATGGCCTGTTCGAGGAACTGCGGACCGGCGACGGGCGGGATTCCGAAGCCGTCATCAATCAGATTCAGACGATCTGGGCCGATGCGCAAAGCGATACGGTCGATGTTCTTTACCAGCGCGCCAATACGGCCGCGGACAGCGGGCATTTCGACCTCGCCGAAGCCCTGCTCGATCACGCGGTCGGCCTCGCGCCTTCGTTTGCGCAGGCCTATGCGTTGCGCGGCGCAATTCGGCTGCAGACTGATGATGCGCCTGGAGCGATCGCAGATTTCTCTCACGCCGTTGAACTCGAAACCCGACAGTTCGATGCGCGAATCGCGCTCTCCGAAATCATGCTGGCGAGCGGCGACAAGCGTGGCGCGTACGACATGTTGCAGGAAGCCCTTCAGTGGAACCCGCATGAGGAGCACGCAAGGGAGCGGGCGAAAAAACTGAGGGATGATCTCAACGGCCAGGAGATCTGACGGGCGCCGGACTTGGCTTGGCGCGACCTTAATTCCCCTTGATCCGCATCCGCCCTGTGGAAAAAAAGCCGACAAAACATCCATCATCCTCCGCTTTCACATGTGGAAGAAACATGGGGATGAATTCGGCTTGGAAATATCGCGCGACGCAGGCTTACCTCGCCCTCCCGAACAGTCAAACGGAGCGTTACATGGCGGACGGAACGGCGACGATTTCAGCGAGCTCGGCGGCCCCGGGCGCAACGACGGTGGCGGCTGAACGGCTGCGTTCCTTCCTCGAGCGCGTTGAGCGGCTCGAAGAGGAAAAATCGACGATCGCCGGCGACATCAAGGAAGTTTTCGCCGAGGCGAAGGGCGAGGGCTATGACACAAAAACGCTGCGCAAAGTGATCCGCTTGCGAAAAATGGACAAGGCGCGACGTGAAGAGGAAGAGGCGCTTCTCGACCTCTACCTGTCGGCGCTCGGCGAATAGGAGCGGGCGCGCGTCAACCGGCGCGCTTTACCTCGAGTCCGTGGTCGCGAAGTTTGCGATAGAGCGTCGAGCGACCCATGCCGAGCCGACGGGCGACTTCCGACATGCGACCGTCATAAGTGTCGATCGCCAGCGCGATAAGGTCGCGTTCGATCGATTCTAGCGTCCGCAAATGGCCGTCGCGATCGAAAACATCAACATTTTCAAATGGTGTTGAGGAGTTTCCGGCAAGCCCGCGCGCTGGGCTTGCAGCGACTGCCGCGGGCGCCGGCTCAGCGTCGTCGTCCATCACCGGCGGCGGCCCCATGTCGACGCCGGCCGCCTCAAATTCCGCGGCGAGAAGCGGGAAATCGCGCGCCGAAAGATACGGCGTTTCGGCGAGAACGACAGCGCGGAAGACGGTGTTTTCGAGCTGGCGCACATTGCCAGGCCATTGCTGTCGCATCAGCACTTCAAGAACTTCGTGCTGAACGCCGCGAACGTCACGGCGTTCCTCGGCATTGTAGCGCTGGATGAAATGATCGACGAGCGCAGGGATGTCCTCAACGCGCTCGCGCAACGGCGGAATATGCACCGGGAAGACATTGAGGCGATAATAGAGATCCTCCCGGAAGCGGCCGGCTTTGACCTCTTCGCCGAGATCGCGATTGGTCGCGGAGATGACGCGTACATCGACCTTGGTCGGACGCTTTGATCCGATGGGATCTACATCGCCCTCCTGCAGGACGCGCAACAGCTTGACCTGCATATCGGCCGGCAGTTCGCCGATTTCATCGAGAAATATCGTCCCGCCGTCGGCTTCCTGGAACTTGCCGATATGTTTTTGATGGGCGCCGGTGAAGGATCCTTTTTCGTGGCCGAAGAGGATGCTTTCAACGAGGTTTTCGGGGATGGCGCCGCAATTGACCGTAATGAAGGCGCGGCCGGCGCGTTCCGACGATCCCTGGATCGCCCGTGCGATCATTTCCTTGCCGACGCCGCTTTCACCCGAGATGAGGATCGGGATGTTCGAGGCGGCGGCGCGCTCGCCGATACGCATGACGTTTTTCAGGGCGGCGCTTTGTCCGATCAGATCCTTGAAGCCGAGCGCGCCATCACGCTTCCGCTTGAGGCGCGATACCTCGCCCTTGAGCGTCGTCAGGTTGAGCGCGTTGTTGATCGAGACAATCACGCGCTCAGGGCTTGCAGGCTTGACAAAGAAGTCCGCCGCGCCGCTCTGCATCGCCTCAACGACCGTATCTATGCCGCCTTGCGCGGTCAGCACGATCACCGGAATATCGTCTCGGAACGACTTGACGCGCTTCAATGTCTCCATGCCGCCGAGGCCCGGCATCCTGAGATCGAGCATTATTAGGCTTACGTCCTGGCCCTGATCGGATTGCAACAGTGAAATAGCGCCTTCGCCGGATTCGGCCTGCACCACGGGATAGCCGGCCCGCTCGCAGACGGCGCGCATCAGCCGGCGCTGCGTCGGATCGTCGTCAACGATGAGAATTGTTTTCACGGTCATGAATGGATTGTCCTTGCGCCCCGAATGAAATAACGAAGGCAATCCCTAATGGCGTGGACTAAACATCGCGTTAAAATGTTTCATTACGGGTCAGCAGGGCCGCCGCCGTTAAGAATGCGTTCACCTAGTTTGCGCGCATACATCTGCGGCGCCGAGGGATGAGGAAGAAGCGCCGGCATGAGCGATCAGAAGGCTGACCATATTCGTCCAATCGAACATTTTGGCGGCGCCAAACCGCCAGCGCCCGACTGGTTCAACGCAGCGATCTCCGCGCCGTCGGACGAAGGCTCTGTCGAGGTTGCGGGCGCCTCGATCCGCTATTCGGCCTGGGGCGCGCGCGGCCAGCGCGGGCTCGTCTTGATTCACGGCGGACGCGCTCACCGCAATTGGTGGCGACCATTCGCCTCGTTCCTTTCACGCCAGTATCGCGTCGTAGCCTTCGACATGTCAGGCATGGGCGACAGCGATTGGCGCCCTGCTTACTCACTGGAGCTTTCCGTAGACGAGTTATTCGCCGTAATCGGCGCTTCGGGAGCAGGCGAGGGCGGACGCCCAATCGTCGTCGGTCACTCGTTCGGCGGCTGGGTGACGCTCGCTGCGGTAGAGCGTCGCGGCGAGGCGCTCCTTGGTGCGGTTGTGATCGACAGCCCGATCGGCAAACCCGATCCGGACGAAGGCTACACGATCCTCAGCAAGATGGGCTCCGACGGACCGGTCAAGGCAAATCGAATTTACGCGTCGATCGAAGTGCCTATTTCGCGTTTTCGATTCCTGCCGAACCAGCCGTCTGCGGAACATTACCTGGTCGATTACATCGCGCGCGAGGGATTGCAAAAGGCGCCCGGCGCTGAAGGCGGCGTCGGCTGGACCTGGAAATTCGACCCTTCGCATGGCCAGAATTTCGAAATCCATTACGAGCGGGACCTGTTTCTAGCCGCACGATGCCCGCTGGCGTTCATTTATGGTGAGGCGTCGGCCTTTGCGAGCGGCGAAGGGTTCGACCATTTGCGCGGGCAAACAAAAGGCCGCTCGCCTTTCGTGGTCATGCCCGCGGTTCATCACCATTTGATGATGGAACAGCCGATCGCCTTCGTTTCGACCCTGCGGACTTTGCTGACCTGCTGGCCGGTCAGGGTCGGCAACTGACCCGAACCCCTTGCCCAAGCTGAGGAATTCCGCCAGAAACGCCATGATAAATGAGGAGAAACCATGGCCATGGCGACGGTCGACGAGGCGCAACGGAAATCGGAAGACGCAGAAGAGCACCGCAAGATTTACAAGGGCGTCATGAAGGCTTCGGCCGAGGTTGGCGTGCCGCTCACGATGGGTCTGGCCATGTTCTTCACGCAACTCGTGCTGGCGAACGGGATCGGCGTCGCGTTCATTTCGTTCGTTGGCGTTTATGTCTTTGTCTGGTGGGTCGCCAAGACGTTTTTCATCCATTGACGCACCCTTCGCGTTGCATTCGCTGGCGCAGTCCGATGCTGCCTGCGGCTGCGTCGGGGTTTCATCCATTCGCTGAGGCGCAACAGGAGTCGCCATGAAAATCGCCGTCCTTCGAGAAACGCGGGCCGGAGAAACGCGCGTCGCCGCGTCGCCGGAAACGGTGAAGAAATTCGTCGGGCTTGGCGCCCAGCTCGTCATTGAACGCGGCGCCGGCGAAGCGGCGAACCTGCCGGACTACGCGTTCGAAGACGCTGGCGCATCGATCGTCGCGACCGGCGCCGAAGCGATCAATGGCGCCGATCTTATTCTTGCCGTTCGCGCGCCAGCCGCCAACGATATGGGTCGCTTTGCGGCGGGCCAGAAAATCGTCGCGATCGCCTCGCCGCATGGCGATCCGGAAATGCTGCAAGCGGCCGCGACCGCCGGTCTAGAGTTGTTTGCGATGGACCTGATGCCGCGCATCACCCGGGCGCAGTCGATGGACGTTTTGTCGTCGCAGTCGAACCTCGCCGGCTACAAGGCGGTGATCGACGCTGCGGCCTATTACGGCCGGGCGATCCCGATGATGATGACGGCGGCGGGGACGATTGCGCCGGCGAAGATCTTCATCATGGGGGCTGGGGTCGCTGGCCTGCAGGCGATTGCGACGGCGCGCCGTCTCGGCGCGGTCGTTTCCGCGACTGATGTCCGCTGGGCCGCGAAAGAGCAGGTCGAGAGCCTCGGCGCCAGTTTCGTCACCGTCGACGAGGAAGCGATGAAGGGCGCGGAGACCGCCGGCGGCTATGCCAAGGAGATGTCGGCGGACTTCCAGCAGCGCCAGGCGGCGTTCGTCGCCAAGCATATCGCCAAGCAGAACATCGTGATCACGACCGCGCTGATACCGGGCCGGCCGGCGCCGCGGCTGGTTACTGAAGAAATGGTTCGCTCGATGGCGCCAGGTTCAGTGCTGGTCGATCTCGCGGTCGAGCAGGGGGGCAACGTCGCCCTGTCCCGCCGCGGCGAAGTCATCGACGTCGGCGGCGTCATCATCATCGGTTTCGAAAACGTACCCGGCCGTTTGTCGACAGACGCCTCAACCCTTTACGCGAAAAACCTATTCAATTTCGTCTCGGCCTTTTTCGATAAGGAGAAAGGAGTGTTCGCCGTCGACTGGAACGACGATATCATCAAGGGCGTGGCGCTGACCCGTAACGGCGCAATCATCCATCCCGCTTTCGCACAGAAACCAGCAGATCTGTCCGACAGCGCCCTGAAGGAGCAACCCCATGGCTGAACCGACGACCGATCAATCCGCAGTCGAAGCGGCGAAGAAAGTCGAGGAAGCCGCCGAGGCGCTGAAAGCGGCTGCAGACAGCGCCGGGTCTTCGGCGGAAAGCCTTGATGCGGCAAGCCAGCAGGCGCAATCGCTCATCGGCCAGATAAACCAGATCGCCTCGGCGGTCTCCGGCGGACCCGCGGATTTCGTTTACCTGCTGGCGATTTTCATTCTGGCGATTTTCGTCGGGTATTATGTCGTCTGGTCGGTGACGCCGGCGCTTCATACGCCGCTGATGTCCGTGACCAACGCGATTTCATCCGTCGTCATTGTCGGCGCCCTGATCGCTGTCGGCGCCGACATGGCGTCGGCGTCCAGCAACGCATCGAGGTTGTTTGGGTTCCTCGCGGTAGCACTCGCCAGCGTCAACATTTTCGGCGGCTTCCTCGTCACGCAACGCATGCTCGCGATGTACAAGAAGAAGGGATCCTAGAACGTCATGGGGCACAACCTTCCGCCACTTCTCTACATCGCTTCCGGCGTTCTTTTCATCCTGGCGCTGAGAGGACTTTCGTCGCCGGAAACAGCGCGTCAGGGCAATCGCTTCGGCATGATCGGCATGGCGATCGCGATCGTGACGACGCTGTTTGTCCTTCAGGACAAGGGACTTATGACCTGGGCGATCATAATCCTCGGCGTCGGCGCAGGCGGCGGCGTCGGCGCGGTCGTCGCGCAGCGCGTGAAAATGACAGAGATGCCAGAACTTGTGGCATTCTTCCACAGCCTTGTCGGCATGGCGGCGGTCTTCATCGCCTGGGCGGCGTTTTTGTCGCCTGAAGCGTTCGGCGTCGGCGCGCTCGGCGATATCCATCTTCAGTCTGCGCTGGAGATGTCGCTCGGCGTCGCAATCGGCGCCATCACGTTCTCCGGCTCGGTCATCGCCTACGCCAAACTCGCCGGCAAAATGTCGGGCAAGCCGATCCTTCTGCCGGCGCGCCATATCATCAATCTGGCGCTGGCGCTGTTCATTGTTTTGATGATCGGCACGTTGATGACAGGAGTGCAGAATGTCGCGATCTTTGCGGCGCTGACCTTTGCAGCTTTTGCGCTTGGCTTCCTGCTGATCATCCCGATCGGCGGCGCCGACATGCCAGTCGTCGTGTCGATGCTGAATTCCTATTCGGGCTGGGCCGCCGCCGGCATCGGATTTACCCTGGAAAACATGGCGCTGATTATCACCGGCGCGCTGGTCGGCTCTTCGGGCGCGATCCTTTCTTACATCATGTGCAAGGGGATGGGCCGGTCGTTCATTTCCGTCATCCTTGGCGGGTTCGGCGGCGAAGACGCCGTCGCCGGCGCTGCGGGCGAGGAAACGCGCCCGGTCAAGCAGGGCTCCGCCGACGATGCAGCTTTCATCATGAAGAACGCCGGCAAAGTCATCGTGGTGCCGGGCTATGGCATGGCGGTCGCGCAAGCGCAGCACTCGTTGAAGGAAATGGCCGACGCGCTGAAAGAAGCGGGGGTCGAGGTCAAATACGCCATTCACCCGGTCGCCGGCAGGATGCCCGGCCACATGAACGTTTTGCTGGCTGAGGCGCAGGTTCCCTATGATGAGGTCTTTGAGCTTGAGGACATCAACGCGGAGTTCCGGACCGCGGACGTCGCCTTTGTCATTGGCGCCAATGACGTGACCAATCCGGCGGCCAAGACCGACAAGACATCGCCGATCTACGGCATGCCGATCCTCGATGTCGAGAATGCTCGCACTGTGCTTTTTGTAAAGCGTTCAATGGCTTCCGGTTACGCCGGCGTACAGAACGAGCTTTTTTTCCGGGAAAACACAATGATGTTATTCGGAGACGCCAAGAAAGTGTGCGAACAGATCGTCAAGGCGCTGCACTAGGCGTCTTCGATACTGCTGGCTAATAATGCGTTGAGGGAGAGAGTCATGTTGCGGCGATTGATCGTGCCTGCCGTCGCGCTCGCTTTGATGGCGTGCGCCAGCGTTTCTGGCAAATCGAATGGCGCGCCCGCCGCGATAGGCGGCTTTGACGGCGCTCGGATGGATGAAGTCCTCCTGAAACAGGCGGCCGATGTGCAGAGCCGCTTCAAATGGCGCCATCCGCGTGAGACTCTTGAGTTTTTCGATGTCGCGCCGGGGATGACCGTTGTAGATACGCTGCCGGGATCGATCTGGTATTCGGGGATACTTGCAGATTATCTCGGGCCCGATGGAAAAGTCATCGGCGCCGATTACGCGCCATCGATGTGGGCGCTGTTCGGACAATTCGCGCCGCCGCCCGAGAAAAAAGCCGTTTGGCCGGCCGAGTGGGTCGCCGGATCTGTCGAGTGGCGGCCGGAAAACGGCGCGGAGATCGGGGCGCTCGCCTTTGGAGCAGTCCCCGAGGATGTCAAAGGTCAGGTTGACGTGGTGCTTATGATCCGCGCGCTGCACCATTTCAATCGGCTCGAGGAAGAGGGCGGGTTCTTGAGCGCAGCGCTTCAGGACACGATGGCTATGTTAAAGCCGGGCGGCGTCGTAGGCGTCGTTCAGCACCGTGCGCCGGAGGCCAACTCGGCGAAATGGGCCGAGGGCGACAATGGGTACCTCAAGCAATCCGACATGATCGCGGCGTTTGAATCGGCCGGCTTTGAATTCGTCGAATCGAGCGAAATCAACGCCAATCCCGCCGACAAACCGACGGAAAGCGACTTCGTCTGGCGCTTGCCGCCGTCGCTGGCGAACAGCCGCGATAACCCGAAGCTGAAGGCTGAAATGGAAGCGATCGGCGAATCCGATCGCATGACGCTGAAATTCCGCAAACCGCTCTGAGTCCGATTGAGATTGCCGGCCGGCCGTGTGGGCCGTGTGGGCCGGGCGGACCGCCCCCTATATCCGCCGCATACATAATTCGCACAATTGGTATTGTCGCAAATAATGGATTGGCCGGAAGTTCACGGTCAATTTGCTTCAAAACATCACCGTGAGCCCATCGAAGGCCGGCTCAACGCCTCGAGGCAGCATTCCGATCAGCTTGCAATAGTCCATCGTCACATGAAGATTGGTCAAAATCGCGCGTTCCGGTTTCACGCGCTCGATCCAGCGCAAGGTCGTCTCCAGATTGGCATGCGTGCCGTGCGGCGCAATCTGTAGCGCATCGACGATCCAGATGCGCACCCCGTCGAGGATGTCGAAACTCTCATCCGAAAGAACGTTAACGTCGCTGGAATATGCAAGGTCGGCGACGCGAAACCCCAGAGAGTTAACGGGCCCGTGACGCTGGATGAACGCGGTAACCGGAACGTCGCCGCCGGGCCCGGAAATCGTAAACGCTGTTCCGGGTTCGGCTATTGTGCGTTCTTCAAGGATCGCCGGATACCAACTCCCTTCGGCTTGCTGGAAGCAATAGCGGAACCGATCGACGGCGCCGCCGGCTGTCGCGCGGTCGAGATACACCGGGATGCGTTTTCTGGTGCGGATTGCAAAGGCCCGAAGGTCGTCAATTCCGTGGGTCTGATCGGCATGATCATGCGTCAGCATGACAGCGTCAACATGATTGACCGCCGCCGCCAGCATTTGTTCGCGAAAATCAGGCGACGTATCGATCACACAAGACGTCACGTCGCTGCGCGGGAATTCGCCAGATTTTTGCGCACGTTCGATGAGCAGCGAACAGCGCAAGCGACGGTTTTTTGGTTCGAATGGGTCGCAGGAACCCCAATCGCCGCGGCCGTCTGCGCCGCCGACGCGCGGGACGCCGCCCGAGGAGCCGCATCCGAGAATGACCGCTCTGAAATGCGTCGATCCACGGTCGCCGCTCACGGACGATCTCCGGGGCGCTTCGCCCTCGCGAACAGCCTGAAGAAATTATCCGTTGTCAGCCGATCAACTTCTTCGCGTGACAAACGCAGTATTTCCGCAAGCTTGTCGGCGATGTGAACGACATGGGCCGGTTCGCAACGCCTGCCTCGAAACGGCATCGGCGCGAGATAAGGGCAATCCGTTTCAATGATGATCCTGTCGTGGGGCATGCGCGCGGCGATCGACCTGACGTTCTCGGCGTTCTTGAACGTGATGATTCCGGAAAACGAAATATAACCGCCCATAGTCATGACGATTTCCGCAAGCTCAAGCCCGCTCGTGTAGCAATGGAGCAAGGGCGTGAAATTGCGTCTGTGGAAGGCATTTTCGAGCATCGTTTTCATCTGCAGGTCGGCCTCGCGCGTGTGAATGATCAGCGGAAGACCGGTTTCCTGAGCGGCTTCAATATGAGCGGCGAAGACTTTTTCCTGCGCATCAGCCGGCGAAAAAGCATAATGAAAGTCGAGACCGCATTCGCCGATGCCGACAACGTCCTCCTCTGCCGCCATCTCGACGAGGGTTTCAGCGGTGAGATCGAGATGCTCGCTTGCGTAATGCGGATGTGCGCCGACCGATCGCCAGATATTGTCATAACGCGACGACACCGCCCTTATCGCATCGGTTGAACTGATTCTGTCCGAGATTGTCAGCATGACGCCGACACCTGCATCGTGGGCGGCCGCTATAATTGTGTCGACCTCCCCTTTGAATTTTTCATGGTGCAAATTAACGTGACTGTCGACGAGCATGGCCTTCTATCGCTGTACGGATTTGAAGGCTCGCGCGGCCGCGAGCAGCATTTGCCCACGATCGAGATTGACGGCTTCGCCGCGACTGAACATCGGATCGACGAAATCCTTTAAATCGAGAAAGGCGCCTGCGCGCGGGTCAGCCGCGCGCGCATGAGCGACCGCTTCCGCCGCCAGGCGCGCCGACAACATCGAGCGGAAATAGTCGAAAACGCCGTCGCTGTTGCGGCCAGAGAATTTTTGTGCGACGCCGCCGACGTCACTCCCTTCAATCGCCGCAGACCAGAATTCCTCCAGCGCATCGATTGCAAAGGCGCCCTCGCCGCGCGCCAGCGACAGAGCGTATCCAGGACGCCCGCCAGCCGCGAGCGCGTATTTTTGCGCCTGTTCCGCCGACGCCGCCCCTTCCCGTTCGAGGAATTCTGCGATGGCCATATCGCTGAGCGGTCGCAATACGATCCGCCGGCACCTTGACCGGATTGTCGGGAGCAATCTTCCGGGCGCGGAAGAAAGGACAAAGATCGCCGTCCGCGGCGGCGGTTCTTCAAGCGCCTTCAAGAGGGCGTTCGCTGAGTTTCGATTGAGGTCGTCCGCTGTGTCGATAATCGCCACGCGCCAGCCGCCCATCGAAGGGGTGTGCGCTAGGAAATGACCGAGATCCCGGATGGTTTCCACCGTGATTTCAGTCGCCTGGCGCTCCTTTTTCTCATCGTATCTGCGTTCCGCAACAAAGAGGTCCGGGTGCCCGCCAGACGCCGTCAACAAATACGCCCGGGAGGTCTCCGGAACGTCCAGCGAAGCACAGTCAGGCGGACGTTCGCGCCATAGGAGTGAGCGGGCCAGTCGATAGGCAAGCGTCGCCTTGCCCGAACTGGGCCCTCCGGAAATCAGCCAGCCATTCGCAAGCGCTCCATTATTCAGCGCCTGCGCGAGGCCTGCTTCGAAACCGGGCGACGCTGCGAATTCATGCCGCCGCCGCGGCTCGATGATCAATTCCTGCTCGCTCATCGCCGCGATTGAAGCGCTTTTTCGACGGCGGCTGCAACCTCTGTGAAAACCCGATGCTCGGATTTTGTCGCATCTATGACGACGCATCGCGCAGGGTTGTCGCGGGCGATCGTCAGGAAAGCCTGCCGGACGCGCTCCTGATAGGCCTCGCCCATGCTTTCGAACCGGCTTTCCTCGGAGCCGCGTCCGCCGGCGCGCGCAAGACCAATGCTGGTCGGCACATCCAGAATGATCGTGATATCCGTGTCGTCTTCGCCGACGATCGCGTCATGCAATTTCGAAATGACCGCCTCGCCGAGTCCTCCGGCGATGCCTTGATACGCCATTGTTGAATCGGCGAACCGGTCAGAGATGACGATCTCGCCGCGCGCCAGCGCGGGGCGGATCACCCGATCGAGATGATCCGCTCTCGCCGCATACATCAAAAGCGCCTCGGTCATCGGACCCCACCGATCAGCGCCGCCTCTGACCATCAATTTACGAATTTCCTCAGCGCCGTCTGTACCGCCCGGCTCGCGCGTCACGCGGACGATGCGGTTCTTCGTGCGAAGATGATCGGCCAGGCGGCCGATCTGGCTTGACTTGCCCGCGCCGTCGCCGCCTTCGAAACTGATAAAAAAGCCGGCGCGTCGTGGGGACATCTATTCCCTCGCGGACGCGTCGCCGCCCTCCGGCGTCGGGCTCATCAAATGCTTGACTGCAAGGCCGATGCGGCCAAGCGGGCCGACCGCCTTGACGGATTTGCCGGCGTGAAGCGGAAATTCCCGCGCGTCCGCGCCTTCGATCGCCACAAGTAGATAACCAATTTGCTGGCCTTCAGAAATCGGCGCGGCGACCGGCCCCTCATAAATCACCTTGGCGGTGAGTTTTTCAGCAGCGCCGCGATGCAGCAGCATTGAAACAGGCTCCCTCGTCACCAGCGGAACAGAAGGCGCCTTGCCGGCGAAGACCGCCGCATCGCCAGCGATATCGCCGGCCTGGTACAAGGTCTTGTTGGTGAAATCATTGAAAGCGATCCGCATCAGTCTTTCAGCTTCGACGGCGCGTTCTTTTTCGGAAGTAAGCCCGTTGAGGACGATGATCCGTCGCTGTCCATTGACGACCGCTGAACCGACAAGGCCGTAACCGGATTCCTCCGTGTGCCCTGTCTTCAGGCCATCGGCGCCCTTGAACGAAGCAAGCAAAGGATTGCGGTTCGGCTGCCGGATTTTCTCCCAAGTGAATTCGCGTCTCGCATAGTACTTATAGTAATCCGGGTAATCCTTGATTATCTTGCGAGCGAGGATTGCAAGGTCACGCGTGCTCATCTTGTGATTGGCGTCCGGCCACCCGGTCGAGTTGGTGAATGTCGAATTCTTCATGCCCCACTCACGCGCCTTTTTCGTCATGAGGTCGGCGAACGCTTCTTCCGTGCCGGCGATATTTTCCGCGATCACGACGCATGCGTCATTGCCGGACTGGACGATGACGCCATTCAACAAGGCTTCGAGAGCTATCTTCGTATCGACTCGGGTCCACATCTTGGACCCCTGCATGCGCCAAGCCTTCTCCGAGACCGTAAACTCGTCCGACAGTTTCAGCTGGCCGCTTTTCAGGCGCTCGAAGACGAGCGCCGACGTCATCAGCTTGCTCATCGACGCCGGCGCGGTCGGTACGTCCGCTTCTTTCTCAAACAGCACAGCGCCGGTTTCGAAATCCATGATGACCGCATGCGCCGCCGGGGTCGAAATTTCGGCGCGGGAGAGGCCCCCGAGCGTGAAACCTAACACGATCGTCACAATCGAAATCTTCAGCAGGTGGAGTCTGGTCATCTAAACGCGTCCCTTTACAATGCCGAAATGAGGCTCACGACCGTGGGCCGTGAATGATCCGCGCATCGCCAAATCCGGCGGCCTTGACGCGCGAAAGCGAGGCGACGGCGATCGCTTCATCGATAAACGGACCGATTCGCAGGAACTGCACCCGTCGTCCGCCGCTTTCTCCGGCCTGAACCACGACCGGGCCAAGCTCCGGCAAGTCGAGCTTCATCGATGCGATAGCGTCAAGATTATCGACCGAGGTCAGTTCAACCCAAAGATCGGGGATCGCCCGAGGTGTTCGCGCCGGCGCGGCCTCGCCCGTCGAACTGGCTATAAGCTCGCCAAGCCGGTCGCGCGTCTCGACGGACGACGCATTCGTCGGCGCAATGGCGTCCCTTGAGACCGCGACCCTCGTCGCTGCCGACACGCTCTCTCCCGGCTTCGCGGCGACGCCCGCCACATCTGTTTCGCCGACATAACGGACCCGCACCTTCGCCAGTCCTTTGCTGCTGAAACCAAGCTCGTCCGCAGCCGCATGCGAAAGATCGATGACCCGATCGCCGACAAACGGCCCCCGGTCATTGATGCGAACGATGATGCGTCGGCCGTTTTCGAGGTTTTCAACTTCCGCCAGCGTCGGCAGCGGCAGCGTCTTGTGCGCGGCCGAAAGCCGGCGTTTGTCGAAGATTTCGCCATTCGCCGTCAACTTGCCGTGGAACTGGTCTCCATACCAGGAAGCAATGCCGACCTCTTCATAGCGTTCATCGACCTTCGGCGTGTACCACCGACCATCGATTTGGTAGGGCGCGCCGATCTTGTAATGCGGGTTCGCCTTGGTCGGCGCCGCGATTGTTTTCGGCGCATCCGGCAGGTTCGTCGTCGTACAGGCGCTGAGGGCGACTGGCGCGATCGCTGCCAGCAAGGCCGGGCGAATCAGTCGGCAAAATCCAAAGCGTTTCATAGCGGTTTCTATGCTTTCTTTCGCCCGGTTTCGCAACCAAAACTAGGTTAACGCTAGGCCTCGCGGCGGCCAATTCCGCCTTGTCATTTGACGGCGCTTGACTATGTTCCCGGCTCCCGGATGGGTGGCCGAGTGGTTTAAGGCACCGGTCTTGAAAACCGGCGTGGGTGCAAGCCTACCGTGGGTTCGAATCCCACCCCATCCGCCAGGATCAGATTTCTCTAGCCCGGGGCAAGTTTCCATAGCAGCCGCACGGCGACGATAAAGATCAGCACCGCCGTCAGCTTTTTGATGACGGCCGACCCCAGACGCCGGGCGCCGGCATAACCGCCGATCACGCCGCCGATCAGGACCGCGACCGGCAGCGGCCAGTAAGGCGCGAGCGCTTTCAGGTGACCAAGTCCCTCAAGCTTGGTCAGTTGCCCGCCAAGCCCCGTCAGCGAATTGACGAGAATGAAAAAACTCGACGCCCCGGCGATCTCATGCGCCTTGCCCCATCGGATCATATGAAGAAACGGCGCCAGAAAAATGCCGCCGCCGATCCCGACAAGTCCGGAAAGGAAGCCGATGCCGCCGCCGATCGCAATCGGCGCAAATATCGGGCGCACGCCCTCGCGTCGCAGTTTCGGTTCCGGCGTATCGACGATCATGAAGAAGCTCGCGGCGAGGAGTGATGCGCCGAGCAGACCGATGAATATCGATTGCGGCACATCGATCGCGCCGCCGAGCCAGGCCGCCGGCGCCGATAACAGACATAGCGGCGCGACATCGCGCAGCCGCATCCGGCGGGCGCGCAAGAATTGCGTGACGCCGGCGCTGACAACAATGATATTGCAGATAAGCGAAATCGACGGGAGGATTTTGTAATCGACGCCGTTAAGGACCAGCAACGCGCTATAGGTCGAGCCGCCGCCAAACCCTGCACTCGAATAAAGCAGCGCTGTTGCAAGAAAGGCGAGTGCAGGCCACCCCATTTAGGCCCGCCCGCCGGCTTTTTTCTTGAGGCGATACGCATGCAGCAGCGGCTCGGTATACCCGTTTGGCGACTGTTCTCCTTGAAAAACGAGAGCTTTGGCGGCGGCGAAGGCGACGCCGTCAGATGACGGATCGAGCATCGGCTGATAGGCGGCATCGCCAGTATTTTGCGCGTCGACTTTGGCCGCCATGCGGAGGAACACCGCATCAACCTGCTCGCGGGTGCAAACGCCGTGCCGCAGCCAGTTCGCGACATGCTGCGAGGAAATGCGCAAGGTTGCGCGATCTTCCATCAGCCCGATGTCGTTGATGTCGGGCACCTTTGAGCAACCAACGCCCTGATCGATCCAGCGGACGACATAGCCGAGAATGCCCTGAATATTGTTCTCGAGTTCCTGCTCGACTTCATCGACGCTGAAATTCCACCCCAGCGCAAGCGGTATCGTAAGCAAAGGTCCTAGGCCCGGCGTCGGTGCAGATCGAAGCACTGACTGTCGCTCGAATACGTCAACCCGGTGATAATGGATCGCGTGCAGCGTCGCCGCCGTTGGGCTCGGTACCCACGCGGTGTTGGCGCCGCTCATTGGGTGTCCGATCTTTTGCTCGAGCATATCGGCCATGCGGTCAGGCGCCGCCCACATGCCCTTGCCGATCTGCGCCCGCCCCGAAAGGCCGCACGCTAGGCCGATCTGCACATTGCGACCTTCATAGGCCTTGATCCACGCGGCGTTTCTGATTTCGCCTTTCCGGATGAACGCGCCAGCGCGCATCGAAGTATGAATCTCGTCGCCAGTTCGGTCGAGAAATCCCGTGTTGATAAAGACAATCCTGCTTTCCACCGCCTTGATCGTCGCGGCGAGATTGGCCGATGTCCGGCGTTCTTCGTCCATCACGCCGACTTTCAGCGTATTGACGGGATAGCCGAGAAATTTCTCCGTCGCGGCGAACAGCCTCTCAGTGAAGGCGGCCTCGTTCGGGCCGTGCATCTTTGGCTTGACGATATAGACCGAACCGGCGCGGCTATTCAAAAAGCGACCTTCCCTCCTCAGATCTATCCCCGCGATGAGGCTTGTCACGACGCAATCGAGAATTCCCTCGAAAGCGTCAAGCCCATCAGCAAGACGAACCGCCGGGGTCGTCATCAAATGCCCGACATTGCGAACAAGAAGGACACTGCGGCCGGGCAGCATGAATTGTGCGCCGGACGGCGCAAGGAATTGGCGATCGGCGTCGAGCGTCCGGCGGATTAGCCCGCCGCTCTTTGCGAAGCTCGCCTCCAGCGTTCCCTTCATCAGGCCGAGCCAGTTCGCATAAGCTTCGACCTTGTCTTCGGCGTCGACCGCGGCGACCGAGTCTTCGAGGTCGATGATTGTCGTCAACGCCGCTTCCATCACGACATCGGCGAGGCCGGCCCGATCGTCGCGACCGATCGGATGATTTCGGTCGATCTTCAGTTCGATGTGCAAGCCGTTGTTACGGAACAGAATTGATGTCGGGGCCGACGGCGGTCCCTGATAGCCGGCGAACTGCGATGGATTCTTGAGCGTCGGCGAAAGCGCGCCCGATTTGACCGAGTAACTAGCGACCGCGTCATGGCCGCCATTCGCTAACGGAACAATTTCGTCGAGCAAGCGCCGGGCGAAGGCGACCACCTGATCGCCGCGCATGCGGTCATAACCGCTGGGACGGGGCGCGCCGGGCAAGGCGTCAGTACCATAGAGCGCGTCATAGAGACTGCCCCAGCGCGCGTTCGCTGCGTTCAGCGCAAAACGCGCATTTCGCGACGGAACCACCAGTTGCGGCCCCGCCATGGCGGCGATTTCAGGATCGACATTGCAGGTGCTTATTGAAAACGGCGCCGGCTCCTCGACGAGGTAGCCTATTTCCGTCAGGAAGCGCTGATAGGCGCGCTGGTCGAACGAGGAGCCGGCATGCGCCTCGTGCCATTCGTCGATCGCCGCCTGCATGGCGTCGCGCGCCGCAAGAAGCGCCCGGTTCTCTGGCGTGAACTCATCGAATATTGCAGCCAGACCCGTCCAGAAACGGTCGGGAGAGAGGCTGGAACCTTCAAGGCATGCTGTCTCGATCAAATCGACAAGGAGTCGATCGACGCTTAGCCCGGCCCGCTCAACATAAGCCATGCGATTGCACCTTTTCCTGCGGCCTTTGCCTGAAGCATGCGGCCTAACCAATTGCGTGCGAAAAGGAAAGTTTCAACGGCGCTTGCAGCGCCAATCACTGGCGCCGACGATCGTGGAAATGGTGGAGGGGGGTGGATTCGAACCACCGTACGCCGAAGCGGGCAGATTTACAGTCTGCTGGATTTAGCCACTCTCCCACCCCTCCACGGAGGCCTGAGATCTGCGCCGGCTGGCGCTCGCCTCGCGGTTTCGCCAGCTCGCGCCAACGGGAGAACGCGGGTCTATAGCCGCGTGCGACGTGCCGCGCAACCTGAGAAATCGCATGAATAAGCCCTTGTTTCGCCTCGTGGCGTTTCCCGCTATAGGGGCGAAATGAGAACCCACCGGAAGCCGAAGGGCAAACGAGACAACCAGCCTTCTTTCGGCCCCCGGCCGGGCGGACAGGATGATCCAACCCTGCTGTGGCTTTACGGCCGGCATGCGGCGGCGGCGGCGCTCGTCAATCCGTCGCGCCGGATAAAGCGCGGCTTTGTCACCAAGAACGCGGCGGACTGGCTCGCCGAGATCGGCGTGCAGCCTGAAAAGCTCGCGCTTTTGGAAGATGCGCGGCCAGACGCGATCGACCGCCTGCTGACGCCCGGCGCCGTCCATCAAGGGATTGCGGTCGAGGCTTTCGATCTCGAGCGCGCGCGGCTTAAGGATGTCTGCAACCCGGAGGGCGGCCGGCGTCCGATTGTCGTACTCGACCAGATCACCGACCCCCAGAATATCGGCGCGATATTCCGGTCGGCGGCCGCTTTCGGATCGCGCGCCGTGATCGTTCAGGAGCGGCGGACGCCGCCGCTGTCGGGTGCGCTCGCCAAGGCCGCCGCCGGGGCGGTCGAAACGCTTCCCTGCGTCAAGGCGGTCAACATTTCGCGTGCGCTCGAAGCGCTCAAGGACCTTGGCTATTTCTGCGCCGGTCTCGCCAGCGCCGCACCCGCGCCGATAACGGCGCTGGCGCGCGACCGCCCGGTCGCAATCGTTCTCGGCGCTGAGGGCGCCGGTCTCCGCCAGCTCGTCGGCGAGACCTGCGACGGGCTCTTCCATATACCGATTGATCCGGCGATGGAGAGCCTCAACGTTTCGAACGCCGCCGCCGTCAGTCTCTATGAGGCGACGCGCGGCGAAATAAACCCAGCGAGAAAGCCTTGATGGAAAAGCCGGTCCTCTATCACATGCCGCAGACGCGAGGCGGCACGACGCTCTGGATGAACGAGGAACTCGGCGATGTTTGCGACATAAAGCTGGTCAATCTCCGCCAAGGCGAAGGGCGCGCGCCGGCGTTTCTCAAAGTCAATCCGATGGGGAAATTGCCTGCGCTCACGCATGAGGGGGCGACGGTGACCGAAGCGGCCGCGATCTGCGCTTATCTCGCCGACCGGTTTCCTTCAAAGGGGCTCGCGCCATCGGTCGGCGACCCGAGGCGAGGCGTTTATTATCGATGGATGTTTTTCGCGCCCTCCTGCATCGAGCCGATGATGCTCGATCGGCTCGGCAAGGTGTCGCGCGATAATTCGGCTTCCGCCGGCCATGGCGACTATGAACGCGTAATGGCGTCCATCGAGCAGGCGCTCGGCGCGCGCCCCTGGATCCTCGGCGATGCTTTTTCGGCCGCCGACGTCGTTATGGGATCGACGCTTTTCTTCGCCACGATGTTCGGCGCCATACCGAAAGAAGGTCGCATCAAAGAGTATGTGGCGCGGCTCGCCGCAAGACCTGCTCATCAATCGATGATGCGCAGGAACGCCGAACAGGCCAAGGCGCTGGGGCTATGACGGCGCACGAAGGCGGATGCCATTGTCGGAAAGTGCGCTTTCGTGCGACGACGGCGCCGAAATTCGTCTCGCGATGCCATTGCGACAATTGCCGGCGGACGACGGGCGGAGCCTTTTCGACCTGGGTCGGTTTTGACGCAGACTCTGTCGAATGGACGGCGGACGCGCCGGAATTTTACGCGAGTTCTTTCGGCGTCAAGCGCAGCTTCTGCAAATCCTGCGGAACTCCGCTCTCGTATGAGAGTGTAAAGTGGGCCGGCGAACGTCACTTTCTAATCGGCGTCTTCGACCATCCGCGCGCTTTCGCGCCGACAAGCGATTATCGCAAGGAAGAAGCCCTCGACTGGCTGAAATAACAGGGGACTGAGAATGACCGCAGATCAAAAGACCGCCGCTGTCACCGGGGTTTCGACCGGGATCGGACGCGCTATCGCCAAGTCGCTGACCGATGCCGGCTGGCGCGTTTTCGGCAGCGTCAGGAAGGAAAAAGACGCAGCCGAAGCGGCCGAGGCGCTCGGCTCGAACTTCTCGCCGCTGATCTTCGATGTGACGGACGAAGCGGCGATTGCTCGCGAAGCTGCGAAAGTGAATGCGGCGCTCGGCGGCAGGAAGCTTGACGCGCTGATCAATAATGCGGGCGTCGCGGTCGCTGGGCCGGTCGGCTATCTGGATCTTGATGACCTGAAATACCAGATGGACATCAACGTCTACGGACCGATCCGGGTCACCAAGGCGTTCCTGCCCCTGCTCGGCGCCGATCATGCGCGCGCCGGCGCGCCCGGACGGATCGTCAATATGAGCTCCGTCGCCGGCAAAATGGCTTCGCCATTCATGTCGCCCTACGCGATGTCAAAGCACGCCCTTGAAGCGATGTCGGAAAGCCTGCGCCGCGAATTGCTGATCCACGGGATAGATGTCGTTATCGTCGGGCCCGGCGCCATCCGGACGCCGATCTGGGCGAAAGCGGACGACCTCGACGTCGATAAATACAGATCCACCGAATATTACGGCATGCTTGTCGGCATGAAGAACATGATGCAGTCCTTCGGCGCCGAGGGGCTTGAGGCGGAAGATGTCGGCGAGCTCGTCCTTCGCATCCTGACGACGCCGAAACCGAAAACGCGCTATTCGATCTTGCGCAATAAATTCTCGATGTGGACATTGCCGCAATTCCTGCCGAAGCGCATGGTCGACACGATCATCGCCAAGCGCTTCGGCATGAAACCGCGCGGCGCATGAGCAAGTCTTTCAAGGCGGTCATTTTCGATTTCGGCGGCGTATTCACAACATCACCGGTAGAGAATTTCGCGGCCTATGAGCGGGAACACGGCCTGCCCGAGCGGTTTATCGGCGGCGTTATCAAGTCGCGGCTTCACGACGGAGCCTTCGCGCGCTTTGAACGCGGCGAAATAGCGCTCGATGAGTTTGACAGTCTGTTCGCCGCGGAAACGCGGGCGGCGGGATATCAGATCACCGGCCGCACCCTCGCCGAACTCCTCGATGTCGAACTGAAGCCTGCCATGGCAGAGGCGCTCCGCCGCATCAAAAGCGCCGGCTTTGCGACCGGCTGCATCACCAACAATTTCCCGGCGATCGATTCCAGCCAAAAGCCGCAGCGAGCCGGCGCCCTCGCCCGAATTTTCTCGGACTTCGATCATTTGATCGAATCGTCGAAAGTCGGCGTCAGGAAGCCGGAACCGGAAATCTACGGCATGATGCTCGATGCCCTCAAATTGTCTGCATCCGCCTGCATCTTCATCGACGATCTTGGCGTCAATCTGAAGCCGGCCCAGGCGATGGGCATGACGACGATCAAGGCGCCCTTCGGCGACATAACGCCTGCGATCGATGCTCTGGCTGCGCATTTATCCTTGCCGCTGCGATGAAATTCCATTTCGCCATGGCGAAGATCCCATCGCCGCCGACAAAATTCCGTACAACCCTGACCTGTTCAATCATATCGGCGCTCGCCCTGGTCGGGTCCGCCGGCAGGATGACTTTCGAGAGTGTGACCTCGCAGCGAGCGATTACTCCGGCGACGCGGCGCGATCGGCCTCTATCTCGGACGCCGCATCGGCGGCGGCGGCCTCGAAATCGACAGCGTCAATCATGAAACAGGCATCGCCCGGCGCTGTCGGCTTCTGCAATGTACGGCGCGCACCGCCAGTCGGGAAATTATAATAGCCGCCCGGCCGCCATTCTCGATCCGACTCCACCGCCTCCGGCCAGCCATAATCAAACCGCGCGCAGATTTCGTAGGCGTTCACCTCAATGATCCGATAAGCATAATTTTCACCTGTGATCGGATCGGTGGGAACGGTTGCGGAGCAGCCGTCGGCAACCGGACTCCTGCCTGCCCTTTCGGAGAGATAGATCGACATCGCCTCGAGGTTTACCGGCAGCGCCCCGGCATAGGTGTAGTGGCAATCGACAAGGCGCGTCACGTCGATCAGGGCGGCGAGCCGCACTTCATCGCTCGCCTGCTGGCGCGCCGCTTGCGGGCTTCTGACAACCGTGAACGCCCAGGCGACAAGCGCGCCCACAACGAGCGTTGCGATGATCGCGAGCACGCGGCCGGCGACATCGATTTTCGCGGAATGGCGTTCGACATCTCTCGAATAATTCCAAAGGACGGCGGCGGAAATGATACCGACGACCGCCGCCTTCGACAGGAACCGCGCCTGCAATTCGCCATTGAGAAACTGGAAGACCACAGCGACAAGATCGCCGATGAGCGCGCCGGCGGCGAAAATCAGCGTCACATAGGTCAGCCAAGCATGAACGCGGCTTCGACGCCGCTCAGGATCCTTGCGTTTTGTAGCGGCGAGCCGCCAGCCGAGAACGACGAAGATCGGATGGCCGACGAGGAGCGAGGCGACCGACCATCGTAGACCCGTGGCGGCGAAAGAGCCGCCGTAGGAATAAGAAGACAACCTGTCCGCAAACTGATGATCGATCCAAGCGAAGGCGAGCCCGCCCGTATTGCCGGCGATCATCCCGAGCAGCGAGAAATAGACGATATAGAGAAACGCTTCGCGCGCCGATCCGTAACGCCGCGGACGCGGCACCGGCACCGCAAAGTCGATATCGGCAAACGCCGAAAGGGCGCTGTCGATTTGGTCCGCGGGCCATCCTGCCTCAGTCAGAACGGCCCGCACCCTGTCCCGGCTTTCGCCGCGTTCGAGCGCTGCTTTCACGAAATCCACGAGATTTGCGTCGGCCATGGAGTCCTCCTGCTGACGATCCTTCTACGCCGCGACGGAAAACAGGGATAGAATGCGCGCTCACTTGTTTATCGCCTGCGCGAAACGCAGGAGAATCAACCTGTTGGGCGTTTCGCCCGAAGGAGCAGAGGATGCCGCATTACAGACCTCGCACCAGCCTTCAGACCCATGACGTGGCCAATCAGCCCCCGCCATTCGAAAATATCAACCTGTTCGACAATGATGCGGCTTTGATCGGCGCCGTAGAGGCGGCCGGCGGCGAGACCCACGAGGAACGTCTGTCGCATTTCGGCGAAGAATGCGGATCGGCGGAAGTTATCGAATGGGCGCAACTCGCCAACAAAAATCCGCCGCTCCTCAAGTCATTCGATCGTTATGGTCAGCGCCTGGACGAGGTCGAATTCCACCCGGCCTATCATTCCTTGATGACGCTGGGGCTGGGGGCAGGCGTATCCGCCGCCGCCTGGACCGTTGACCAGGCCGGGCACACGCTGCATTCGGCGCTGCTCTTCCTGATGGGGCAGGCGGAGGGCGGCGTCTGCTGCCCGATGTCGATGACCTACGCCGCCGCGCCCGCTCTTCTCCACGAAAGGCGCGTCGCTGACGAATGGATGCCGCGCGCGTTGACGGCGAAATATGATCCGCGCTTTATTCCTGCCGCCGAAAAAGACGGCATCACAATCGGCATGGCGATGACGGAAAAGCAGGGCGGATCTGATGTGCGCGCCAATACGACGCGGGCGGAGCGAGCAGGCGATCACTGGATGCTGACCGGGCACAAATGGTTCTGCTCGGCCCCGATGTGCGACGCGTTCTTGACGCTCGCCTACGCAGAGGAGGGGCTTTCATGCTTCCTCGCGCCGCGTTGGAAACCGAATGGCGAGCGTAACGCCATTCACATCATGCGGCTCAAGGACAAGCTCGGCGATCGCGCCAACGCCTCGTCGGAAATCGAGTATCACGGCGCCTACGCTGAATTGGTCGGCGAGGCCGGGCGCGGCGTCAAGACGATCATCGACATGGTGCAGCACACACGCCTCGACTGCATTGTCGGATCGGCAAGCGGCATGCGCGCGGCGCTTGCGCAGGCGCTGTGGCACACCGAACATCGCAGCGCATTCCAGAAGAAACTCATTGACCAGCCGGCGATGGCGCGTGTCCTCGCCGACCTTGCGGTCGACAGCGAGGCGGCGACAGCCCTCGCCTTCCGCGTCGCGCGCAGCTTTGACCAGGCTGAGGAAAATGAAGAAGAGTCGGCCTTCATGCGGCTGGCGACCCCGATCGCCAAATACTGGACATGCAAGCGCCAGCCGGGCTTCGTTTACGAAGCGCTTGAGTGCCATGGCGGCGCCGGCTTCATTGAGGAAGGCGTCATGGCGCGCTATTTCAGGGCGTCGCCGCTCAACGCCATCTGGGAAGGCAGCGGCAACGTGATCGCGCTCGACGTCCTTCGCGCAATCGGCCGCGAGCAGCAAAGTCTCGAGGCCGTCGTCGGAGAGATCGCCAAGGCGCAAGGATCGAACGGTCATTACGACCGCCACGCCAAGAAACTAATGGATTGGCTGGAGCCCGGCGCCCTGACGGAAGCGACGGCGCGCGCGTTCACTGAGGACATGGCGCTGTCGCTGCAAGGGGCCGCGCTCTATGGCGTCGCCCCCGACTATGTTTTTGACGCCTTCTGCAATGCGCGCCTCGACCCGGAAATGCGCAGCTATGGCTACGGCGCGTCGGAGGCGGTAATGGACGCCAGCGCCTTGATCGCACGGGCGGCGCCGTTTTAATCGACAGTCCGCCGGTAAGGGGAAGGCGACTATTTTTTCTTCCGCTTGCGGGTCAACCGTTTGGCGTTCGCCCGGGCCTTTTTGCGGGCAGGCGCAATTGCGGCGGCAGTCGCTTTGGCGATCGCGTCGCCCAGGTGATCGCCGCGACGCAGGCTTCGGCCGGCTGATTTCGCCGCCGCAATATATCCGTCCTGCGCTGCGGCTACTTTTTCACTCACCATCGTGCTGGCTTCGCGGCCGCCGGTCATGTCGCCCCGCATAAAAGCTTGCTGAATACGGAAATTGCGCATGATGATTGTCGTCGCGGCGGCGTTCGCGGTGCTGGCGAAATCCCACCACAATGAGTAAGGATTCGCGCGCTTCGAATTTTTAATCGTCGGCATTACGCGGCGATCCTGAATGACACGATCTTCGAGGGATTGCGCGGCGGCTCTCCGCGTTGCGCCTTGTCGACATTTTCCATGCCATCGACGACCTTGCCCCAGACAGTGTATTTATTGTCGAGAAACGATGCGTCGTCAAAACAGATGAAGAACTGGCTGTCGCCGGAATTCGGGTCGGACGAGCGCGCCATGGAGCAGACGCCCCGCTGGTGCGAGACATCATTGAATTCGGCGGGCAGCTTCTTGCCGGAACCACCGGTGCCATTGCCCTTCGGGCACCCCATTTGCGCCATGAACCCTTCGATGACGCGATGGAGTTGCAATCCGTCATAAAAACCGGACGCCGCCAGTTCCTTGATGCGCGCGACATGCTTTGGCGCCTTGTCCGGATAGAGTTCGATCGTCACCTCGCCGGTATCAAGCGTCAAAATCATTCTTTCTGTCATAGGTCGATCCTTCCGTTTATGCGTCGCGGCGGCTTGATGTCGCAAAGGTCTTTGACAAAGCCTGTGTCGTCAACAAGGCCGGCATCCTTGATGTATTTCAGGAATGCCGGGCTGTCAGACTTAATCACCTCGATCTTCGGGCGATCCGCTTCCGGAAGGTCGGCCGCGATGCGCATGCGAACGATCGGCGTTGGGCGCTTCGGCGGTTCGCCCCGTTCAATCCGACGCGCGCTCAACATGCCGTCAACTATCCAGCCCCAAACCGTATAACGCTTGTCGAGACTGGTCCTTGCATCGCCGATCACCAGGAAAAACTGGCTGTTGGCGCTATTCGGATCCGTCGAGCGCGCCATCGACATGACGCCCGGACAATGCGCGCCCCAGAGTGCGACTTTGCGGTCTGATCGCAGCGATCGCAGGGACTCCGGCTCCGCCGCCGCCGGAACCCCGTCGATCAGGCCGACGCGCGCCGCCTGCCGGTCGCGACCGATGACGGTGAATTGATTGGGCTCGGCGGTGTCACTTTCGATTTCCGCCGGAATGTCAGGCAAGTCCGAGCCGCCCGTTCCGTCGCCTTTCGGATCGCCGCCCTGCGCGACAAACCCCTCGATGACCCGGTGAAAGTTAAGGCCGTTGTAAAAGCCGCGTCGCACCAGAGTCTTGATCTGCTCGACATGCTTCGGCGCAAGGTCCGGCCGCATCTCGATGTAGAGCGGTCCTGCCGGCAGGTCGACCAACAGGAGGTTTTCAGGATCGACCGGCCGCCAGGCATCCGCCGGCGCATCGATGATCGCCTGAACGGGATTTTGCGCTTCCTTCGCGGCCATCGCGGCAGGCGCAGAGAACAGGACGAAAATACTAAACAACAGGGCGCGACGCATTTGACGACTCCTTCAGACCAGCCCCCTGACGGCGAGGCGAGGTCGCGACAGCGACCGTCCTTGGTCAAACCAGCCGCCCGACCCTTTGTCCAGTCCGTGCAGGCTCATTTCGGCGATTTTATGATTTGGCGAACTTTCCCCGCAGCGCCGACGCAACATCAGCCGGGACAAAACTGTTGATATCGCCGCCGAGGCGAGCGATCTCCTTGACGAGCCGGGAGGCGATGAACTGGTAGCGGACATCGGCCATCAGGAATACCGTCTCGATATCATCGTTCAGTTTCTGGTTCATGCCGACCATTTGAAATTCATATTCAAAATCAGACACGGCGCGCAGGCCGCGAATGATGAAGTTTGCATTCACCTCTTCAGCAAATTTCATCAGCAGCGTTTCGAACGGCGTCACGCGGATCGGCACGCCGGTTTTCTTCGAAATGACCGCCATCTCAGCGGTCGTCATCCGGACACGCTCTTCCAGAGTGAACAATGGCCCCTTGTCGCGATTGATCGCAACGCCGACGACGAGCTCGTCGACCATTTTTACTGCGCGCTCGATGATGTCGATGTGGCCAAGCGTAATCGGGTCAAATGTGCCGGGATAAAGGCCGATCCGTTTCGCCATCCTAATCCTCCGGCCCTGCATCATCGTCGTCGCCATCGCCGATATCCTCGATGCGTTCGACCGAGACGACCTTCTCATCGTCGCCGGTACGGAAAATCGTGACGCCCTGGGTGTTGCGTCCGGCGACGCGGATGCCGCTGACCGGCGTCCGGATCAATTGACCGCCATCTGTGACAAGCATGATCTGATCGCTGTCCTCGACCGGGAAAGACGCCCGGACGCGGCCATTGCGATCGTTGACGACGATCGCGGCAACGCCCTTGCCGCCCCGGCCCGACGTCCGGAACCAGTAGGACGAGGATCGCTTGCCAAAGCCGTTTTCGGTGACGGTGAGGATGAATTGCTCCGCGGCGCCGAGTTGGGCGATGCGCTCAGGCGACAGGGGGGCGTCGATGGCCGCTTCGTCCTCGGCTTCGTCCTCGACATCATCCGCCGCGGTCTCTTCGATGGCGCGTCGCATCGCGGCGGCATGTTTCAGATAGGCCCGCGCTTCATCCGTTGACGCCTCGACGCCGCGAAGGATCGCCATCGAGATCACTTCGTCCTTGTCCCCGAGCCTGATCCCCCTGACGCCGGTCGAGGTTCGGCCTGCAAAGACGCGAATGTCTTCAACCGGGAAGCGGATCGACATCCCTTCGGCGGTCGTCAGCAGGACATTGTCGTCGGGGCGGCAGATCTGGACGCCGACAATTGCGTCCTGACCATGACGCCATTCTTCCTCCAGCTTCATCGCGATCTTTCCGTTGCGATTGATTCGCTGGAAATCCGACAATTTATTCCGGCGAACGGTGCCAGAGCGGGTCGCGAACATGATTTGCAACTGGTCCCAGGCGTCCTCGTCTTCCGGCAGCGGCAAGATCGACGTGACGCGCTCGCCCTGCGCGAGCGGCAGCAGGTTGACGAACGCCTTGCCGCGCGCGGTCGGCGGGCCTTCCGGCAACCGCCAGAGCTTCAACGTGTAGACCATGCCCGTCGACGTGAAAAACAAAAGCGGCGTGTGCGTGACGCCGACAAAGAGTTGCGAGACAAAATCCTCGTCCTTGAACTTCATGCCGGAGCGGCCCTTGCCGCCGCGCTTCTGCGCGCGATAAGTCGAAAGCGGCGTCCGTTTTACATAGCCGCCATGGGTCACCGTGACGACCATTTCCTCGCGGGCGATGAGGTCCTCGTCCTCGACTTCGCCTTCGGAGTCGACGATTTCTGTGCGGCGCTGCGTTGCGAATTCCGACCGGGCAGCCGCGAGTTCGTCCTTGATGATCGTGAGGACACGGCTTCGATTGCGGAGAATATCGAGGAAGTCGGCGATCTTTTCGGCGAGTCCCTTCAACTCGTCGCCGATCTCGTCGCGTCCAAGCGCCGTAAGCCGCTGCAGCCGGAGATCGAGAATGGCTTTCGCCTGTTCCTCAGATAGTCGCAGGCGATCGCCGTCGCTCATCAGATGCCGCGGGTCGGCGACAAGAAGCACTAGCGGCGCGAGGTCTTTTGCGGGCCAGTCGCGATCAATCAATTGTTCCTTGGCGGACTGCGGGTCCGGCGCGCGACGGATCAACGCAACGATTTCGTCGATATTGGCGACCGCGATCGCAAGTCCGACAAGGATATGCGCTCGGTCGCGCGCCTTGTTGAGCTCGAAGCGGGTGCGGCGCGCGACGACTTCCTCGCGGAAATCGATAAAAATCGTAAGAACGTCGCGCAACGTCATCTGCTGCGGGCGCCCGCCATTGAGCGCCAGCAAATTGACGCCGAAGCTCGTCTGCAATTGCGAGTGACGATAGATCTGGTTGAGCACTACATCCGCCGCGGCGTCGCGTTTCAGTTCGATCACGACCCGTATCCCCTCGCGGTTCGACTCGTCGCGGATATCGGAAATGCCCTCGAGCTTTTTCTCCCGGACGAGATCGGCGATCCGTTCGATCATCACCGATTTGTTCACTTGATAGGGTATTTCGGTGACGATGATCGCCGTCCGGTCCTTGCGGATTTCTTCGATCGTCGCCCTTCCCCGCATGACCACCGATCCGCGGCCGAGCAGCAAGGCCGCCTTCGATCCTGCGCGGCCGAGTATGATGCCGCCGGTCGGAAAATCCGGACCGGGAACGATCTCTAGCAACTCGGAATCGGTGATCGCCGGATTATCGATCATCGCAATCGTCGCGTCGACGACCTCGCCGAGATTGTGCGGCGGAATATTGGTCGCCATGCCGACGGCGATGCCGCCGCCGCCGTTGACCAGCAGATTCGGAAACCGCGCGGGAAGAACCGTCGGCTCCCTTTCGGAACCGTCGTAATTCGGCTGGTAGGAGACCGTGTCCTTTTCGATGTCCGCGAGCAGCGCTTCGGCTGTCTTGTCCATCCGGACTTCGGTGTAACGCATCGCTGCCGGCGGATCGCCGTCGATCGAGCCGAAATTCCCCTGCCCGTCGAGCAGCGGCAGCCGCATCGAGAATTCCTGCACCATGCGCGCTAGCGCGTCATAGACGGACTGGTCGCCGTGAGGGTGGTATTTACCAATGACGTCGCCGACGACGCGCGCCGATTTTCGGTAAGGCTTGTTGTGGGTGTAGCCCGCCTCATGCATCGACCAGAGCACGCGGCGGTGAACGGGCTTCAATCCATCGCGCGCGTCCGGAATGGCGCGGCTGACGATCACGCTCATAGCGTAATCGAGATAGGACCGCCGCATCTCGTCCTCGATCGAGATCTGCAGGGTTGATCCGCCGCCTGCGCCGGAATCCGGGCCGTCGCCGCCTTGTCCAGGCGCGTTGTCTTCGTCTTTTACTGTCACGAAAATCCTTCAGGAATCAGAGACTAAAATGCTGTTTCTGACTAGCATTTCGCGCCCCCCTGCGGCAAGCGCCGGCCGCCCTTGGCATGGCGCGCCCGGGCGTTCATACAAGGAAGCGACATCATTGAATGAGAAGGGATTTTCGATGCCCCGTGCGAACCTCAGCCTGCCCCTGATCGCCCTTGCCGCGCTGGGTCTTGCGGCTTGTGGAAAAAAGGAAGCGCCGCCGGCGGCTGAAGCCGTTGCGCCGGAGGCGACTGAAGCGACTGCGCCGACCGCCAATACTTCGACATGGACCGATGCGCGAGCCGATTTCATCGGACCGGATGGGACGGCTATGGGTGTTGTCGAGTTTCGCGACGGACTGGGCGGCGTCGTGATGCGGCTCGACCTGGCCGGGCTCGCCCCAGGTTGGCATGGCATCCATTTGCACGTCGCCGGAGACTGCTCGGACGGCGCCGACGGATTCAAGGCGTCGGGCGGCCATATCAATCCGGATAATGTCGAACATGGATTGCTAAACCCCGCCGGCGCTCACCGCGCCGACATCCCGAACATTCTCGCCGACGAGACGGGTGCTGTTAAGGCGGAAATCTTCCGCGCCGGCTTGCACCTGAAGCCGAGCGAGGAAGCCGCGGCGATCAACGGGCCCTTCCCGCTGCTCGATGATGACGGCTTCGCCGTGATCGTCCACGCCAATCCCGATGATCACCTGACCCAGCCGATCGGCGGCGCCGGCGACCGTGTCGCCTGCGCGGCGATCACCAACTGAAAATCGGTCGCGCGATCATCAGCCAGAAGATCGCGAGAACCGCGAAAAACGCCGGAAAGCCAAAGGCGAACCAGACGCGGAAAAGCCGGTGGTATTCCGCCGGCAGCGGCGAGTTGTCGGATGCGGCGGCGCGTGCAAGATCGCGCATTTTCTTCTGCATGAAGACGACGGGGACCCAGAACGCGCCAGTCAGGAAATAGAGCCCCAACGATGCCGCAATCCACCCGTCGGTCAGCCTGTAGCCGGCGACCGCAGCAAGCGCGATCCCGGTCAGCGGCTGAATGATCGCCGCCGACAGCGTGAAAACATAATCGGCGAGAACAACGATCGATGCGACGGCGGCGATGGCCTTCGGGTCGCGGGTCGCGTGGGCCCGCAGCATGAAAAACGCGATGCCTGCGCCCGTGCCGAGCAGCACTGTCGCGCCGATGACATGCAGCCATTTAAGAAGAAGGTAGACCGCCATCACCGCTCCTCAAGCATCAATGCGACGGCGAGGCCGAGCGCAATCGCCGGAATGATCTTGACGTAGACGCCGAGAGGGTCCGCCCAGAAATGCGGCGCGATCATTGTTCCGAGGAAAAGGTAAATGAGCGAAACTCCGACCGACAGGGTTGCGCCTGCACGCGCGGTTCGCTGATTGAGCATAAGTCCGCCGACAAGCACATCGACGAAGGATCCAGCGGCGACCGCCGATTTCGACCAGAACTCGCCTAAATCGGAAACCAGCGCCGCCGCTTTTTCGAGTTGAAACCAACCAACCACGCCGGATGCAATCCAGAATCCTGCGAGCGTCACGGTCATGACGGGCAAAGCCAACTGGGCGCGTGCGTAAAGTCTATCCTGCGCCGTGCCCGGCATGGCGGCGAGCGTTTCCTCCAGCGACTTGAGAGACCGCCCCGTCGCTTCCCGCCACGCCTTCGGATCGCCGATCACTTCCTCGCTCATCACGGTCAGCGCCGTCGATCGCAGCGCCGAACGCCATCCGAAAAAGCCGGCGAAATCGGCCACGGCGCCGATCAGCCTTGCCGCGAACAGTGGGACATCCGGCTCGAAACGCGCCGGCGGAAAACCGATCTGGCGCCGCATACCGCGCACAATGTCGCGGAGGCTGTGCGTATCATCCTCGACAAGGTCGAAATCACGGCACGCCGGCGTTTCATTATTCAGCACAGCAACGACCGCGGCGGCCACATCATCGATCGACACCGTCTGAACGCGCGCCGAGCCCGAGACCAGCGGCGTTGCGACCGGCAGGCCGGCAAGGAGACGTAGCAGCGCCGTCCCTCCATAAGCGCTGCGTCCAAGGACGAGGCCGGGCTTGAGTATTGTCCAATTCAGGCCCGCGGCCCGCACGGCCGCATCGCCGGCCGCTTTGCTCCGCATGAAGGCGGTTGAAGCATCCAGTTCGGCCCCCGGCGCTGAAATCTGAACGAACCGCCTGACGTCGGCGGCGGCGGCCGCTTCGACGAGCGCCGCGATCGCATGGTGATGGATCGCCGCGAGATGATCGCGTGGACCGTCCTGCAGCGCGCCGGCGGCGTTGACGACGGCGTCCATCCCGGCGAGCTTGGCCGCCCATTTTTGCGGCGCGTCGAGCGTCGCGATATCGGCGCCGATCCATTCAGCTTCAGGAACCAGTCGCTTGCCTGTTGCGGGGCTCCTGCCCAGTCCGACGCAGTCAAAGCCGGCGGCGGTTAATGCGCGCATGATCTCGGCGCCGATGAACCCGTAGCCGCCGAGGATCAGAACACGCATTTAAATCCCGCTCATCCTCGCAATGGCGGGGACTGATTTCACCGCAATACCGGATTCCGGATTGCACTGGAATGACCGTCTGCGCCGGCTGAAGCGCCGTTTTCAAAGCGCATAAAGCGGCGAGACGATCGTCGCCTGGGTCACCGACGGTCGACCGGCAGGCAGTCGCCGCTGACGGGATTGCCGACAACCTGACGCGACATCCAGTCGTCCACCGCCGCCATGCATTCGGCCTCGCTGACGAACGTTCCGATGATCTCCGGCTCGCTGGTTGCGCCGGGCGTCAGATAGCCATGAGCGGTCCAGCCCGGCCCGGCGTCGACCGGCCCTTCATAGGTAGAGCAGCCCGATACGCTGATCGCCGTCAGCGACAATGTCACCCAGATGATCCCTTTCACGGATGATCTCCCTCTCTTCAGCCCGGCGTCTGACGCTATAATCCTGACGCTGCTCGTTCAACATAAAGGCGCGATCATCCGATTGCGCCAAGTCGTTCGCACTTGCAAAATCGAGCGGAAACACAGGCGGCGGGCCGGAAAAAACGAGCGGCGCCAAGGCGCGCAAACTGCCTGCGAATTTCTTGCGGAGGCGAAACAGCTTTGATTTACAAAAAAAACCCGGCGCCGTAGCGCCGGGTTGAATGAATTTGCGCCCTTGAAGAGCGAAATGGGTGGAAGCGAACTTCCCGAGATCAGCCTTGTCGTCTTTGGGCGACTGACTTTGCCGACCGACCCTTCAAGAGAAGGCTGCGAACTCAACTTGCAGCTTTTCGGCGTTCAGGGACGCAACATAACGCCTTGAAGAAAACTTACGCGGCTTTCTTCTTGCGGCGGGCCTTCCGGCGCTTTTTCTTGGCCGGAGCAGCGCCAGCAGCCGGCGCGGCTTTCTTGCGACGGGTCGACTTGCGCTTTGCGGTTTTCCGCTTTGCAGTCTTCCGCTTTGCAGGCTTGCGCTTCGCGGCTTTGCGCTTGGTCGCCTTGCGCTTCGTCGCTTTACGCTTCGTCGTACGCTTCGCCGCCGTCTTCTTGGCAGCTTTTCTCTTAGCTTTACGTTTGACCGCCATGGTCTTTCCTCCGAGTAGCTAACGGAACAGACAATCTAATTCATTTTCTTAAAAAAGTATGCAAGCGCGCGGACATTCCGTGTCCGCACGAGCAGGTTTTCGCGTTTTTTTTGCGTTTTTGCGTTTCGAGTGCTTCAAAAATGCATCACGAATCGATTCTGAAAGTTGAAATTCGATTCTGATTCCGAATTTTGTCGCCTGCTGATTCGAAATTTCGAATCAAAATTCACGCGACGCGCAACCTCAAAACGGAATTTCGTCGTCGAGTTCGAACGACTGTCCGCCGCTCGACGGCGCGCCGCCGCTTCCGCCGCCAAAATCACCGCCGCCGCCGCCTTCGCGCCGCCCGTCGAGCATGGTCAGCGTCGAATTGAAGCCCTGCAGGACGACCTCGGTCGTATATTTTTCCTGGCCGCCCTGATCGGTCCATTTGCGCGTCTGCAACTGGCCTTCAACGTAAACTTTCGAACCCTTGCGGAGATATTGTTCGGCGATCCGGGCGAGCCCTTCGTTGAAGACGACGACACGGTGCCATTCCGTCTTTTCGCGGCGCTCGCCAGTATTGCGGTCCTTCCAAGTCTCTGAAGTCGCAACCGAAAAATTCACGATCGACTTTCCGTCCTGCGTCTTGCGCACCTCGGGATCCTTGCCGAGATTGCCGATCAGAATGACCTTGTTGATGCTGCCTGCCATGTGATTTCTCCACCGTAGAGCGCGCGACGCCTGATTCTCGCGAAACCGTCTCCCGCCAAATCGTCTTCCGCAGATTCGCGGCGCTTGACGCGACTGCTTTTCCCCAATGTTCGCCGGCGCCGCGGCAATCGCGTCGCGCCCACGCGCCGCAAAGTGTTCACATCTTGTTCTTGCCGTCAATGCGCTTTTGCGTCTAAGACGGCGAAGGTTTCATCCGATCGCTGCTCACCCTCGTAACAGGCCGCATGTCCCTCAAATCGATCCGCGTCGTCGGCGCCCGCGAACACAACCTGAAGAATGTCACGCTGGAAATTCCGCGCGATCAGCTCGTCGTCATGACGGGCCTGTCGGGCTCCGGCAAATCGTCGCTCGCCTTCGACACGATCTACGCCGAGGGCCAGCGACGCTATGTGGAGAGCCTTTCCGCCTATGCGCGCCAGTTCCTCGAACTGATGCAGAAACCGGATGTCGACCAGATCGAGGGGCTGTCGCCGGCGATTTCGATCGAACAGAAAACGACAAGCCGCAACCCGCGCTCGACCGTCGGCACCGTCACCGAAATCTACGATTACATGCGCCTCCTCTGGGCGCGGATCGGCGTTCCCTATTCGCCGGCGACCGGACTGCCGATCACGTCGCAGACGGTTTCCGAAATGGTCGACCGGCTGATGGCCGAGCCGGAAGGATCGCGCTTCTTCCTGCTTGCGCCGATGATCCGCGCCCGCAAGGGCGAGTACCGCAAGGAATTCGTCGACCTTCAAAAGAAGGGCTTCCAGCGGGTCAAGGTCGACGGAACTTACCACGAGATCGCGGAGGTTCCCGCGCTCAACAAGAAGTTGAAACACGATATCGACGTCGTCGTCGACCGGATCATCATCAAGAGAGGCGTCGAAAGCCGCCTCGCTGAATCCTTCGAAACGGCGCTGGCGCTCGCCGACGGGATCGCGATTGCGGAGAGCGCTGACGCGCCGCGCCCTTCTTCTCCAGCGCGAAGCGGTGACGGCGGGCTGAAGGGCCGGAGCAAGGAAGCGGGCGAGACAGCCCCGCTCAGCCGGGCTTCGCAGGACAACGCGCCGGCATCCGGAGGCGCGGAAGAAGGACCGCGCCGCATCATTTTTTCCGCCAAATTCGCCTGCCCCGTCTCCGGCTTCACGATCGATGAGATTGAGCCGCGCCTCTTTTCGTTCAACGCGCCGGCCGGGGCCTGCCCGAAATGCGACGGGCTCGGCACCGAGATGGTGTTCGACGAAGACCTCGTGATTCCGGACGCGGCGCTCGCCCTCAACAAGGGCGCGATCGGTCCGTGGGCGAAGGGGCAATCGCCCTATTACATGCAAACGCTGGAGGCGCTCGGAAAAAAGTACAAGTTCAAGCTGACCTCGAAATGGTCGGACCTCTCCGCCCGCCAGCGCGACATCATCCTTTACGGCACGGCCGATGAAGAAGTCTCCTTCATCTATCAGGACGGCGCCCGCAAGTTTGAAACGGTCAAGCCCTTCGAAGGCGTCATCCCCAACCTCGAGCGGCGGTTTCGCGAAACGGATTCGAGCTGGGTGCGGGAGGAACTGTCCCGCTTCCAGGCGGTGACTCGCTGCGAGGCCTGCGACGGCCTGCGGCTAAAGCCGGAATCGCTCGCGGTGAAAATCGCCGACAAGAATATTTCCGAGGCGACGGAGCTGTCGATCCGCGCCGCCGGCCGGTGGTTCACCGCGCTCGAAAAAGTGCTGTCGCGGAAGGAAATGGAAATCGCGGCGCGGGTCCTCAAGGAGATCCGCGAACGGCTGCATTTCCTCAACAATGTCGGCCTCGACTATCTGACGCTGTCGCGCGCTTCGGGAACGCTGTCCGGCGGCGAGAGCCAGCGCATCCGCCTCGCCTCGCAGATCGGCTCGGGCCTCACCGGCGTTCTCTACGTTCTCGACGAACCCTCAATCGGCCTCCATCAGCGCGACAATGCGCGCCTCCTCGAAACGCTGCGCCGGCTGCGCGATCTCGGCAATTCCGTCCTCGTCGTCGAACATGACGAGGACGCGATCCGCACGGCTGACCATATTGTCGATATCGGTCCCGGCGCCGGCATTCACGGCGGCGAAATCATCGCCGAAGGCGCGATCGGCGACATCATGAGGGCAAAGGCGTCGCTGACCGGCGATTATCTCGCCGGCCGGCGCGAAGTGCCGGTCCCCGCCGCGCGTCGGCCTTTCAACAAGAAGAAGCTGATCAAGGTCGTCGGCGCCGCCGAGAACAATCTGAAAAATGTGACTGCGGAAATCCCGGTCGGCCTCCTCACTTGCGTCACCGGCGTTTCCGGCGGCGGCAAGTCGACCCTCGTCATCGAGACGCTATACAAGGCGGCATCGCGCAAGCTCTACAACGCGAAGGACGCGCCCGGACGGCACGACCGGATCGACGGGCTCGAGGAATTCGACAAGGTCATCGACATCGACCAGTCGCCGATCGGAAGGACGCCGCGCTCGAACCCCGCGACCTATACCGGCGCCTTCACGCCGATCCGAGACTGGTTCGCGGGGCTTCCTGAATCGAAGGCGCGCGGCTACCAGCCGGGGCGGTTCTCGTTCAACGTCAAGGGTGGGCGCTGTGAAGCCTGCCAGGGCGACGGCGTCATCAAGATCGAGATGCACTTCCTCCCCGATGTCTACGTCACCTGCGACGTCTGCAAGGGCAAACGCTACAACCGCGAAACGCTGGAAGTGAAATTCAAGGACAAGTCGATCGCCGATGTCCTCGACATGACGGTCGAGGAAGGCGCGGAATTCTTCAAGGCGGTGCCGTCGATCCGCGAAAAGCTCGCGACCTTGAACCGCGTCGGCCTCTCCTATGTCCATATCGGCCAGCAGGCGACGACCCTGTCCGGCGGCGAAGCGCAGCGCGTCAAACTCGCCAAGGAACTCTCCAAACGCGCGACTGGCCGCACTCTTTACATATTGGACGAGCCGACCACCGGCCTTCATTTCGAAGACGTCCGCAAGCTGATGGAAGTCATCCAGGAGCTCGCCGACAGCGGCAACACCGTCGTCATCATCGAGCACAATCTCGACGTCATCAAACAGGCCGACTGGATCATCGACCTCGGCCCCGAAGGCGGCGACGGCGGCGGCGAAGTCGTCGCGGCGGGAACGCCGGAAGACGTCGCCAAGGTCAAGGCGAGCTATACGGGGCAGTTTTTGAAACCGATTCTGGAGAAGGCGAAGGGGATCAGAGGGAAGAAGGTGGCTTGAGCGGCGAGATCGGTTTCGACGCCGTCGGGCTCTTCGAATCCGCAACGCCGGATCCGCGTAGCGCCGCTTCGCGTTGCGGCGCGCAGGGTTTGACGAAATTAGGCGCCCTTTCTCAAATCGGCGCTTGTCCTTTTTCCGGCCGGTTCCGCGGGGTGCAGCCGCAAAAGGCGCCCTTTCGGCCGTCGCAAAAGGGCGCCTCTTTTTTTCGGACGATCGCCAGCGCCTGAAAAAGCGCCCGCGTCGCCGCCATTGTTCACTTGTCAAAGAGCCATCGTGTCGTGGCGCATAGACGAGCGTGGGGGTGCGTTTGTGACGGGGATTTGAAAAATATTTTCACGGCCGCCGCCTCCCCGTGATCCCGGATGCGGCGCGGCATGCGATGACGCGCTGCTGGTCCAGGATCTGGCGAGAGGTCACGGCAAGGGCCGCTTGGGATCCCGGATCTGCGTCGCAGTGTTTCACGCTGCGGCGCGTCCGGGATGACGGTGGTTGCGAAAAGACGAATCGTGAAACATCGATAGAATGTGCGCTCCGTCTACGGATTAATAACGAACCCCGTCTTTTTCCAATGATCGACGCTGATTCGCCTTCACCTCTTGAAATTTCGGAATTCATCCCCATCTAGGCGTCGTAGTCGTTGTGCGGCGGTTTTATTTCGCTGCGCTGATGGAAAACCCCAAATTTCAGGAGGTGCAAGATGCACGCTGTTCAAAACATCGAGACCTACAAGGCTAAGCTTGACGGCAAGATCAGGGAATGGGACGCCGAGGCCGAAAAGCTGCAGGCGAAGGCCCAGCAGGCCGGCGCGGACGCGCAAGCCAAGCTTCGCGACCAGATGGCCGCCATTCGCCAGAAAGAGGCCGATGCGCGGGCCAAACTCACCGAATTCGGAAATTCCGCAAAGAGCGCCGGCGACGAGGTCAAGTCGGGCGTTGAAAAGGCGATCACCGATTTCAGCGCCGCGGTCGACAAGGCGCGCGCTCAATTCAACTGACCTGTCGCGACTTACGCGAAATGATTCTTCGTCATCCCGGATCGGCGCCGCATCGCTCCAGCGTTGCGGCGCGTCCCGGATGACGTTACTGCTCGCCGCGACCCGCCAGCCGCCGCGCATCCTCCGCATAGCGACCGCCGGTCACCCGCGTTGCGACCAGCGTCAGGCCGGAAAGCGCGAACAGCAATCCCGTGATCGCAAAGGCGCGCACCAGCGGGTTGTTGAAGTTCTCGCGCTCTTTGTAGTCCATGATGTGAAGCATCCAGAAGAAATCATAAAAGCGCCAGACGCGGTTGCGCCGCGCCAGCACCTTGCCGTTGTCGGGTGATATATAGAGGCGCGTTTCATCCTTGTCGGTGAAGGTCGCGCGCCAGACCGGGCCCGGCCTCCCGAATTCCTGCGGCGGATCGGCGATGAAGGCGATCGTCTCGATCTCCCCTTCGCCAGTGAAATCAGCCGATGCGACGCGCCTTGCATCCCGCTCCGACAAGGGCGACAGGCGCTCGCCGGTGTCGGCGTCGAACATCGCCTCGCCCGCGGCGGCCGATACGATATAGACCTCGCGGCCGAGCCAGTTTCTCAGCGTCAGCGACTGCGCGCCGTCGACTTCGGCGAGAACGCCGGCCGGCGGAAAATAATGATGCACACGCAATTCGATCGGCGCGTCGATGGCCGCCGCGGTCTCGCCGCGCACCAGCTTGATCGGCAGGATGCTCATGACGACGCCGCTCGCAAACCACAAGAGAACCTGCGCCGCGAGAATAAGTCCGAGCCAGCGATGCACTCGTTGAATGGTTGCGCGGAACTGCATGTCGATCAGCGCGCGGCCGGATCGTCGCCGCAAGCCCGTGCTGCGGCGACGAACCAGATGATCAGGCCGCTCAGGCGCGCGCGCCGGAGAAAGTCGACGTGCCGAACGCGCCGAGCTTCACATTGCCGTTCAGCGCGTCGCCCTCGACCTTGCCGTCGAATTCAAGCGTGATCGGCATCGGCGAGGTCACTTTCGCCGACCATTTGACGGCCTCGCCGGCGACCGAGCCGTTCTCGATCGTCACAGCGCCCATATTGCCGGTCATGCTGCCCGTCAGCGCCGCGCCGTCCGCCTTCAGCTCAAGGACGCCGGACTGCTCGCCCATCGGGGTCTTGATTTTCAGATTCCACTTACCGTCAACGGCCATCGGTCTTCTCCTGTTCGGGCGCGTCAGCGCCGGGGTCAAAATCGGTCGCGAGATTACAGGCTGCGGGCGCCCGTGCAAGTCAAAGCGGCAGCCCTATTTCTTGATTTCCGCCGCAAGACGCACGCCCATATATTTCGCCCGGACGCCAAGGTCGATGCGGCTGCGATTGGCGAGCCGCATATCGACGGGCGCGCTTGACCACGCGCCGCCGCGTATGACCCGCTTGGCGCAATCGCCGTCGGTGACGGCCGAGCCGTCGAGCGGGGCGTTGACGAAATTGTTGACATAGCAATCGGCGACCCATTCGCGCGCGTTGCCAAGAACGTCATAGAGCCCAAAGGCGTTCGCGGCGAATGAGCCGACCGCGCTCGGCGCGCTGGTTGCGACACGCGACCGGTCGAAGGACGCGCCCCACCAATAGGCGTCGGCGACGCCGCCCCGCGCCGCATATTCCCACTCCGCCTCGGTCGGCAGGCGGTATTTGCGGCCTGTCTTTTTCGACAGCCAGGACGCATAATCGGTCGCATCGCGCCAGGAAACGCTAAGCGCCGGCAGAGCGTCATCGGCGCCGGAGGGCTTCGACTGGCATGGTCCCTCGCTGGCGCAGGCGTTCCACTCGGCATTGGTGATTTCATAGACGCTGATGGCGAAAGGTTTGATCGTCACCTCGCGCTGCGGCCCCTCATAGGCGTTGCGCCCGGGCTCCGACGACGGCGATCCCATCATGAAGGCGCCGCCGGGCAGCGGCGCCATCAGCGGACAGCTTTCGCAGTCGCGGAAGGATTTTCCAGGAACCGCCTGTTTCGCCCTGACCGGCGCAGCCGCCGGGGTCGCGTCGACGACCGGTTCAACCGCCGGCTCAGCCACCGGTTCCTCAACCAGCGCCGAGGCCGGATCGCCGGCGATGTCGATCGCGTCGATGCTGTCATCGGCCGGACCCGCATCCTCTTCGGCGAAGACGTCGACGAACTCCTCGCTCGTCTCCGACGGCGACGCCTCGGCAAGCGTCGTCTCGGCCGGCGCCGCCTCGATGGCAGGCGCTGCAACCGACGCCGGTGCGGCGACTGCTGCGTTTTTGTCGCCGCCGCGAGTCAGCATGAAAGCTGCGGCGCCGACCGCGACCAGCGCAATAGCGATCCCGACGAAAATCAATCCGCCTGCGGATTTTTTCTGCGGAGGCGGCGATGCGGCGGCGCGCGGCGCAGGCTGC
>JBGSSK010000259.1:0-3371 GCA_041737095.1 Parvularculaceae bacterium | reverse complement strand
CGTCGCCGACGGCCAGGACATCTACGACCGCAAACTGAAATTCTTTGAGGCGCGCCGGCGGCTCGCGGCCTGTTACGACCCCTATCACGCGGCGCTCGGCAGCCTGATCGCGGCCGCCCGAGCGCGTTTCGGCTGCGCGGTCGTCATCGATTGTCACTCGATGCCGTCCGCCGGCGGCGCGCCGTTCCGCGATGGCGACCGGCCGATCGACTTTGTACTCGGGGATCGTTTCGGCGCCTCATGCGCCGCCGCGGCGCCGGCCCTCGTCGAACGGATCCTCGGCGAATGCGGCTATCTCGTTTCGCGCAATGCGCCCTATGCCGGCGGCTATGTCGCGGCGGCCTACGGGCGGCCGTCGGAAGGCGTCCATGTCCTGCAGATCGAGATCAATCGCGGCCTCTATCTCGACGAGCAGCGGATCGCGCGAACGGATGGGTTTGAGGCGCTGCGCCGCAATCTCCGCGCGTTGATCTCCGAATTGTCGAGAATTTCGCCCGCCGCGCTCCGCCCGGCGCTGGCTGCGGAATAGCGGACGCCCAACAGAATTATTGCAAGCGCGAAGGAAAGGGGCCGCGGGGATTAACCCGCGGCCAAGTTTATTGGGAGGAAACGCCCGTAAGGGCAGCAACGCCGCAAAGCGTCGCCATGGAAAGGTTACATGGAATCTGCTGCAGCGCAATAAAGTTTTTGCAACGCAATATGAAATTAAAGCGGTTTTGAGGCCGCTTGCCGTCGCCGGGCCGGCCGTTTACGCCTTCCGTCTCGGGTGAATGAGGATCAAGGCCTTGAAATCAGACGATGCTTCCGGCGCCGGCGAAATCATTCATGATCCTGCGCGCCCGGGAACGTTCAAGCGGCTGAAGTCCGGCGTCGGCCGTCTGACGCGCCCAAAGCAGCGATTCACCATGCCCGATCCGCGATCGGGCCTGAAAATCGTGATCGCCACGGACGCCTGGAAGCCTCAGCTTAACGGCGTTGTTCGGACGCTTGAAACCCTGGGCGACATCCTGACCGGTTTTGGCAATGAAATCCGCTACATTACGCCGAACGAGTTTCGCTCGGTGCCGTTGCCGTCCTATCCGGAGATCCGGCTGTCGCTGTTGCCGAATCGGCGGGTCGCGAAAATCATCAATGAATTCAAGCCGGACGCCATCCATATCGCGACGGAAGGACCTATCGGCCGGGCAGTCCGCCGATTCTGCAAACGGCGCGATTACCCGTTCACCACAAGCTTCCACACACGGTTTCCCGAATACGCCAATGAGCGCTGGGCGGTGCCGATTTCATGGGGCTACGCGATCCTCAAGGACTTTCATAAGGACGGCGAGACGATGATGGTCGCGACGCCCGGCCTGATGGACGAATTGAAGGAACGCGGCTTCGTCGACATGAAACTGTGGGCGCGCGGCGTCGATCTGAAGCAGTTCGCGCCGGGCGACCGCAGCTTTCTCGATCATTTGCCGCGCCCGATCTTTCTTTATGTCGGGCGGATCGCGGTTGAGAAAAGCATCGAGGATTTCCTGAAGCTCGACCTGCAAGGGACCAAGCTGATCGTCGGCGACGGCCCCCAAAGGGCCGAGCTTGAAGACCGTTTCAAGGACGCGGTCTTTGTCGGGCCGAAATTCGGCGCCGACCTGACGCAGTATTATCAGGGGTCGGACGTTTTCGTCTTTCCCTCGCGCACCGACACTTTCGGCCTCGTCAATGTCGAGGCGCTCGCCTGCGGCGTCCCGGTCGCCGCCTATCCGGTCAGGGGGCCGCTTGAAATCCTCGACGGCGCGCCCGAAGGCTGCGGCGCGATGAACGAGGATCTGCGGCGGGCCTGCCTTGACGCTTACGATAAGCGTGATCCGGCAGCGTGCCGGCGATGGGCCGAGAATTTCTCCTGGGACGCGGCGTCGCGCCAGTTCATCACCAATCTCGAAATGCCGGGCTTCGACGAGGATTTCTGGCTCCGATCGGCGAAGATGATCGACTGATCCCTGTTCCGTTTTGGAACCGCCGCCGCCCGTTCTCGTGAACTGCGTTTGGGAAAAAGAGCGCCGTGAGTCCGGCGCTTTCCCGCCCGGCCCCGCAATATCGCGACTGCCGCCGCATTCCCTTCTTCGGCATGGAGCTTGCGTTTTGTTCCCGCATCTGGCGCGCAGGGGCCTCGCCCTGCGCCGAGTATCAGGGAGTAAAAGCCGATGGCTCATCCAATCGACCTGCATGTGGGCAACCGCGTGCGCCAGCGCCGCCGGCTTCTCGGCATGACGCAGCAAAAACTCGCCGACGCGGTCCGCATCCGTTTCCAGCAGATCCAGAAATACGAAAGCGGCGCCAATCGCATTTCCGCCTCGCGCCTCTGGACGCTGTCGAAAGCGCTGCAGGTGCCGGTCGCCTATTTCTTCGAGGGCGTCGACGACACGGTCGCCTATGGCAAGGAAGCCAACGGCGATCATATGGTCACGGCGCCGGTCGACGTATTCCAGAACAAAGATACGATTGCGCTGGTTCGCGCCTTCTACACGATGAACGACGAACCGCGCCGCCGCCTGCTCGATCTGGCCAAGGCGATGTCGGGCAACGACTGATCTTAAAGGCCTCCAGCGATTGAATAGCCCCCCTGTCGGCGCCATGGTCCCAGACCATGAGCGCCGATTCTTTTTCCCTTGACGATTATGAGGCGTTCGCCCGGCGCCTCGCCGACGCCGCCCGCGCCGAGACCTTGCCGCGGTTTCGCGCCGGCGCTGCGATTGTCGACAAGGCGGGCGCGCAATTCGATCCCGTGACCGACGCCGACCGCGAGGCCGAGCGCGTGCTGCGCGACATCATCAAGGCGCATTACCCGGAGCATGGCGTCATCGGCGAGGAGTACGGGACGGAACGCGCCGAGGCCGATTATCGTTGGGTTCTCGATCCCGTCGACGGCACGCGCGCCTTCATCTGCGGCGTCTCGACCTGGGCGACGCTGATCGGGTTTGAGCACAGGCGCGCGCCGGCGCTTGGCATTATAGATCAGCCGTTCACGGACGAACGCTGGATCGGGCGCGCCGGCGCTACTGTCTATACGCGCGGCGGCGACGAACGCCCTTGCCGGACGAGCGGCGTCGTCGATCTGAAGGACGCGCGACTGTCGACGACCGACCCGCGCCGCGAAGCCTATTTCTCTGAAGACGAAGCGGCGGCGTTCGCCGCGATCGCCGGCGAGGCGAAGGTCGCGCGCTTCAGCCTCGACGCCTACGCTTACGGCCTCCTCGCGCTCGGCGAGCTCGATCTCGTCGTTGAATCAAGCCTCAAGCATCATGATTATTGCGCGCTCGTCGCCGTCGTCGAAGGCGCCGGCGGCGTCATCTCGGGATGGAAGGGCGAGGCGCTGGGCGCCTGCGCCC
>JBGSSK010000242.1:0-2547 GCA_041737095.1 Parvularculaceae bacterium | reverse complement strand
GCCGGCGCCGGCGACGTAGAGCGCATCGAGCCGCTGCTGATTGGCGCCCGCGATGTCGGTGCCGACACCGTCGCCGATCACCAGGATGCGGCGGCGATCGACCGCAGACGGCGACAATGCCGCCAGCTTCTCATAGGCAAGCTGATAAATCGGCGGATAGGGCTTGCCGCCATAGATCACGGCGCCGCCCAATTCCTCGTAAAGGCGCGCGAGTGCGCCGGCGCAATAGATCAGGCGATCGCCCCATCGCACGACGATGTCGGGATTGGCGCAAATCATCGGCAACGCTCGCGCCGCGGCGCTCGCGAGAAAATCCCGGTAGTCTTCCGGCGTCTCATGGGTGTCATCGACGAGCCCGGTGCAGACCATAAATTCCGCATCTTCGATCGCGGCGAAACCGGCGCCGAGCCCGTCATAAAGCGCATCATCCTTGTCCGGTCCCAGCCGATAGGCCTTCGCCGGCCGGAAAGCGGCGATCGCGGCGCGCGTCGCGTCGCCGGACGTGACGACTGAATCATATGCGTCGCGGGACAGGCCGATGCGATCGAGCTGCGGCGGAATGATCGCGCTCGGCCGCGGCGCATTCGTCAGGATGATGACAGGTCCGCGCGCCTTTCGAAATTTCAAGAGCGCCTCTTCAACGCCGGGAAAAAGCGCGACGCCGTTATGGATGACGCCCCAGGCGTCGCACAACAGCGCGTCATATCGGTCCGCGATGGCCGCAAGGTTTCGGACAGGCCGGGGCGTCGTCATGCGCAAAGGCCTAGTTCGGCCTCGCCGCGCCGGTCAAGCGGATTTGCGCGAAGGTCAGGCCGCCGCCTGATCTTCGACCGGCGCCGCGGCGCCAAGATAGAAATCAGCGCGGCGAGCGGGGCCGAAGAGATTGCCCTGCCCGTAATCGATGCCGAGGCTCAATATCTCGGGCATGTGATTTTCGAACTCAATCTTTTCGACGATGAGATCAACGCCCGAATCGGCAAGCCGCTTGCGGAAGCCGCGCAGCCTTGCCGCCGACGCCTCATCGCCGCGATATGCAGCGAGGAGAAGGCTGGCGGGCGCTTTGGCGAAACAGAAATTGCGCGCCCTCAGATTTTCCCAGTCAAGGTCGATCGAGTGCACATGGTCAATCGAGAACTCGAAGCCCTTTTCCGCAATCGCATCGAGGTTTTCGAGGACCCGCGGGTGCATCGTCTGGATCGCCGGATAGGTGAATTCAAAAATCAGGTTGGTGGCGAGATCGCTGTTCGTTTCCAGGTAGTCTGTCAGCTGATTGAAAAATTCCGTGTCGTATATGGTCGCCGGAGAGAGATTGCAGAACACGGCGAGCCGCGGCGACCGCTTCCGTTCTTCCCGCAGCGCCTGAATGCAGCGCATCAAGATCAGATTGTCGATGACGCCGATCTTGTTGGCGCGTTCGGCGGCGTCGAGATAGTCGATCGGGCGCAGGACCTTGCCATCCGCGTCGCGAAGCCGCGAAAACGCTTCATAGAAGCGAGGTTTTCTTTGCGGCAGGCTGACGATCGGCTGCAGGTAGAGATCGATGCGTCCGCCTTCGATAGCGTCGCGCACGCGCTTTAAAACAAGGAAATCTGAATCGCCCATGGCGCTGCGCGGCAGGTCAGTCAGCTCCCGCGTTTCGGCGACCGCGGGCGTTTGCGTCCGGGACGCAAGACGCCGCATGATTTCAACTTCCGACTGGAGGCGACCAAAGGCGAAACCCATGCGGGTGTGCAAGATGAGCACGACGAGCAGCGAGGCGCCAAGTGCGTATTCGATATACGGCGGCACGCCCTGCATGAAAGCGGCGAGCAACAGGATGACACTGGTTCCGCCGGCGACAAAATGGACGCCGAATCCATATCGCGAACTGCGCTGACGTGGGTTCACGGCCCGGTCCTTTTCCATCACTGTGATCTAAGCTTAGGACAAAGCCGTTTCGCATGGCTTAATCCGGAGATTAACGGGACGTGAACGGAGCAATAAAAAACCGCCCGGCCAAGGGCCGGGCGGCGATTCACTTGCCTATCGGAGGCGATCGCGCGATCAGCCCTGGAATTCGCTTTCGACGGGATCGATGGTGATTTCGACCCTGCGATTGGCCGACTGGCCGGCCGCCGTCGAATTGTCCGCAATCGGACGGCTCTCGCCATAGCCGATAGAGCTGAGGCGCGCCGGGTTGACGCCCTGCGAGGCGAGGTAATTTGAGACTGACAGCGCACGGCGCTGCGAGAGGTCCATATTGTAGCTGTCCGAACCGCGGGCGTCGGCGTGGCCGGCGACTGAAATCGTCGTTTTCTTGTATTCCTTGAGGACTTCCGCGACCGCGTTGAGGGCCGGGTAGAAGCCCGCCTGGATGTCCGACTTGGCGGTGTCGAAGGTGATGTCCGACGGCATGATCAGGCGAATGTTGTCGCCGTCCCGCTGGACCTGGACGCCGGCGTTGACGAGCCGCTCGCGCAATTTCGCCTGCTGCTGGTCCTGATAAACGCCGATGCCGCCGCCGATCACAGCGCCTGCGGCCGCGCCGATCGCCGCGCCCTTGCCGGC
>JBGSSK010000229.1:0-2027 GCA_041737095.1 Parvularculaceae bacterium | reverse complement strand
CGTCGCCGCCGGCGAGAGCGGCGGCCGGCGCCTCGCGTCCCTTGTCGCCGAAAGTGTAAAGCTGCTCGACATAGCCGAGCGACACCTTCGTCTGCTCATTGACCCAGCTTCGAAGCCCAAGCTCGAAAGTGCGGTGTCGCTCGGGATCGAACGGGCCATAGGGAAGACCGAGCCCGTCCTTGCGTTTCACGCACAGGGATTTCGGCTGTTCCTGATCGACCACCGCCAGAACGGCGGTCAGCAGGATGGCAATCGGCGAAGGGGCGAAATCGCGGGACACCGCCGCTCTATAGCGGTCTCGACGCGAAAAATCAGGCGGCGAGCGGCAGGATCGCCAGCGGCGCGGAAATCGCCGCGCAAGGCGGGCAAAGGTCGTCGAGCGCGTCCGTCATCCGCCCGTCGCGGCCGAGAATTTCGTCGGCGTAGTTCACCAGCAGCGGGCAGGGGTCGGCATGCGGCGCCGCCCGGCGCAGCCGCTGCATCAGCACGGCTTCCGCCGTCAGGGGCTCCATGATGCACATGATGATGAAGGCGGCCGCCGTCGATCGCGAAACGCCGCGATTGCAATGGACGAGAATATCGCCTTTTCCGTCCCAGCGCCGCACGAATTCGATGATCTCCGTCGAGCGCGCCCGCGCCGCCCTGCTGATCGACGCCGCGCAGCTTTCCTGTTCGACATAAAGGAGAAGGTGAGCGGATGGGTCGAGGCCCGGAAAGTCAGGCGCGGTTTCCTCCTCCGAAAGGAGCGAGATCACGCGCGTCGGCTTTCGCTGCTTATATGCTTCAGGGGCGCCGGCCAATGACGACACAATCAACATCCCGTCGATATAGGCCGCTGTTCCTTGCCAATGAAAGAACATTGAGGTCACACCGGCTTGAGGTCGCAATAAGTTTACCGACCTGCGGTCTAGGGCAAAGTCGCCATCAGCGCGCTGAAGCGATCAAGGTAGCGCGCCTGGACAAGGTCGGTCGGCTCGACCTCGATGCGGGTCGGCGGCGCCCCGACCGGCGCGCCGAAAAGCGGGTTCGCCTCTTCGAGGCTGAAGCCCGCCAGCTGCGTCGCCTCGAAAAAGGCGCTCGCCCGGTCGGCGCGCTTGATCGCCTTTTCGACCGCCGCTGGAAGGTCGGCCGGCAGACCGAAGCGCAGGTGAATGGCGCGCTGCAGCCGCCGCTCGATCGCCTTGTAGGTCTCGCCGAGCGCCGATTTGAATGGACTGATCATGTCGCCGATGACGAATTCCGGCCCGTCATGCAGAAGCGCGGCGAGCCGCCATTTGACCGGCCAGTCCGGCCGCATGGCGGCGCAGAATTCTTCGACAAGCAAGGAGTGCTGGGCGACGGTGAACGGCAAGGGCCCGATCGTCTGGCCGTTCCAGCGCGCGACGCGAGCGAGCCCATGCGCGATATCCTCGATTTCGATATCGACCGGCGAGGGGTCAAGGAGATCGAGCCGGCGGCCGGAAAGCATGCGTTGCCAGGCGCGAGGCGCACCCTGCTTCCTGTGATGACCGGTTTTGATCGACGACGACATCAGACCCGATTGCCCCTTGAAACCCGTTTGCCCGCTCAGTGGCAGCGTTGCAAGTAGGGTAAAATCAAGTGGATGGATTTAAAGTGGGTATCTGTCGCTGCGCAGGTCCAAGAGGCGCAGGATCACGAGACACAGGACTAGAGCGAAACCATCGTGTAGGTCCGGCCGGCCGGCGCGGCTTCCTCGGCGGGGCACAGGATATCCTTGATCGCACCGATCATCGCCCGGGTGCGCTCGTCGGTCAGCGAATAATAGATCGTCGTGCCTTCGCGCCGGGTATCGACAATCCCCGCGGCGCGCATCAGCGCCAGATGCTGCGACAAGGCCGATTGTGCAAGATCAAGCCGTTTGACCAGCTCACCGACGGAGAGTTCGCCATAAACCATCAGATGGCACAGGATGAGGAGACGGCGTCGATTGGAAAGGATGCCCAGAAGCCCTTCGGCCTCGGCGACTCTGCTTTCGATTGATTCGAGCATCGTTGTCGCGTTCACAA
>JBGSSK010000211.1:0-3295 GCA_041737095.1 Parvularculaceae bacterium | reverse complement strand
GATCTCCATGACGGCGTCGACCTTTACACTGCGTCGCCGCGGCCGGTGTTCGCCGGCGGCGACGGGCGCATCGCCTGGGTCAGGGAGCAGCGCGGCTACGGGCTTGCGATCGAGATCAGCCACGGCGACGGCGTCGCCACGCGCTATGCGCATCTTTCCTCGGTCGCCGGCTCGATCAGCGCCGGAGCGAATGTGCGCGCTGGCGACCTCATCGCGCGCACCGGCAAGAGCGGCAATGCGACGGCGATCCACCTGCATTACGAGATATTGGTTGACGGGCGTCCGCGCGACCCCTTGACGGCCGGCGATTAGGGTTTCGCGCCAATCATGCTAGACGGACCCGCCGCAAGCTGAAAGCGCCCATTGTCCGCCGCCAAGCGCCCGCAAGGGCTCCCGACCAAAGACCAGATCGCCAAATTCCTGCGCGAGCAGCCCGGCGAGATTTCCCGGCGCGAGATCGCGCGCGCCTTCAACGTCAAGGGCGATGACCGCCAGCGCCTGCGGACCATGCTGAAGGAAATGGAAGCCTCCGGCGGCCTCGCGCGGCGCGGCCCCAAAAAACTGCGGATCGCCGGCGAACTTCCGGAGGTTGTCGCGATTGACGTCATGTCGGTCGACGACGATGGCGGGCTCGTCTGCCTGCCGGCGTCCTGGGAGGGCGAGACCGAACCGCCGATGATCCGCATCGCGCGCGGCGAAGCGCAGAAGACCAAGCCCGCGCCTGGCGTCGGCGACCGTTTCCTCACGCGGCTGAAACCCGCCGGCGATGACGGCTATGACGCGAAAATCCTGAAGCCGCTCGGCCGCGGCGCGCACCGGTTTCTCGCGGTCTTCCGCAAGAAGAAGGACGGCGGCGTCGCCGAGCCGGTTGAAAGGCGCGCGCGCACGGTCTTCACGATTGATCGCCGCGACACGCGCGACGCCAAGGACGGCGATCTTGTGTGGGTCGAAGCGTCAGCGCAGCGCGAGGCCCGGCGCGGCCGCGTTCGCGACATCGCGGGTCATGTCGACGATCGCAATGCTTTTTCGCTGATCGCCCTCGCCGGCCATGATGCGCCGGTCGATCTTCCCGTCGACGTGATTGCTGAGGCGGAAGCAGCCGAGGCGCCGGGACTTGGCGGCCGCGTCGACCTTCGCGACACGCCGCTGATCACCATCGATCCCGAAGACGCCAAGGATCACGACGACGCGGTCTTCGCGGCGCCTGACGATCATCCGGACAATCAGGGCGGCTATAGGGTTATTGTTGCGATCGCCGATGTCAGCTGGTTTGTGCGGCCGCAATCGCGGCTAGACCGCGAGGCGCTGCGGCGCGGCAATTCGATTTACCTTCCGGACCGCGTCGTACCGATGCTGCCCGAAAGGTTGTCGAATGATCTGTGCTCCTTGAAGGAGCATGTCGATCGTCCCTGCATCGCGGTCGAGATGATCCTTGATGCCGAGGGACGCAAGCGCAGACACCGCTTCATGCGCGCGATGATGCGGTCGGCCGCGAAACTCTCTTACGCCGAAGCGCAGTCGCTGATCGGCGACCCGTCGAAAACCGGCGTGATCGCCGCGACTGTGCATCATCTTTACAAGGCGTTCCAGCTCCGGTGGAAGGAGCGTTCGCATCGCGCGCCGCTCGATCTGGACCTTCCTGAACGCAAGATCATTCTCAATGAGGACGGGACCGTTGCGCGCATCATTCGCCGCGAGCGCGTCGACGCGCACCGCCTGATCGAGGAATTCATGATCATGGCGAATGTCGCGGCAGCCGAAATGCTGGAGCAGAAGCGCACGCCGCAGATCTACCGCGTGCACGACACGCCGGACCCGGAAAAACTTGAGACCGTGCGCAATTACCTTGCAGATCTCGATTACAGCCTCGCAAAGGGCGCGGTCAGGCCGTCGCAATTCAACCAGATCCTGAAAATCGCCAGTGAACGCGGGCAACAGGAAATGATCTCCGACGTCGTCCTGAGGTCGCAGCGGCAGGCGGTTTATGCGACGGACAATCTCGGGCACTTCGGGCTCAATCTCGCGCGCTATTCGCACTTCACCTCGCCGATCCGCCGCTATGCCGATTTGACGATCCATCGCGCGCTGGTCGCAGCGTGCGGGCTTGGCGAGGGCGGGCAGACAGAAGATGAGGGCAAGCGCCTGCCGAAAATCGCCGAAGCGATTTCGGATCTTGAGCGGCGCGCGATCGCGATCGAACGCGAGGCAAATGACCGCTATCTCGCCGGCTATCTCGAAGACCGGATCGGAGAGGAATTCTCCGGCCGCATTCGCGGCGTCACGCGGTTCGGCCTGTTCGTGATGCTGGAAGAGACCGGCGCTGACGGCTTTGTGCCGGCGCGCGTTCTCGGGTCCGAACGCTTCAATTTCATTGAGGAGAAGCACGCCCTTGTGGGCGCGCAGACAGGCGGCGTCTACCGCCTCGGGCAGGCTGTCCAGATCCGGTTGACGGAAGCAGCGCCGTTGCGCGGCGGGCTCACCTTCGAAATGATTTCCGATCCGGTCGACGATCCGGATTTCAAGGCGAGCGGCAAACGGGGCGGCAAGCCTGCCAGCCTGCGGAAGCGCAGCGACCCAAAAGGAAATAAAGGCGCCAAGCGCGCCTTCAAGGGACCAAAGAGGCGGCGATGACTTCGGGACTGCTGACGATACGGGACTATTTCCGGTTCGCGGTCACTTCGTTCACCCGCGCAAAGCTGCATTTCGGGCATGGCGCGTCAAACGCCATCGACGAGGCGGCGTTCCTGATTCTCGAGGCGCTCGCGCTGCCGATCGACGATATCAATCCCTGGCTGGACGCACGGCTGGCTGAAGACGAGCGGGAGAAAGTTTCCGCGCTGATCGAGGCGCGCGTCAAAACCCGCAAGCCCGCCGCCTATCTCGTCAACAAGGCCTATATCCAGGGTCTGCCGTTTTATGTCGACGAACGGGTGATCGTGCCGCGCTCCTATATCGGCGAGATCCTCGCGACCGACCAGCATGTGCTGCCGGCCGCCGACACAGTCGCTTCCGTGCTCGATCTCTGCACGGGATCGGGGTGCCTTTCGATCCTCGCAGCCCTTCGCTACGCCGGGGCGGAAATTCATGCGGCCGATCTGTCGGCCTCGGCGCTGGACGTCGCCGCGCGCAATATCGCCGATTATCAGCTTACGGATCGCATCACCCTGCATGAAGGCGATTTATTTGCGCCGCTCGGCGGGCGACGGGTCGATCTGATCCTCTCGAACCCGCCCTATGTCGACGCCGCGGCGGTGGCGGGGTTTCCGGCCGAGCACCGCGCCGAGCCGACGATGGC
>JBGSSK010000209.1:0-1791 GCA_041737095.1 Parvularculaceae bacterium | reverse complement strand
CAAGCCGCGGCGACACCGCCAGGCGATCAAGGCTGGGCAGGACGCCAGCGAGCAGCGTCCAGGCGAGCCCCGCCGACATCGCGATCGACAGGATCGTCCCGGCGATGACGTGTCGCCGCCAATGTAGGAGCGCCGCCGCGAAGGTCGCGATCGCCAGACCGCCGCCGCTGATCGCTGCGTAGCGTGAAATCGCCGCCTCCTGATAGATGATCGGCAGCGCGATGGTCGCCGCCGCCGCCGCAAAACCGAAAATGAGCAACAGCGCGGCGCCGATCCGGCCGAGCGTCATTTTCGCCTGCGCCCTCGCATCGAGCGCCGAATGCGCTGCGAACAGTGCAATCGCCGGGTAAAGCGGCAAGGCGTAATGCGGCAGTTTCGTCGCCGTCAGTTCAAAGACGATCCAGCTCGGAACGATCCAGCTGAGGAGAAACCATGATCGCCAGGTGTTGCGGCTTGTGATCGCGTCATGCGCCGCCTGCGGGATCAGCGCGGCCGCCGGCAGGAACAGCACGAACAAAAGCGCCAGATAATATCCGGGCGGCCCGCTGTGGCTTTCTTTGGCGTCGCTGATCTTCGCGAACATGTCGCCGCCGATCGCCTCGGCGAAAAACCGCCCATCCGTCGCGTCATGTATGGAGAGCGCCCAGGGCGCGATCGCCGCGGCGACGAAAACCGCGCCGCTGGCAGGTCGCAATTCTTGCAGCCAGTCGATGCGGCGCCGGCGCCAATAAAGGCCGGCGATCGTCAATCCGACAACCATCAGGATGATCGGGCCTTTCAGGTAAAGCCCGGCGCAGACAGCGATCCAGAATAGCGCGACCGCGCCGACTGGCGCGCGCCGCCCGCCCTCGATCGCGGCGTAAACATAAAGCAGCCCGGCCTGCGCCGCGGTCACCGCCGCCAGCAACATGGCGTCGGTTTTTGCAATGGTCGCTTCGCCGGCGACCGCCGGCGCGCTGGCGAGGAGGAGCGCAGCGAGGACCCCGGTTTGAGGGCCGTAAAGCCTTGCCCCGATCAGGCAGGTGAAGATGGCGGCGAGACCCGCGCCAAGAACCGAAGGCAGGCGGTACGCCCAGATGTCGCGCGCCTCGGTCGAGGAAAAAAGCGCGACCGACGCCGCTTGCAGCCAGTGAACGCCGACGGGTTTCTTATTGCGTTCATCGGCCTGGAATCTGATGCGGACAAAGTCGCCCGATTCCAGCATTTGCGTCGTCGCCTGCGCGAAACGGGCTTCATCGCGGTCGAGCGGCGGCATGGTGAAAACGCCGGCGACGGCGACAATCACCGCAAACGTCGCGACAAGGGCGACCCGCGCGAGCCCGGCCGACCGCCGGTCCGATGTCAGTAAGCGCATGGCGTCCCTTCGCCGGCGAGCCAGATCCGTCCCGTCGCCGCCGTCTTGCGGCAAGACTTTCTTTCAGGGGCGTTTTCTGCGACCAACCGTACCGACCGAAGGTGCTTTTTATCAGGGGATGCGCTGATGTCGACCGCGGCGCCGATCTACGCGCTCGATCGCCGCTACGGCGATGGCGCGCCGGCGCTCAGCGTCGTGGCGCCGATGTTCGACGAAGAGGGCGGCGCTGCCGCGTTGATCGCCGAGATTTCATCGACCCTCGACGGGATCGATTTCGAGATCATCGCCGTCGATGATTGCAGCCGGGATGCGACCGTCGAGGCGCTTCAGCGCGCGCAAACAGGCGAGCCGCGCCTCCGCATACTTCGCCACGGCGCAAACGCCGGCCAGAGCCGGGCGATCCGGACCGGCGTCCTTTCGGCGCGCGCGCCGGTCAT
>JBGSSK010000163.1:0-2418 GCA_041737095.1 Parvularculaceae bacterium | reverse complement strand
GGCCGACCTCGAAGGCGACATCACCGCCGCGAGCCTCGCCCGGCACATCGAGGTCCTGTCGTCCGACGCCTTCGAAGGCCGCGCCCCGACGACGCCCGGCGGCGAAAAGACCCGCAATTACATCGCCGGGGAATATGAGCGCATCGGCCTCGAGCCGATCGGCGGTTCGTGGTTCCAGTCGGCGGAAATGGTCGAAACGACGGTCGATCCGGCGGCGTCGTTCCTCCGCATCGACGCCAATGGCGAAATGATTGATCTCGCCTACAAGACCGACGCGGTCTGGGCGACCAAGCGAGTCGCGCCGGAAGTCGCGGTCGAGGCGAGCGACATGGTGTTTGTCGGCTATGGCGCAGTCGCGCCGGAATACCAGTGGAACGATTACGAAGGCGTCGACGTGAAGGGAAAGACCGTCGTCATTCTCGTCAATGATCCGGGCTACGCGACCAAGGATCCGGCGCTCTTCACCGGCAATGCGATGACCTATTACGGCCGCTGGACCTACAAATTCGAGGAAGCGGCGCGGCAGGGCGCGGCGGCGGCGCTGATCATTCACGACACCGCGCCGGCCGCCTATGGCTGGAACGTCGTCGAGGGATCGTGGTCCGGCCCGCAGATCGACCTGAAGCGCAACAATGACGGCATGGACCGCGCGAGCCTCGAAGGCTGGGTGCAAAAGGAAGTCGCGCGGAAATTTCTCGCCGCGGCCGGCCAGGATCTTGACCAGCTGATGACTGCGGCGAAGACGCGCGGCTTCCGCGCCGTGCCGCTCAATGGTCTCAAGGCGTCGGCGAAGATCGTGCAGTCGATCAACAGGTCGAGCGACGCCAATGTCATCGGCGTCCTCAAGGGCGCTGAAGCCCCTGACGAATACGTCCTCTATATGGCGCATTGGGACCATCTCGGCGTCAATGCGTCGGACGAGGGTGAAGACAAGATCTATAATGGCGCGGTCGACAACGCGACCGGCGTCGCCTCGATCCTCGAGATCGCTGAAAAATTCGCCGCCGGTGAAAGACCGCGCCGCTCTGTGCTCTTCGCCGCGGTGACCGCGGAGGAATCGGGTCTTCTGGGTTCCGCCTACATGGCGGAAAACCCGCCGGTGCCGCTGAATAACATCGTCGGCGGCATCAATATCGACGGCGTTTTGCCGGTGCCGCCGACAAAGGACATGATCGTCGTAGGCTATGACGCGTCGGAGCTTCAGGACATCTTGAAGACCGTCGCCGAGGAGAATGGCAAGTATCTGCGCCCCGACGCCGAGCCTGAAAAGGGCTATTTCTATCGCTCGGACCACATCAACTTCGCCAAAAAGGGCGTGCCGATGCTCTACGCCGACGCCGGCATTGATCTTGTCGACGGCGGCGAGGCGGCGGGCCGGGCGGCAGGCGAGGACTACACGGCAAACCGCTATCATCAGCCTACGGACGAATATTCCGAAGACTGGGATCTCGCCGGCATGACGCAGTCAATGAACATCCTTTATGAAGTCGGCGCGCGCGTCGCCCGCTCGGACCAGTGGCCTAACTGGCGGGAGGACAACGAATTCCGCGCCATAAGGGACGCCGCGCGCGGCGTTGACTAAAACTCGAAGCGGATTTCTAGCGTCCTGTTAACGATTGCGCGCCAAGACTGGCGCGTTGACAGGACGCTTATGGAAACTCTTTACGACATGATGTCGGTGACGCTGTTCATTGCGACAGCGGGCATCTTTTTCTATCGCTTCCGCAATGAAGACCCGCCGCTCGCGCCCTATATGCTGATCTCGCTCGTTTGCGCGGCGTCGAACTGGCTCGGCAATCATGGCGGCGGCGTCGGCGCCGTCCTCCTCCTCATCGCCGGGTCGTTCTACCTGCTGCACATCGCAAGCGCGCCCTTCAACGAAGAGCGCGAAGAACGGCGATAGGCCTTCAGCCGCCACGCGATCGCGGCGAAGCCCATGATCATCATCGCCCATGTCGCCGGTTCCGGCGTCGGTGCCGTCACTTCCGAGACCTCGCCGTTGATGCTGACATAATCGACCGTTGCGCCGGTCGCGCCGCGGCGCGCGCGATTGGTCGTGATCAGGATGAAGTCGCATCCGCCGAACGCCGAACAACCCTGCTGGAACAGATTGCCGACCGTCAGCGTGTTGCCGGCGTTGACGTCTTTTGAATCGACGAAAATCGGCGAGCCGCCGTTAAAGACGCCGAACCGCACGGTGAGGCGCGCATCGCCGACCGGCGGTGCGACCGTGAAAATCGAGACGGTGTCCGATTTCGAAACGCCGAAGGGCTGGGAGAACAGCAGCGAAATCCATTCGCCAAGACCGATGAAGGCGCCGGCGCCGTCGCCCGCCGTCGACAGCGCCGTCATCGGACCGGCGGGGACCGGCGTTGAAGAATCGAATGTCGCGGTGCGCGCTCCGGCCGGCGATGCGAC
>JBGSSK010000155.1:0-3164 GCA_041737095.1 Parvularculaceae bacterium | reverse complement strand
TGGCGCGCTGCCGCCAAGACCGCCTTCGGCAGCCGGCGTTTCGGTGAGGCTCGTTCCCTGTTCGATATTCGTTTCGATCTGGTCTAGTTCCTCGGCGCTGTCGCGGCCGATCGTCGACGCCATGGCCCCGGCGCCGCCGGCGACCGTCGCGCCCTGAATGGTGCGGCTTTCGCCGATGTTTTCCCGCCGCGGCGCTTCTTCTGTCGGGGTGACGCGGCTGTTTTCAGAAATGTTCTCAGGATTGTTGACGAGCGGCGGATTGACCGGCGTCAGGAACAAAGCCCTCTCCGAAGCGCGGCGGCGCGTCAGCCCGAGGACTTCCCGAAGAACGCCGTTGACCGTCGCTTTGTTCCACCAGGTAAGGGCGTCGGCTGCGCCAAGCCGGTCCTTGCGATTGAGGCGCTTGCGGGCCGTTGAATTCTTGAAAGCGTTGGCGCCGACATTGTAGACGAAGCTCACCAGCGCATCGAACTCGTTCTGGTTGAGCGGCACGCTGACCAGTTGGTCGACCGCGCGTTCGCGCGGGCCGAGATCGCGCCGCAGCAATTCCTCTGCTTCGCGTTCATTGATGCGCTGGTTCGGGCCCGCAGTTTCGGTGTGGCCATAGCCGATGGTCCACACGCCTGCGATGTCCTGATAGCTTTCGAGTTCGAGCCCCTCGAAACGTTTGATCAGATCGATCCCGGCCTCAGAAATCCTCATCCAAAGTCCCCCGGCAACCCCGACAGCATCAAGCCGCGCGATTCACCCCCAGCACGACGCGCCATTGTTACAGCCTAACGGCAAATTCCGGCGGAAGGTAGGCTGCAAATGGTCACAATGGACGCTTTGCGAGCCTAGCGAATGTGCTAGGGTCGGCCGCTGGGGGATGACGTAATCGTGGTGTTTTGGACGAGGGGTCTATGCATAAGACATTGAATTTATTGGCGGCCGTCGGATTTTTGGCAGGCGCGCCAGCGGTGGCGCAAGCGCCGGTGAGCCTAGGCGACAGCGTCAGCGCGACCGAAGTCACTGCGATGTTATCGGATTTCGGCATCTCCGCCGAGTTGCGGTCGAGCGCTGGCGGCTCGCCGAGCCTGGTCGCGACGACCACGGGCGGCGCAAAATTCCTGATCGGGTTCTTTGAATGCGCCGACGCGGCCAAGCCCGCCGGCTGCAAGCAGGTGATGATCTCGACAGCCCAGTCATCGGGCGGCGTCGAGTTCGAGGACCTAAACAATTTCAACGGACAGTCGAGCGTGACGACCGTCGTTTACGAGCCGACCAACCAGATCCTGATTTTCGGGCGCAATATTTTCATGCCGGGCGGCGTCGGCCGCGACAATTTCAAGCTGCAGATCGCGCTCTTCCTCGGCGACATGCAGAAATTCGTCGAAGCGCGCAAAGCGAACACCAAATCGGTGTCGTTCACCAACACGCCGAAGTTGAAATCAAAAATCACCTCGATCACAGCAGAGGATCAGTCCGCAATGCTGGCGCAGCCAGTCTCGGCTGACCGGTCCGCGGAAGTCGAGATCGCCATCAACAATTCCCTCGATGTCGATTTCGGCGTCGACGCCGATGCGAGCCCTGTCAAATAACAAGGCCCCGACGCGGTATACGGATCAATCGCTGACAGGCGGCGCGGTCTCCAGTAGGCCGCGCCGTTTTTTTCTGCGCGGCGCTGGCAAAATGGCCTGCTTGTTGGTAAAGCCGGCGCGACCGGCAGCGCCCGGTCGGATCGGTGATGCGCCAGCGGACCCGGGCGGGGGAAGGCGAAGGAATACGGCATGGCGCATCCCTTGAGCGGCGCGGACATCGAAACGCTGCTGCGTGTCGTCGGGCGGGCCGGCGCGCCGTCGAAACCGCTTGCGGCGGCAGGGATCGCTGCAGCGGCGCTGGCCCGCGCGCCGTTTTCAACGCTCGAACAATTCCTAATGGAGAGGCGATTGCCGGCTCTGGAGGATATGCCGCCGCCGGTCTTCATTCTCGGTCATTGGCGCTCCGGGACGACGCATCTTTACAACACGATGGTCAAGAGCAGCGCCTGGTCATTCGTGCCGCCAGTCGCGACCGGTCTTCCCTGGGACCTCTTCGGCCTTGCCCGCGCGTTTCAGCCGCTCCTGGAGCGGGCGCTGCCGACGCATCGCTATATCGACAACATTCCGGTGACGCCCGACAGTCCGCAGGAAGACGAAATCGCCATCGCCAACATGACCGATTTGTCATTCTATCACGGCATCTATTTTCCGTCGGCGTTTTCAGAGTTTCTGGAGCGCGGCCTTTTCTTCGAAGGCTGTTCGCAGCGCGACATCGCGCGCTGGAAACAGCGCTTCTTCCTCTTGATGCGCAAGCTGTCGCATTATCAGGACGACAAGCCGCTGTTGATCAAAAACCCGGTCTACACCGCCCGCCTTTCCATGTTGCGCGCCATGTTCCCCGCAGCGAAATTTGTCCATATCCGCCGCAACCCTTACGAAGTTTTCGTCTCGATGCGGAATTTCTACGGCAAGCTCTTCGCCGAATTCGCGCTTCAGTCCTTTCAGCATGTCGATATCGACGAGACGATCCTCAGCGTCTATGAGCGGATGATGGATGCGCTCGCCCGCGATGCGGCGGGACTTGAGGCGCCGACCTTTCTCGATCTCGCCTATGAGGATCTCGACCGCGACGCCGCGGGGACCCTCGCAGACCTTTACGAGCGGCTCGACCTGCCGGGCTACGCCGCGGCGAAGCCGAAATTCGACGCCTATCTTGCATCGGTCAAAAGCTTCGAGAAGAATAGATTCGCCTATTCGGACGAGGCGGCGGAAAAAGTGGAAAAGCGCCTCGGGCGGTTCTTGCGTCAGTGGGGCTATAAGCGGCCGGGCGAATGATCACGGCGTCGGGCGAAAAAACATGAGCCGGGGGGCTTTGGCGTGAAACGACTTCTGGGACCGTCTCTTTTGCTCGCGCTGCTTTCCGGATGCGCGCAGAAGGTCGACGGCGAAGCGATTTATGCCGCTGAGCAATGCCGCCGCGTCGCAATCGTCGACGCCGACACGGGCGCGGCGGTCATCGGCGCCGAAGACCTCGCCTTCGATGCGCGCGACGAGCGCGTCATCATATCGGCCTATGACCGCCGACAAGCCGAGAAAGACGTTCGCCGCCGCGCTTTCGATGTGGCCGAGGGCGGCGTCTACGCC
>JBGSSK010000143.1:0-4844 GCA_041737095.1 Parvularculaceae bacterium | reverse complement strand
TGAAATTGCTGACGTGGGTGAAACTGCCATCAATATGGCGCAAGGCCGGCCCGGCCATCGCCAAAAGCAACCGGCTGTCCTGACCGCCCGACAGCGCCAGACATGTGCGATGCGCCTGCGCAACCGCGCTGATGAAACCGGCGGATCCAAGCGGCGTCTTTTGGCTCCAATTATTGGCGAGGCTTGTCATTTCATCAATCGCATCGTCAAGTGCGACTGCGATTGACGTCGTCTCGACAGCGCGCCCGCTCGTTGCAGCGCTCATCATGCGGGCGATTTCCTCGGCGCCGCCGGTGATCGTCCCGACAAAGACAGTCTGGTAGGCGGGCCAGTTCGTGGCGAATGCGAGAACAAAGCCGAGCGCCAGGAAACGCTTGAAGAGGTCAGGAGCAGATACGCCATGACCCGCCATCAGGCGATAGCCATAGAGCGCCACATAAATCGTCAGGGCGCCGACAAGAACCGGTGCGAGGTAACCTGTTTCGCCGAATAGGCCCTGATAGGCGTTGGCGACGAACTGTGTCGTATGGCAATCCACGGTCCCCATCAACGCGCCGATATCGGCGTAGTCGCTGGCGTTCGCGCAAGTCCCCGTCATCGCCGGCCCTCCTGCACGCGTTTGGCTGTCGCTTCAGCGGCCTTGCCCGCTTCCTCTTTCATGCCGAGCAGGATCGGCAGCCATTTCGACGGGTGATCGCCGACCTTGGCGCGCAACACGTCCAGGGCGCGCACGGATCGCTCACGACCGGAAAGGATGCGGAGCGCTTCGGGCTCGCCGGTAAGGTCAAGACGCGCGACGACGCTGTCGGTCCCGGTCTTGATGAGAAAGCTGTGGGAAGAATCCGGAAGGGAGCGAATAATGTCGAGCTCATGTGATGTCAGCCCAAAACCGCCGCAATAATCCTCCTGCTGCGCGCGCGGATTTGGCATGAAGATTTGCGTCGCAGTCTGTTCCTGAATGGCGCTGGCGATCCGGCTGTCGAGCGCATCGCGCGCCGATTGCGTACAAAAGCCGACTGCGCCGTTTCGTTTGCGGATCGTCTTAAGCCAGTCCTTCAGGCGACTGACAAAGACATCATCGTCGAGCGCCTTCCAGCCCTCATCAATCACGATCAGCGCCGGGGCGCCGTCAAGGCGTTCTTCAATGCGACGGAAGAGATACATCATCGCAGGGGTGCGCATTTCCGGAGCATCGAGTAGTTCCGTCATGTCGAAGCCGATAATTCGTGCGTCGATCGACAGTTTGTCGACTGCATTGTCAAACAGCCAAGCGAGTTCGCCCGCGCCGCACCAGCGCGCGATGCGCGCCGCGAGATCATCCGCGTGCGGCCGGCGGAAGCCGCCAAGGAGTTCCTGAAAATAGCGCAGCCGGCGCAATTCGACCGGCTGATCGAAATTAGCGTCGACGGCTTCGCTGATGACGGCGAGCTCCTCCGCGCCGAGCGGCGCGCCGCCGCTAACGAGCTGGGCGATGAAGCCCCGCAGGAACGCCCGCGCGCCGCCGCTGTCTGCGATCTGGAGCGGGTTGAAGCCGGTCGGCGTGCCGAGCCTCAGCGTTTCATATACTCCGCCGATCGCGCGCAGGAAGATCTCCGCGCCGCGATCCTTGTCGAAGAAAATCGTCCGCGGCGATAATCGTTGCGCCTGCGACGTCAGAAAATTGAGGACGACGGTCTTGCCGGAACCGGAAGGCCCGATGACGAGGAAATTTCCGAGATCGCCTTGATGGAAATTGAAGTAATAGGGCGTCGCGGACGTTGTCTCGAAGACGGTGATCGCTTGACCCCAGTGATTGCCCTCGGCCGATCCGATCGGAAACCCGTGCAGGGAGCAAAGGCCGGCGCAATTTCCGGAGGAAATCATCGCACGCCGCGCCGCATAATCGAAATTGCCGGGAAACTGCGCCCAGAATGAGGGTTCAAGATTGAGTTGCTCGCGGACCGCGACGGCGCCGATGTCGGCGATTGCAGCCTGCGCCGACGCCGCCTGCGCATCGAGGTCTACAAGACTGTCGCTGCGGATCATCACCGACATGTGGTGTTCGCCAAACGCGGCCGCGCCGCTGGCCGCGTCGTCCTTCGCCGCCATCAGCCCGCGTCGCAAACTGACGGTGTCGTCGTCGGCGGCTTTTAGCCGCCGCAGCGAAAGATCGATTCGTTCCTGCGCGATCTGGCGATCGACAAAGGCGAAGGATTCCGCGATCACCATCTCTGTTGGCAGGCGAAGGAGACTGTCCAGCATGCCGGGTGTTGTTGAGGCGGGATATTCCTTCATGGCGAGCAACGCGCCAAATGAGCGCTCGCCGGCGTCCTGTTGTTCGAGGGCCTCGACGCCGAAGGACAGCCGCTTATAGGGAAGATAATTTGAGGCGTCGCCCGCGGGGTCGAGTGTCGGCCGCAATTCGCCATTGAGGATCAGCGACAGGAATTCGAGGGGCTCGGAGCAAACGCCGCCGGCGCCGTCGTAGCGCCCAAGCGTCTTCGGCCCGTATGCGCGCAGCGACGCGGCGAGACCTTCGCGCACGCCGTCGAGAATGCGGATTTCCCGCCCGAGCAGCGCATTGTGCGAAGCGCGGCTCGACTTGCGCGCGCGGTCGAACAGGCGATCGAGCATTCCGATTTTTCCGGCCGACGGCTTGTAGACGATCGTCAGGAATAGATCGTTGACGAAGAGGCGCTTGGCGCGCATCCTGTTGCGCCAGCGACGATCGAGCCAGGTCGAGAAGGGATCGCTGAACGTCGCTTCCAGATCGACGGACAAGCGGCGGCGCACGACGTGGTGATAGAGGGCGATCCGCGAATTGTTGATGCTCCGCAGCATCGTGTCGCGAACCGCCATCCGGTAATTCAGATCCTCGGTCTCGGCGGTCTCGAACGGGAAGCCTTCAAGCATCAGGGTCTGCATCAGCATGCCGCCCTTCAATGCAACGGTCCTGTCGTCTAGATGCCCGATATAGGGAAGGTGATCGCCGATGCGGCGCTCTTTTCTGAGCAGCGATTGAAATCCCCGTTGCGCCACTCGCCCCCCTTTTGCTCAGGGAGCATAGCTATTGCAGCGCCAAAAACGGTAATTTGGCACGCGCGGGCACTTGCTGACGCGCTTGATCCACAGATCGAAAATGCGCGGTTCGCGGAGCGAGACGAGATAGCCGATGATGTGGAGCGCCAGCGGCGCCAGCAGCGATAGCAACGAACGGCTCACCAGGAAGAGTTCCGTCGAGACGACGAGATTGATAACGAAAAAACTGTAGGGAACGCCGGCGAATGTCTGCGGCTCTGTCAGCGCGCGAAATACGGGAGTCCGCTGGAGGTGCTGCATCCCATCGTCACCGCGCCGCGCCGGCCGCAGACTGGATGCCGGAGACGATCGAGCCCGCGCCGAAGAGGATGAAGCAGCCGATGATGACCGTGATGCCGTAACGCCAGTTCATGCGCCCGGTCAGCATCATGAAGCCGACAAAGGCGACGGCGATGACTGCGGCTGCGGTGGCGACATTGCCAAGCAGGGTTCCTTGCAGCCAGTCGACGGCGGCGAGGATTGGGCCGGAGCCTTGAGGATCGACGTTTGCCGATTGCGCGGCGGCGGCGCCTGCATGGAGGCCCGCCAGGACTGCCGCGGCAAATGATTTTCGCAGATTTGCTGAAACGCTACTCACTGGAACTCCGTGCGAATCTGTCCGCTCGCGCTGCGGTGACAGAGGACTAGCATTCTCATGGAAAATGAAAGCTTAACGAGCCGCAGTTTTGCGGATTAACGCCGCGCAAGTTTCGCCAGGATTGCGCGGCGGATCCATCGCGTCGAGGCCGAGGCGTTCCGAAGACAACCATTCGGGGTATGCGGCATCTCGAGCGCATTGCCCGGATTACTGGTTAACAAATCGTTGCCGGCCCATCCCTATCGTGCCATTCAGGTCGGGGCATTAGCATGGCTTGCAACGAATATGTCGAGACGCATTGGCAAGGTCGTCCTCATCAACGATTTTTCGGTTGCGCGCGGCGGGGCGACGAAGCTGGCCCTTGATCTTGCGGAAGGGCTTAGCGCCCGCGGGTGCGATCTGCGTTATTTCGCCGGCGATGACGGCGTCAACCCGGCGTTTGAGGAGTGGGGTCTCGACGTAACGGCGGTCGGCGGCCGAAAGCTGCTCGACTCGAGGCGCGAGGGGCTCGTCAACGGCATATTTAACCGGGCGGCGGCACGGGCCCTCGGCGAACTCATCAGCGCCGAGGACCGACCCGACGTTATCTATCACGTCCACGCATGGGCGCAGATCCTCTCGCCCTCGATTTTCTCGGCGTTGAAACCAGTCGCCGAACGGGTCGTCGTTACGGCGCATGATTTTTTCATGGCCTGCCCGAACGGCAATTTCATGATCTATCCGAAGTCGGAGCAATGCGCGTTGCGCCCCTTGTCCGCCCAGTGCATATCGACCGACTGCGACAAGCGCAGCTATCTTCAGAAAACATGGCGTGTCGCCCGGCAGGCGGCGCTGCGGTCGATCATCGACTTCGATAATTCACCCCTGAAAATCATCGCGATCCAGAAGGGCGCCGTCGCCTATCTTGAGCGCGGCGGAATCCGGCGGACGAACATCATCCTTTCGCCCAACCCCGTCTCGCGTTTGCGCAATGATCGGGTCAAGGCGGAACGCAACGCCGAGTTCGTCTATGTCGGCCGGCTGGAGCATGAAAAAGGCGTCGATCTTCTCGCCGCCGCGGCCAGGCAAGCCCGCGCGCCGCTGCGCATCATTGGAGAGGGGCCGGCCGAAGCGGCGATCAGGGCGAGCAATCCCGACGCGCAGTTCGCCGGCTGGCTCACCAAGGACCAGCTGGGCGACGCGCTCGGCC
>JBGSSK010000123.1:0-2711 GCA_041737095.1 Parvularculaceae bacterium | reverse complement strand
GTCCGTCGCCGCGACGGTCGCGCGCATTTTCGACGAGGTTGAAAGCGAAGGCGCTCCAGCAGTCGATCGTTGGGCGCTGAAGCTCGACGGCGCCGCGCCGCGCCGTATCGACCTTTCGCCGTCAATTGTCGATGCGGCGCGCGCCGAGATTGATCGCGAAAGCCTCGACGCGCTGGAAATCGCGGCGGCGACCATCAGCCGCTATCATCTGGCGACGCGCCCGCAAAATGTCGCCGTTGACAGCGACGGCGTGTCATGTCGACGCGTTTGGCGTGCGATCTCCTCTTGCGGTCTTTATGCGCCGGGCGGATCGGCGCCCCTGTTCTCGACCCTGTTGATGCTGGCGCTGCCGGCGCAGGCGGCGGGCGTCCGCGAACGAATCGCGGTGACGCCGCCCGCGAAAGATGGCGGCGCGCACCCGATCATGATCGCGGCCGCGGCATTGTGCGGGCTCGACGGGCTATGGCTCATCGGCGGCGCGCAGGCGATTGCGGCGCTCGCCTACGGCGCTCTACTCCCGAAAGCAGACAAGATTTTCGGGCCGGGAAACGCCTATGTCGCGGAGGCGAAGCGCCAGGCGGCGGCGCGCGGCGTCGCGGTGATCGATCTTCCGGCGGGCCCGAGCGAACTGATGGTCGTCGCCGATGACGAGGCGGATCCGGCGATAATCGCGGCCGATCTTATGGCGCAGGCGGAGCATGATGCGGACGCGCAAACCGCATTGGTGACGCTTTCACGCGAGAGCGCGGAAAGGATCGAGAACGACGTCCGGCGCCAGCTTCTGACATTGCCCCGCGCCCGCGTGGCTGAGGCGGCGCTCGCCCATTCGCTTATTCTTGTCGTCCGAGATGTGGCGCAAGCGATTGAAGTCGCGAACGCCTATGCGCCGGAGCATCTCGCGCTGCACTTGGCTAGCGCCGACAGTGTGGCGGAGCAGATCGAAAACGCCGGCGCGATCTTCGTCGGCGCCGCCAGCGCCGAAGCGTTCGGCGATTATATATGTGGGCCGAGCCACGTGCTGCCGACTGACGCCAGCGCGCGGGTCTTCAGCGGCGTCACAACGGCGTCATTCATGAAGAGCATCTCGGTGCAAAAAATGAGCGCGGCCGGCGCATGCCGTCTCGCCGCCCCGACGGCGCTCCTTGCGCGACTTGAAGGGCTTGAGGCGCACGCCTTGAGTGCGGAGCGACGTCGATGATCGGAATTGCGGATCTGCGTCAAAGACTTGCCGATCTTTACGGCGTCGAAATCTCGCAAGTGCTGCCGGTGCGCGGCGCGCTGCACGGCAGGGAAGTCGTGTTGCGCCTTGTACGAAATGACGGACGTTCTGCGGTCGCTGGCGCGGCGACGCCCGAATTCCGTCGCCAAGCAGCGATCTATGGGCTGGAAATCGGCGGCGCCGCGCCGGGCGCGATTTTCACCGATATCGAAGGCCCAGCGCCGATTTCGCGCACGCCCGGCGCCTTGCGGGTCGTCGACGAAAGCGACGTCGAATTTTCAGGCCTGCCGTCGCTGTGCGGGAAGACGGCGGCGCAGGAAGACCTGATCGTCATCCGCAGCCTGGAAGGCGCCTATGGCCTTTGTAATGCGCCCTGCGGGGCGTTGATCGCAGGCCCGCCCCTCATCGACCGGCTAGAAGCGCTGATGGAACCCGGCGCGCTGCCGCCGGTGATCCTGAAGGCGGCGCTTGACGCCGTCGATCCCGTGCGCTTGCCGTTTGCGAAACGGAAGATCCGAACGATCACTGAAGATCGTCGACGCATCGCCACGGCGCTTGACGGATCGGCTGCTTTCGCCGTAGCGGCGGAAGCCAAGGGTCCCGCCGTCGATGCGACGCCCCGCGATATCGCGGAGTTTCTGGCGATCTTGCGCGCCGCGGGCATCGTCGCGACGCCGCTTGGCGATCGGCGGTTTCGACTGCCGGTCGGCTCCGCCGCCGATAACAATCGTCTGCTCAGCGCTTTCGATCTCGGCGATGCATCGCCGTCGCGTTGCGGCGAGGTTTCACGCAATACGTTTGAGACGCGCATCCTCGCGACCGTCGATCTTGACCGGGAAGGCGAGATCGACATCGCGACCGGCGTCGGGTTCTTCGACCACATGCTGACGCAGATTGCGCATCACGCAGGGATTTCCGCGACCATCGCCTGCAAGGGCGATCTCGATGTCGATGCGCATCATACGATCGAGGATTGCGCGATCGCCTTCGGGCAAGCGTTGTCGCAAGCATTGGGAATGCGACGCGGCATTGCGCGGTTCGGTTTCGTGCTGCCGATGGATGAGGCGGAAGCGCAGATCTCTATTGATCTCGGCGGCCGACCCTATCTTGTATTCGAGGGCGCATTCTCGGCGCCGCTGATCGGCCAATATCCGACCGAGATGACCGAGCATGTTTTCCGCTCGCTGTCGCAGAGCCTCGGGGCTGCGATCCGCTTGTCAGTCAAGGGGGAAAACGACCACCACAAGGCCGAAGCCTGCTTCAAGGCCTTTGGCCGAGCACTCCGTCAGGCCGTGCGCATTGAGGGCGCATCGACGCCGTCGACGAAGGGCGTCATCTGATGAGCGTCGCGGTCGTCAGGATCGGCGTCGGCAACACCGCGTCGGTGGTGTTCGCGCTGGACCGGCTCGGCGTTGACGTTGTTTTGACGGCGGACGCCGCGACGATCGCCGCTGCGGACCGCGTCATCCTGCCCGGCGTCGGCGCCGCCGGC
>JBGSSK010000086.1:0-2033 GCA_041737095.1 Parvularculaceae bacterium | reverse complement strand
TCGCCGCGGCGCGCGCCGTCTCCCCGATCAATTCAGCGATTTCCCTGAGGCTGTCGCCGGCGGCGTCGCGCGCGTCCACGGCTTCCTTCCAGCGCAGGAACGCCGCCGCCGCTTCGGCGCGGCGAATGTCGCCGGAGAGATTGCGGTAGCGCGTCGCTTGCCGCGCCTGGCGCGCCAGCGCGACCTTCTGGTTTTCAAGCTCGCCGATGACGTCGTCGAGACGATCAAGATTCTGTTCCGCAGCGCGGAGGCGCAGTTCCGCCTCGTGCCGTCGCGAATGGAGCCCGGTGATCCCGGCTGCTTCCTCAAGCAGGCGGCGGCGGTTTTGCGGCTTGGCGCTTATCAGCTCGGATATCTGACCCTGCCGGACGAGCGAGGGCGAATTGGCGCCGGTCGATGCGTCAGCGAAGAGGAGCTGCACGTCTTTCGCGCGGACTTCCTTCGAATTGATCCGATAGATCGACTGCGTGCCTTCGTCCTTGTGCAGAATGCGGCGCGAGACTTCGATCGTGTCCGACTCATTGAATTCGGCGGGCGCCGAGCGATCCGAATTATCGAGCGTCAGCACGACTTCCGCCCAGTTGCGCGCCGGACGCATCGAGGTGCCGGAGAAGATGACGTCGCCCATGCCGTCGCCGCGGAGCGCTTTCGCGGACGTTGCGCCCATCACCCAGCGCAGCGCTTCGAGGAGGTTCGACTTGCCGCAGCCGTTCGGGCCGACAACGCCGGTAAGGCCGTCGCGGATTTCGAGATCCGTCGGCTCGACGAAGGATTTGAATCCGACGATGCGAAGGTTTGTGAATCTCACAGCCAGTGTCCCGACGATTGTCGCGCATGCGCGGCGGGGCCCGCAACGGCGCGCCCGATCAACGCACCGAGCGCCGATTCTCCCATGGTGGCAATTTTTGCTCCCTGCCTGTGGAGAAATGAGCCGACCCGACCGCAGAACAATTTACGCAACGTTATCCGTCCCCTTATGCGCCGGCCTTGGCGACCGCCGCGGCGATTTTTTCCTCGAATTCCTCTTTCGTGCGGAACGACATTTTCTCGCCGTCGAGGATGAAAGACGGGGTGCCCTGAACGTCGTATTTTTCCATGGCGCCCTTGGCGTTGGCGTTGATGATATCGACCAGCTCCTTGCGCTGCAGGCACGCATCGAGCGCCGCTTCGTCCATGCCGGCCTGCGCGACGATCTTGATCAGCTCGGATTTCGGATTGTCCTTGATCCAGGTTTTCTGGCCGCGAAAGAGCGCGTCGGTAATGAGGAAATACGCTTCAGGCCCGGCCTTGTCGGCGGCGCAGCGCGCCAGCACCGAGCCGATCAGGGAGTAATTCGCCGGCGGAGTTGGAAACTCGCGAAAGACCAGTTTGACCTTGCCGGTGTCGATGTATTTTTCCTTGATTGACGGCATCACCTGTTCGCTGAATGTGGCGCAGTGCGGGCAGGTGACCGAGGCGTATTCGATCAGCGTCACCGGCGCGTCGGCGGCGCCGATCACCATGTCGGTCTCGGCGATCGGCTCATTCTTGACCGCGCCTGGCTTTGCCGCGCTGTTTTCGCCAGCCCCTTCGGCGATCTCGGACGAGGCGTTGCCGCAAGCGGCAAGGAGGAAGGATACGGCGATCAGGGCGGCGCGGAACTTCATGACAGGACCTTTCGAGGCTTGCAGGTGACGCGGGGCGTTCGCCCGGGCGTCCTTTCCGCCCCTAAATCGCAGACCCGCCGCGCCCTTACAAGATCGGGCGATTGGCAGTTTCGGCTGGGAAAATCGCTTTACCGTGAAAAAGCCCGGCGCAATTGCCGCCCCGTCGTTTACCGCGATCGGGTCAGCCCGGCCGTCCTGTCCTGAACCGGGCGAGGCCGCCGCCCAGCTTCGCCGCTCCCGGCCCCGCCGCGCCCTGAATGACGAGGATCCGCCCGATCGAATTCGGCCCGAAATAATTGTTGAGGCGGCGGCGCAGCGTCTCGGCGGCGAATTCGACAGAGGCGGCGGCGGCGCCGTGCGGGACGACGACTTCAAGCGTCCGGCCGG
>JBGSSK010000066.1:0-5218 GCA_041737095.1 Parvularculaceae bacterium | reverse complement strand
GGTCGCGCGCCCGGCGGACGCCGACTGCGCGCGCGAGGTTCTGGCTCATCCCCCAGGTCGGGCGAAGGCCCCATTTGGCGTGGGTGTCGCCGAATTTCGTATCATCGGACGTCAGGATGAAGTCGCAGTGGAGCGCCAGTTCCAACGCCCCGGTGAAACAGAAGCCGTGAACCTTGGCGATGACCGGTTTCAGGCAATGCCGGATCGCGGCGGCGGCGCGATAGGCCTCGCCGTCGAAAACGTCGCCGATGCGGCCGGCTTCCGGCAGGGCGCCCTGAAGAAGTTTCAGATCAACCCCGGCGGAGAAGGCGCGACCCTCGCCGCACAGGATGATTGCGCCGATCGCCGGGTCGCGGCTGGCGGCCGAGACGGCGCCGGTGAGTTCCTTGAGCAGCGTCGGCGTGAAGGCGTTCAGCGCTTCGGGACGGTTGAAGGCGATGGTGCGGACGCCGGCGTCGGTCGTCTGTTTTATCTGGGTCATGGCGTTTTCCGCCTTTCTCGCGATTTTCTGGCATTGGTTGTCCGGTTCGATGCTACTGCCGGACGAAGCGTTCTCCTAATTCCGCGCAGCGCCGGCGTCCGATCCTCGTTGCGTCAGCATGCGGCCTTGGCTCCGCCCGTCCAATGTCCTAGACGCGTGTCGCTCCGGTCGCCTTCGGCACGCCGGGGCATGCGCCTTGCACCCCGACAGCGAGGCGCGAATTAACGCTAATTGCGCACGGCGCAACCGGGGAGCTGGAGGCGGGACGGACGAGATGACAGCCGGACAGGACGTCAAGACGAAGTGGGTCTACTCATTCGGCGCCGGCAAGGCCGAAGGCGAAGCCTCGATGCGCAACCTACTCGGCGGCAAGGGCGCCAATCTCGCCGAGATGTCCAATCTCGGATTGCCGGTGCCGCCGGGCTTCACGATCACCACCGAAGTCTGCTCCGCCTATTACGCCAATAACCGGCGACGCCCGGACGGCCTCGAAGCCGATGTCGATGCAGCGCTCGCCGATGTCGGAAAGGCGGTCGGCAAGTTCTTCGGCGACGCCGACAATCCGCTGTTGGTGTCGGTGCGCTCGGGCGCACGCGCGTCGATGCCGGGGATGATGGATACGGTCCTCAATCTCGGGCTCAACGACCGGACGGTCGAAGGGATCGCGCGCCTTTCGGGCGATGCGCGCTTCGCTTATGACAGCTATCGCCGCTTCATCCAGATGTATTCAAACGTCGTCCTCGAAGTCGATCATCACCGTTTCGAGGAAATCCTCGAAACCTACAAGGAGGAGCACGATTACTTCCTCGACACGGAAATGAAGGCCGACGACTGGAAGTCGGTCATCAGTCAGTACAAGGACGCCGTCAGGGAGGCGATCGGACGTGACTTCCCGCAAGACCCCAAGGAGCAGCTCTGGGGCGCCATCAGCGCCGTTTTCGGCTCATGGCGCAATGACCGCGCCGAGGTTTACCGCCGGCTGCATTCGATCCCGGAAAGCTGGGGCACCGCAGTCACCGTGCAGGCGATGGTTTTCGGCAATATGGGCGAGACATCAGCGACCGGCGTCGCCTTCACGCGCGATCCGTCGACCGGCGAGAATTATCGCTACGGCGAATTCCTGATCAATGCGCAGGGCGAGGATGTCGTCGCCGGCATCCGGACGCCACAGACGCTGACGAAACGCGCCCGCGAAGCGATGGGCGAGGCCGCCCCTTCGATGGAAGAAGCGATGCCCGAGGCCTTCAAAAGCCTGTCGGCGATCTTCGAAAAGCTTGAACGCCATTATCGCGACATGCAGGACATCGAATTCACCGTCCAGCAGGGCAAGCTGTGGATGCTGCAGACCCGCAATGGAAAACGAACCGCCAAGGCCGCGCTTAAAATCGCCGTTGATCTCTGCCGCGAAGGGTTGATCAGCGAGAACGAAGCGGTGATGCGCGTCGATCCCTATTCGCTCGACCAGCTCTTGCATCCGACGCTTGACCCGAAGGCGCCGCGCGATCTCGTGCTGTCGGGTCTGCCGGCATCGCCGGGCGCCGCCTCAGGCGAAGTCGTCTTTTCCGCCGATGAGGCCGAACGCCTCGCGCAGGAGGGACGCAAGGTCATTCTCGTGCGCATCGAGACGAGTCCTGAAGACATCCATGGTATGCATGCGGCGGTCGCGATCGTGACGGCGCGCGGCGGCATGACGAGCCATGCCGCCGTTGTCGCGCGCGGCATGGGACGCCCATGCGTCTGCGGCGCCGGCGAACTCCGGATCAATCAGCAAACGGAATCATTCGCTGTCGCCGGGCGCGTCGTGAAGAAAGGCGACATCATCACCGTCGACGGCGCCGCCGGCAAGGTTTTCGTTGGCAGGGTCGCAACGATCGATCCGGAGCTTTCCGGCGATTTTGCGACGCTGATGCAATGGGCGGATGCGGCGCGGCGGATGAAAGTGCGCGCCAACGCCGAAACGCCTAAAGACGCGCAGGTCGCGCGCAATTTCGGCGCTGAAGGGATCGGCCTGTGCCGCACCGAGCACATGTTCTTCGACGCTGATCGCATCATCGTCGTCCGCGAAATGATCCTCGCGGAGGATAAGCGCGGGCGCGAGGCAGCGCTTCAAAAACTGCTGCCGATGCAGCGGTCGGATTTCGAAGGCATCTTTCGCGTCATGAAGGGCCTCCCGGTAACGATTCGCCTGCTCGACCCGCCGCTGCATGAGTTCCTTCCTCACTCGGATGAAGAGATCGACGAAGTCGCCACGTCGTCAGGCATGGACGCGAAGAAGCTGAAAGAGCGCGCCCACAAGCTGCACGAGTTCAACCCGATGCTCGGCCACCGCGGCTGCCGCCTCGGGGTTTCCTACCCGGAGATCTACGAAATGCAGTCGCGCGCCATCATCGAGGCGGCGATCAATGTTGGCGTCGAGACCGGCGATCTTGTCGAGCCGGAAATCATGGTTCCGCTGGTTGCTGACGTCAAGGAACTGGCGTTGATGAAAGCGCGCATTGACGCAGTTGCCGCCGCTGTGCTGGCGGAACGAAACGCCTCGATCTCCTATCTCGTCGGCACGATGATCGAATTGCCGCGCGCGGCGCTGACGGCCGATGCGATCGCCGAGCATGCGCAATTCTTCTCTTTCGGCACCAATGACCTGACCCAGACGACCTTCGGCCTGTCACGCGACGACAGCGCGTCCTTCCTGCCGGACTATCTGCGCGCCGGCATCTTCGAAAAGGACCCGTTCGTGACGCTCGACCAGGCCGGCGTCGGGGCGCTGGTCAGGATCGCCGTCGAAAAAGGCCGCGCGGCGCGTCCCGAATTGAAACTCGGCATTTGCGGCGAACATGGCGGCGATCCCGCCTCGATCGAGTTTGTCGCCGGGCTTGGTCTCGATTATGTGAGTTGCTCCCCCTACCGTACACCAATCGCCCGGCTCGCCGCGGCGCAGGCGGCTCTTGCTGCAACGCAAAAGAAATCCAGCCTTCATTGAGCAATATCAACACTATGTAAGGTTGAGAAATTCATTCATTTGGCGAAAAATACAGATGAATCATATGGTTAATCCCCTTTGTCTATTAACGGTCGCCGGCCATTTTTAATTTGCGCCGCAGCGGGCGGTACGCCATATTCTGGGGGTTAGGGCGCGCCGCTGGGCGCGTCTTTTGCTTCTCTCGGGAAGCGCCAGGGAGAGTTGGCCGGTCGCAGAAGGCGTCGGTTACACGAGCGTAGAAAAGACTGCCCCGATCCTCTCGGGTCGCTCCGGATAACGGCGCGGCCCTGCTTGGAACCGGGCGTGGATTTGAACGGGCCTATTCGCGGGATAGGCGTAACTTGGGACACGGAACCTTGATGACGGCGCGACCGATCAACTCAGGCATCAAATCCGGCGACGGACAACATCATGACGCAAGCTGGGCTCATGTCGGCTTGCCGAGCGTCAACTGGACGGTGCGCAGCCTGATGGCGGCGGCCGGGGTTGCGATCTGCATCATGATGACCGCGATGAGCGCCACGGCGTCGGTGAAGCGCACCAAGGAAGCGCGCGTCGCGGCGAACGAAGTCGCCGATGAGGCGCAGATCGTCGCCGATTTCGCGACCTACCTCGCCGGCGAAACGGCGACCGTGCGCGAAGCGATGAATGCGCCGCGGCTGAAGCCCGCCATTGCGGCGGCGACCCTGGTCGCCGACGGCGCGCCGATCGCCGACCTTGTCGATTTCGACTTCTCCGACATCGAAGTTGCAAAACTCGATGGCGAGGAGCGCAACTGCCTCGCCGAGGCGATCTATTACGAAGCGCGCAGCGAAAGCCGCGTCGGCCAGCTTGCGGTCGCCGACGTCATCCTCAATCGTGTCGCGAGCCCGGTTTATCCGGACTCGATCTGCGAGGTTGTCTATCAGGGCTCCGAACGTCATACCGGCTGCCAGTTCTCGTTCACCTGCGACGGCTCGATGAAGGCGCGCCTCAACGAGAAGAAGTGGCGCGAATCGGAAATGCTCGCGGGCGCTGTCCTCGCCGGCATCCGCAAGCCGGTCAGCCGCAGCGCGACGCACTATCATGCGGACTACGTATCGCCGCCCTGGGCCCATACGCTGACGCCGACCGCAGTCATCGGAACGCACAAATTCTATCGCTTCCCGAGCCGCACGATCGTCGCCGCGGCGCCGGCGGCGATGTAACGCCGCCGCGCGGCTCTCCGAAAACGCAACTGATTGCGCGGACGAGCCGCATGATCCGGACGCGTTTTTATTCCATTCCTTATGCCGGTGCGAAAACCGCCCGCCGATCATTCATTTCATGGTCAGCGCCGCCGCCAGGGCGTCAACGCCATAGAAGAAATCGCCGAGCCGGATGTTCTCGTCGGCTGCATGCTGGTTGTTGTCATAATTGGCGATCGGCAGCACGATGACCGGGGCGGGGCTCGTTTCCTTGAACATGTAGAGCGGCAAGGATCCGCCGAGCGTCGGCGCGAGGACGAGCGTGTCGCCGGCCGCCTCGCGCACCGCCTCGATGAGGGAAGCGAAGGCCGGATCGTCGATGCGGCTTCTGACGGCGGGATACCCGGCCTCGCGCGTCACTTTGGCGATCAACGGGAATGCCGCACGCATCGCGGCGTCGGGGTCCTCGCGCACGATGCGATAGCCCTGCCGCGCGATATGAGCCTCGACGAGGTCGATCATCCTTTCAGGATCGTCGCCGAGCGCAAGGCGCAGGCCGAGCGACGCGGTCGCGGCCGGCGGGATGATGTT
>JBGSSK010000061.1:0-2576 GCA_041737095.1 Parvularculaceae bacterium | reverse complement strand
CGCCGAGGCGCTGGCGCTCGGGATCGCCGCGGCGGGCGAACTCGCCGACAAGCCGATCCTCTTCGCCGGCTATCCGATCACGCCGGCCTCGGCGCTCCTTCATTATCTTTCGCGGCTTGGCGAGCTTGGCGTTGCGACCTTTCAGGCCGAAGACGAAATCGCCGCCTGTTGCGCGGCGATCGGCGCTTCCTATGCCGGGTCGATTGGCGTTACCTCCTCGTCGGGGCCCGGCATTGCGCTGAAGACGGAGGCGATCGGCCTTGCGATCGTCACCGAGTTGCCGCTCCTTATCGTCAATTCGCAGCGCGGCGGCCCGTCGACCGGCCTGCCGACCAAGACCGAGCAGTCGGACCTTTATCAGGCGGTGTACGGCCGCAACGCCGATGCGCCGGTCCCGGTCATCGCGGCGTCGGGTCCGGATGACTGCTTCGAGATCGCGATCGAGGCGGTGCGCGTCGCGATCCGCCACATGACGCCGGTCTTCCTCTTGACCGACGGCTATATCCAGAACGCGGCGGGCCCGTGGCTCATCCCCGACATCGACAAGTTCGAAAAGATCGCGTCGAACCCGCCGCCGGTCGTTCCGCAGACGGACGATCCGGCCGATGTGAAACGCGCGATCTGGAACCGCAACCCGGAAACGCAAGGCCGCCCATGGGTGCACCCGGGGCTTCAGGGTCTCGCCTATCGCGTCGGCGGCATCGAGAAGGATCTGAAGACCGGCGACATTTCCTATGAGGCGACGAACCACCAGGCGATGACCGAATTGCGCTTCCGGAAAGTCGCCTCAATCGCCCGCTTCATCCCGGAACAGACCGTCGAGCAAGGCCCCGAAAAAGGCCCGCTCGCCGTCGTCGGCTGGGGCTCGACCCACGGCCCGGTGTGGCGCGCCGTCGAAGCCGCCCGCAAGGAAGGGCTGGACGTCGCGCAGATCCATATCCGCTGGCTAAACCCGTTCCCGTCGAATCTCGGCGATTTGCTGCGCGGTTATGACCGCGTCCTCGTCCCCGAAATGAACATGGGCCAATTGGCGACGCTCATCAGGGACAGGATCGAGATCCCGGTTGAATCGCTGACGAAGGTTTCGGGGCAGCCGTTCAAGATCACGGAGATACTGGAAGCGATCCGGATCCATGCGCGCGTAGCGAGGGCGGCGGAGTGATGGCGCACGCGGAAACACCTGCGTCTCGCGCTCCGTTTGAGAGAGGGCGGTGAAATGCGCAGCCCCCCACCTTCCGGTCACCCCCGCGAGCGCGGGAATGCGCGGGCATTGATCATGGAGTTGCTATCACAATGAACGCTCCCCTCACCGCCAAGGACTTCGAGACCGACCAGGAGGTGCGCTGGTGCCCGGGGTGCGGGGATTATGCGATCCTCAAGGCCGTGCAGAAGACGATGGCGGATATCGGCGCTGATCCGACGAACACCGCGTTCGTTTCCGGCATCGGCTGTTCCTCGCGCTTTCCCTATTACATGAACACCTATGGCTTCCACACGATCCATGGCCGCGCGCCGGCTTTTGCGACCGGGTTGAAGCTGGCGCGCCCCGAGACCGATGTCTGGCTTGTCACCGGCGACGGCGACGGCCTTTCCATCGGCGGCAATCATCTGCTGCATGTCCTGCGCCGCAACGTCAACATGCAGATCATGCTCTTCAACAACGAGATTTATGGTCTCACCAAAGGGCAATATTCGCCGACCTCGCGCGTCGGCACCCGCTCGCCGTCGTCGCCGAAGGGTTCGGTCGACGCGCCGCTGAACCCGTGCGCCTTCGCCCTCGGCGCCGGCGCGAAGTTCATCGCGCGCGGCGTCGACACGGCGACGAAACCGCTCATCGAAACCCTGAAAGCCGCGCACGCCTTCGACGGCGCAGCGTTCATCGAGATTTTCCAGAACTGCATCGTCTACAACAAGGATGTGTTTTCCGGCTTCACCGAAAAGAAAGTCGCCGACGACAACCAGATCCACGCCGAGCACGGCAAGCCGCTGCTCTTCGCCGGCGGCAAGAAGGGCCTCAAGTTCAATCAGCAGACATTCAGCCTTGACGTCGTCGCGGTCGGCGACGGCGGCGTCGATGCCGCGCAGGTGCTCGTGCATGACGAGACGAACCGGACGCTCGCGCATCTGCTGGTCGAGATGAAGAGCCCTGCTTTCCCGATGGCGATGGGCGTTCTCTACCGCGAACACGGCTCCGCCCCCTTCGACAAGGCGTTCTGGGCGAATCATGCGACCGGCGGCAAACGCACTGCGAAAGTCGCCAGCGCGCTCCGCCGCGGCTATGTGTGGACGAAAAAGACAAGTTGAACCGGGGCTTGGCCCTTCAGGGCGCCGCCTTCCAACAGCGTATGAATTGCTCGATTGCCGGCGACGCTGAGCGGCGCTAACTTCATTCGATCGCGCGACTGGCGCGGCGACGAAGGGGGTCGATCATGAAATATCTGGTTCTGGCGTTCTGCCTTTTCTTGTCGCCTGGCTGCGCGCTGTTCAGAGGCGATCGCACAGCGAGCGCCGATGCGATCGTGACGCCGGCGCCGCTGGCGCGAACGCCTGCGGCGGCTCCACCGCGAGAGACGCGC
>JBGSSK010000060.1:0-4139 GCA_041737095.1 Parvularculaceae bacterium | reverse complement strand
GCCGGCGGGATGAATGTCGCGATGCCGGGCGCGCCGACCGATATTGAGCAGCTCGCCGACGGCTCGGTCCGAATGACGGCGCAGTTCCGCGCGACCAACGCCCGCGGTGACAGCTGGACTCGCCGCTTTGTCTGCGAGGCGGACGAGGGCGGGGTACGCTTCCTGCAGGTCGATTAAACGCTGGTCGACGGAAGGCTGGGGCTCTGCTAGAAGCGCCGCCATGGCGTTTGAGACATCCATCGCGATTGATCGGGTGGGCCCTCGAATTACGGGCCCGCACCGCTATTGAGCGTTGAGCCTTTGCGCTTGACGCCCGGAGCGGCTGCGGGTTTCTCCTTTTCCCGGCAACCTCAATTCAGAAAGATCGACCGATGCCCCCTGCATCGACGGATGATGCATCGCCCGACAAGGCGTCCCGCGATTACAAGACGACGCTGTTCCTGCCCGAGACCGAATTCCCGATGCGCGCCGGGCTTCCGAAGGCGGAGCCGGCGTTCCTGAAGGAATGGGAAGCGGCGGGGCTATACGGCCAGCTCCGCAAGGCGTCCGAAGGAAGGACGAAATTCGTCCTCCATGACGGCCCGCCTTACGCCAACGGCCACCTGCACATGGGTCACGCCTTCAACAAGATCCTGAAGGACCTTGTCGTCCGCTCGCGCCAGATGATGGGGTTCGACGCTAATTACGTTCCCGGCTGGGACTGTCATGGCCTGCCGATTGAGTGGAAGGTCGAAGAGGAATTCCGCGCCAGCAACCGCGCGAAGCGCGACGTGCCGAAAACGGCATTCCGCGCCGCGTGCCGCGCCTACGCCGAAAAATGGGTGGCGATCCAACGCGAGGAGTTCAAGCGCTACGGCGTTGTCGGCGACTGGGACGATCCGTATACGACGATGGCGTTCGACGCCGAGGCGGCGATTGTCGCCGAGTTCCTGAAATTCGTCGACAAGGGCCTTGTCTATCGCGGCTCCAAGCCCGTGATGTGGTCGCCGGTCGAACAGACCGCGCTCGCCGAAGCCGAGATCGAATACCACGACCATCAGTCGACAACGGTTTGGGTGAAGTTTCCTGTCGCCCATCCGTTAGGCGTCTTTCAGCAAGGTGCGCAAAAAGATAATGTCATCGAAGCGGGCGGTGCGTCAGTAGTCATCTGGACGACGACGCCGTGGACGATCCCCGGCAACCGCGCGATCTGCTTCGGCCCGAAAATCTCCTATGGCGTTTACGGAGTGACGGCGATGGAGAAAGTCGTCGATCCGAAGACCGGCGAGGAGCTGACGCCGTGGACGAAGGTCGGCGAAAAACTGATCGTCGCCGACAAGCTATGGGATAGCGTCAAGGCCGCATCTAAGATCGCAGAGGCGACGCGCCTTGGCGATATCAACCCGCATGAACTAAAATGCGCCCATCCGCTAAAGGGCTTCCACGGCGGCTATCAATTCGACGTGCCCCTCCTCGCCGGCGATCACGTCACTGACGATGACGGCACGGGCTTTGTTCATACCGCGCCCGGCCACGGCCAGGAAGACTATGTCGCCTATGTGTCGGCGTTCGGGACCGATGTTGAAATTCCGCACACGGTCGATGAGTTCGGCGCCTTCACCAACGAGGCGCCGGGATTTGAGGGGAAGAAAATCCTTGTCCTGGAAGGTAAGAAAGCCGGGCAGGACGGCGACGCCAACAATGCGGTCATCGCCGCGCTGATCGAGCATGGCGCCTTGCTGGCGCGCGGCCGGCTGAAGCACTCGTATCCGCATTCCTGGCGCTCGAAGGCGCCGGTCATTTTCCGCAACACGCCGCAATGGTTCATCGGCCTCGACCGCAAAAAGCCGGACGGCAGGACGCTGCGTGAGGATGCGCTCGCCGCGATCGATCAGACGACCTTCACGCCAGCCGCCGGCAAGAATCGCCTGCGCGCGATGATCGAGGGCCGCCCCGACTGGCTGGTGTCGCGCCAGCGCGCTTGGGGCGTGCCGATTGCGATCTTCGTCAATGTGAAAACCGGCGAAATCCTCAATGATCCGGCGGTCAACAGCCGCATCGTCGAGGCGATCAGGGCGCGCGGCGCCGACGCCTGGTTCGATACGCCGGCGCAGGTGTTTCTCGGCTCCGCAGGCTCCGACAATGAATATGAAAAGATCGAGGACATCCTCGATGTCTGGTTCGATTCAGGCTCGACGCATTCCTTCGTGCTGGAAGGCCGCAAGGACCTCAAATGGCCGGCCGACCTTTACCTTGAGGGATCGGACCAGCATCGCGGCTGGTTTCATTCCTCGCTCCTTGAAAGCTGCGGCACGCGCGGGCGCGCGCCCTATGACGGCGTCCTGACGCACGGCTTCGTCCTCGACGAGGAAGGCCGCAAGATGTCGAAATCGCTCGGCAATGTCGTCGATCCCGCTGACATCATGAAGGAATACGGCGCTGATATCCTGCGGATCTGGGTCGCGAGTTCCGACTATTCCGACGATCTGAGGATCGGCAAGGAAATCATCGGCTCGGCGGTCGACGCTTATCGAAAGGTCCGAAATACGATCCGCTATCTTCTGGGCGCCGTCAGCGGGTTTTCAGAGGCGGAAAAAATCGCGCCTGACGCGATGCCCGAGCTTGAACGCTACATGCTGCATCTCATCGAGGAACTCGATCGCGAGGTGCGCGCCGGTTACGAGGCGTATGATTTCAAAGGCGTCTGGCGCAAGGTATTTGACTTCTGCACGCTCGATCTGTCCGCATTCTATCTCGATATCCGCAAGGACAGCCTTTATTGTGACCACCCGGAAACGATGCGTCGCCGCGCCGCGCGGACGGTGATGGACATCGTCTTCGATCATCTGACGGCGTGGATATCGCCGATCCTTGTCTTCACGATGGAGGAAGCATGGCGCTATCGCCATGGCGCGGGCGCTGCATCGGTTCATTTGCGTCAACTCCCCGAGGCGCAGAAAAGCTGGCGCGACGAAGCGCTCGCTGAACGCTGGCAAACTTTGCGGGACATCAGGCGCGTCGTCACCGGCGCCCTTGAAGTCGAGCGCCGCGAAAAGCGCATCGGCGCGAGCCTGGAAGCCGAGCCGACGGTCTATCTCGGCGCTGATCGGCTGTTCGCGGCGATTGAGGGCAGAGACCTCGCAGATCTTTTCATCACTTCGGATGTCCGCGTCGAAAAGGGCGACGGGCCGAAGGATGCGTTTCGCATGGACGAAGCGCGCGGCGTCGCGGTCATCGTCGCCGTCAGCGATCACGAGAAATGCCAGCGCTGCTGGCGGTATACGGATGATGTAGGTTCGGTCGCCGGGCACGACGACGCCTGCGCCCGCTGCGCCGATGCCGTTGATCGCATGGAAGGGCGAGCCTCGTGACCGTCGACGCCGCCGGCCTGAAACAGAAGGCCGCCGACTGGGCCGCCGATGCGCGGGCCAATCCGTTCTTCCTGCGCGGGCTCATCGGCGCTGCGGTCGTCGCCATCCTCGATCAGGCGTCGAAATTCTGGATCGTTGCGATCGTCGACCTGCCGGCGCTGCGGCGCATTGAATTGTCGCCGATCTTTGATTTGACCTATGTCGAGAATCGCGGCGCGAGTTTCGGCATGCTGGCGGGCGGGATCGGATCGCGGGTCCTGCTGTCGATCATCTCAATCGTCATCGCCGGCGTCATGATCGGCTGGCTTGGGCGGCTGCGCCGGAAATTCGCAGCGGCGGGCGCCGCGCTCATCATCGGCGGCGCGATAGGGAACCTCTTCGATCGCATCCGGTACGGCTATGTGGTCGATTTTCTCGATTTTTCGGGGTTGATGTTTCCGTGGGTCTTCAATGTCGCCGATGCGGCGATCAATGTCGGCTTCGCCTGCCTTATTCTTGACGCGGTCCTCCACAAGGATGTCGGCGAAAAACGCGTCTGACACCCGCTTTGCGCTCCGCCGCGGCGGGGGCTATAAAGCCGCCAAATCAATGGGAGCAGTGGCGTAATGACAATGGCGAATGTCCTCAGGACCGGGCTTATAGTGGCGGCGGCGACGTCCGTTCTCGGCGGCTGCGCCGGCATCGGCAAAGCGATCGGCGGCGGCAAGAACCCGCCGGACGAATTCGCGATCGCGACCAAGGCGCCGTTGGTCGTGCCGCCCGACTACGCGCTGCGCCCGCCGAAGCCCG
>JBGSSK010000047.1:0-25534 GCA_041737095.1 Parvularculaceae bacterium | reverse complement strand
CGACATAGCCGGCGATCCGGGCGATCCCTTCCGGCGCGAATTCCGGGCCGACATCGTTGATGACAGCGCCTGCAAGGCGCGCCGGCGCGACGGCCGCCGTCAGCATCGTGACGATCCCGCCGAGCGATGTCCCAACGAAGATCGCGCGCCCGATCGCAAGTTGGTCCAGCGCCGCAATGACATCGCCGACATAGGTGATCGGCGTGTAATTCAGATAGTTCGGATCGTAATCCGACTGACCGCGCCCGCGGAAGGACAGCGCATAGACATCGCGCCCGGTCGCGGCGGCCAGCGGCGCGAAATCGCTGAAATCCGAGGCGTTTCTGGTGAGCCCGTGCAGGCAGAGCACTGGCGTTTTCGGCCCGCCGGGGAATTTGCGCATATCGAGCTGTAGATTGTCGGGCGTAACAACGAAATCGGAATCATACGTCACGGCGATGGCTCCTTTAAAATTCAGCGCGCGCCGCGCGACCCTGCTCCGGTCAATATCAGAAAGCCGTCAATCGCGGCCATCCGCGCGGGTCGGCGACAAGGTCATTCATCTGCGCAAACAGGCGGAATTCAATGCGACAGCAGACGCCACCGGTTACTTGATGCGTTCGGCCCGGAAGGCGGGCGTCTTGCCGATCTTGACAAAGAAGCTGCCGAGGGCGCCGCGTCGGATCGATACCGTCTGGCCTTCGCCGTCGCGGCTGATGATCGGCCGGGAGGAATCGCTTTTCAGCTGACGCCAGATTTGCCCGTTCTCGAGCACGACGAAAACCCGCCCCGCATTGTTTCGCCCGGCGGTCACCGCCGTGCTGTCGATGCTGTCGATTTCTTCCTCGGCAAGGCGCGCCGGCTTGTCGCCGGATTCGGCTGGGGGCGCATCCTGCGCCTCGCCATCGGCTCCGGGATCCGCCGCCTCGACGAAGCTGTTGAGGTCGCTCTCGCCAGTCCTGAGGCCGAAATCCGCCTCTTTTTGCTGCGCGGCCAGCCGGGCGATTTCCTCCCGCTCGGCGTTCGCCAACGCCGCCGCTTCGGGATAGGCCGAGCGCAATGCGGCGAGCGCCGCGTCAAAGCATTTGAGGCGAGCCTTTGAGCCGTCGACGAAATCGCAGGCGAGCATCCGGGCGATCGCCGCATTCGGTTCTTCAGCCAGCGCCGGCCCGACGCCAGCCAAAAAAGCCGCCGTGGCGACAATCCAGATTTTCATCGTACGATCCTTCAAAAACGCCCCCGAAATCGCGCCCGCCGCGACGAATGTTTACCTATAATAACAACCGGTAAATGAAAATGTTGCAAAATTGGTACGCTCACGATCCGGCCGCCGCCGCGGCTTGAGGAACGGGTTGACCTCTTTTGACTTATCCCTCTAGCGTCCAGAGCAACTGCAGGGGCAAAATAAAAATCAGCTTTTTGCAGGTGGGCTAGTCATTAAGCGAAATCAACAAAGGCCGCAAAGGCCGAGCGTAACTGGAGGCTATCAATGTCGAAATCCTTTAAGTCACGCGCCCTCTTGGGCGCGGCGGCGGCGGCGCTTGCGCCAGCTGCACTACTCGCTTCGGCGGCGATGTCGCCGGCTGTCGCGCAGGAAGACGAAGCTGACGATGTCATCGTCGTCACCGGTTCGCGGATCTTGCGGACGAACACCAATTCGCCGGTTCCGTTGAAGACCGTTGATTCGGTCGCGATCGACCTGTCGGGCCAGGTCAACGCCGGCGACATCATCCGCAACCTTCCTTCGGCGGGCGTTTCGGCGCTCTCGCCGGCCAACTCGAACTTCGTCGTTCAGGGCGCGGGCGTCCAGACGGTCGACCTTCGGAACCTCGGCGAAGACCGCACGCTCGTGCTCGTCAACGGCCGCCGGTTCGTTTCGGGCCTTCCAGGATCGCAGATCGTCGACTTCAACTCGATCCCGACGGATTTTATCGAGCGCATCGACGTCATCACCGGCGGCGCCTCGGCCGTTTACGGTTCGGACGCGCTTGCGGGCGCAGTCAACATCATCCTGAAGGATGACTTCCAGGGAGTCACCATCAGCACCCAGTATGGCGAGACCTGGGAGCAGGGCGACGACAAGAACGAGTCGGTTCGACTGACCGCCGGTTCGACCTTCGACGACGGCCGCGGCAACTCGATTGTCAACGTTTCGTGGTCGCAGGAAGAGGGCGTCGTTGCACGCGACCGGCCGTTGACGGCCATCGACTGCACCAACCTCGCTTTCTTCACCGGCGACCCGGCGGACGGCAAGGACTGCTTCACGCCGACCTTCAGCTCGTTCCCGCCCAACACCCGGATCATCATCCCGACCGGCAATAACACGACAGGAAACCGGGTTATTGATCCGACCAGCGGCCTTATTCGCAACTTCGTGTCGACGCAGGACGGCTTTAACCGCAACAACATCCGCGCCCTTTCAACGCCACTTGAGCGCATCCTGCTCTCGACTGTCACCAACTATGAAATCGCGCCTTACGCGACGGTCTTCATCGAAGGCACCTATGCGCGGACGCAGGCGTCATCGGAGCTCGAGCCGTTCCCGCTCAGCTCGCAAGACGTTTTTGACGGCTTGCCCTTCTGCTTCGATACCGGAGTGGATGGTTTGGCCGATCAGTGCGATCCTGCAACCGGCATCCCGCTGAGCTCGGGCGTTGTCCCGCAAGCGCTCCGCGATGCGGTGCTCGCGGCCAACCCGCAGCTTAACGCGATCGCCGGCAGCCCGTCCGAAGCGGTCGTCGGTTTTGCTCGGCGTCTTTCGGAAGTCGGCAATCGCGGCGCCAGCGCCAAGCGCCAGACCTTCCGGGTCGTCACCGGACTCAAAGGCGATCTCCTGCCGCTCGTCGGCGGCGATTTCTTCGACAACCTCGATTACGAACTCTCGCTGAACTATGGCACGACCACCGAGAACCAGATCTCGAGCGGTCAGCTCAATGTCTCCAACCTTCGGGAAGCCTTCAATATTGAGCCCGACGGCGCCGGCGGCGTCCAGTGCGCCAACGCGGTCGCTCGCGGCGAAGGGTGCGCGCCCGTCTTCATTTTCGGCCAGAACACGATCGGGCCGGATGCTCTCGCTTACATCACGGCGGACTCGCTTCGCGACATCGAAATCGAGCAGTCCGTGGTCAGCGGCTTCGTGACATCGCGCTTCGGCAAGCTGCCGTGGGGCGATTCGATCGGTTTCTCGGTCGGCGGCGAATACCGGCGCGAACGGTCGCGCGATACGCCTGATGCGTTGAGCCAGACCGGCCAGAACGCGGGCAACGTGCAGCCGATCCAGATCGGTTCCTTCAACGTCATCGAAGGCTTCGCCGAGGTCGAACTGCCGATCATCGTTGATCGTCCGTTCATCCAGAACCTGACGATCGGCGGCGCTGTTCGCGTTTCCGACTACTCGACCGTCGGAACGACCTTCGCATGGGCCGGCAACGGCGACTGGACCGTAAATGACTGGATGCGATTCCGCGGCCAGTACTCGAAAGCGGTTCGTGCGCCCAACATCGGCGAACTCTTCTCGGCCGGCGGCGAAACTTTCGCGGCCGTCAACGATCCTTGCGCCGGCGTCACGATCAATGGCGGCACGGGCAACCCGGCGTTCTTCAACACGACGCTGGACATCAACAATCCGGGCAACGTTCTGTCGAGCGGCATCAATGCGGCGACCGACAACAGCCTCCTCGCCCGGAACTGCTTGGCTGACCCTGCGATCGCCGCGCGGGTTGCGCAAACCGGCGGTTTCGCAATCACCCAGCCGGAATTCCAGGGCACGGGCGGATTCGTCGGCGGTTCGCCGCCGCTCGGGACCCTGACCGAGGAAACTTCGAAATCCTGGCAGGTCGGCGTCGTATTCACGCCGGACACCGGAAACGAGTACATCGACTCGTTCGTCCTTTCGGCTGACTACTTCAACATCAGCATTGACGATGCGCTGGCGACCGTCGGCCGTCAGGCGTCGCTCGATTTCTGCTACTCGCCGACTGAACTTTCGTTCAGCGGCAGCAACCCGTTCTGTGCGAACATCAATCGTTTCGCACAGGGACCGCAGCTTGGCGCGCTTGACGGCGTCAATGGCGGCCTTCTCAACATCGCCAATCTCGCGACGGACGGCATCGACTTCCAGTTGAACTACACCTTGCCGATCAATAATATTCCGTTGGTGACGGCGCTTGGCGAATCGGAATTGTTCTTCGGGGCGACCTACACCTACCTGATGGGCAATGAGGATACGGCGTTCGGCCAGACCACCGAAAACCGCGGCCTGGTCGGGTTCTCAAAGCACCGGGCTCTCGCCAACATCGTCTACACGTCGGGCCCGCTGACGATGAACTGGGAGACCAGGATCATCGGACCGGCCGGCATCGACTTCGATGTCGTCGGCGATCGTGCGGTCGCCTACGGGACGCAGGCGTTCCACGATCTTCAGGTCCGTTACAACGTGAACGAGATGGCGTCACTTGTGTTCGGCGTGGACAACGTCTTCAACAAGTTCGTGCCGGTCGGCGGCACCAACGGCGACCTCGGTCAGCCGGTTGGCGCCCGGACCTTCCCGGATGTCTACGAGCCGTTCGGCCGCGCCTGGTACGCCGGCGCCCGAATCAACTTCTAGACTGTCGACCTCGGCCTAAAAGAAACCGCCGCCCGAAAGGGCGGCGGTTTTTTGTTGCGGGTCGCGGTCTTCAAGGCGGCATTGCGCATTCTGCGTCGTCGATCAGACGCCTTCAGCGTCCATCACCGCCGCCGCCGCATTGACGGCCGACGCGATCCGCAGCGCGGCCTGCACCTGGTCGGCGGAAAGACCGGCCTTGCGCACGACTTTTTCATGACTGTCGAGGCACATGCCGCAGCCGTTCACGGCGGAAACCGCCAGCGACCATAATTCGAAGTCCACCTTGTCGACCCCCGGCGTTCCGATTACGTTCATCCGGAGCTTCGCCGGCATCTTCTGGTATTCCTCGGCCGACATCAGATGCGTCGCTCGGTAATAGACATTGTTCATCGCCATGATCGCCGCCGCGGCCTTGGCGGCGGTCTTCGCCGCGTCGGACAGCTTGTCGTCCGTCCATGCCGCGATCGACTCGATTACGGCGCGGTTGCGGGCGCCATAGGCGGAGGCGAGAAACGCCCCGTATTTCTGCTGGTCGGACAATCCTGTCTCGGCGGCGAGCGTGCCGAGATTAAGGCGGATGTCTTTAGCGTAATCGGGAATGCGGTCGCGCAGCGCGTCAAGGCTCATCGGGCTCTCCTCGTTTCGGATAAAAAAGGGCGCGCATGCGCTTCGCAGGCGCGCCCTGACAGTCGTCAATAATCGGGTTAAAGCGTCTCGCCGCCGATCGCTCGGTTGCACGGGCAAAGCTCGTCCGTCTGCAGCGCGTCAAGCACGCGCAGCGTGTCTTGCGGGTTGCGTCCGACATTCAGATTGTTGACATAGACATGCTGAATGATGTTGTGCGGATCGACGACGAAAGTCGCACGCAGCGCGACGCCGGCGTCGGAGCGGATGCCGAGACCGTCGATCAGGGCGCCGGTCGTGTCGGCGAACTGCCACGCCGGATGGCTTTTGAGGTCCGCATGGTCGCGGCGCCAGGCGAGTTTGCAGAATTCGTTGTCGGAGCTGCCGCCGAGGACGACCGCATCGCGATCAGCAAACTCCTTGGCGAGGCGGCCAAATTCCGCGATCTCGGTTGGGCAAACGAAAGTGAAGTCCTTCGGATAGAAATAAATCACTTTCCATTTGCCCGGAAAGCTTTCCTGCGTGATGTCCTCAAATGCAGAAACGCCGTTTTCTTCGTGATTGTTGAATTTCGGCTTGACGCCGACGACTTTGAAATCGGGAAGACGATCGCCTACGCCGAGCATGAATTTCTCCTTGATAAATTGGGGTTTCCGAGAGAACAGCGGGCCTTCCGGCCTTGCTTCGCGGGTCTAAATAGGGCGCGCTTGCGGATTTATCAAATAGATAATACCTAAGAGTGCGATCGCTTTTATCGATGAGTATCGGAATGACGCCGCAGCCGACTTTGCGACAATTGCAGTTTTTCCTGGCGTTGGTGCGCCGGCAATCCTTCTCAAGGGCGGCAGGCGATTGCCTCGTATCGCAGTCGACGCTGTCATCCGCCATCAAGGAGCTGGAAACGCTGCTTGACCGGCAATTGGTCGACCGGACGACCCGGCGCTTTTCGCTGACGCCGGCAGGCAAGGACGTCGCCGAACGCGCCGCGAGAATCCTTGCACTAACGGAGGATCTCGCGCGGTCCGTCGCGGCGCGAAAGCCGCTGGAGGGGCCGTTCAATCTCGGCGTCATCCCGACGATCGCGCCTTTCCTGCTGCCGCACGCGACCCCGGCGATCGCCCGGCGATACGCCAAGCTCGAACTCTATCTGCGTGAAGACCTGACGGCCGTTTTGTCGGAGCGCTTGCTCGACGGCTCGCTTGATGCGGCGCTACTCGCTTTTCCTTATGATCTGCCGGGGCTCGATTGGATCATAATCGGCGACGACCCGTTCCTCGTCGCGGCGCCGCCCGGCCACCCGATCGCCATGCGGAAATCGGTGAAAGCCGCCGATCTCAAGGAAGCGCATCTCTTGTTGCTCGAGGATGGACACTGCATGCGCCAGCATGCGCTTGACGCGTGCCACCTTGCGCAGGACAATCTTTCCAGCGCGTTCGGCGCGACGAGCCTTTTCACGTTGACGGAAATGGTGCGCGCCGGCCTTGGTGCGACGCTTTTGCCGAAAATGGCAGTCGATGCAGGGCTTGCCGCCAACGCCGGGCTCATCGTGGCGCCGCTCGCCAAGCCTGCGCCGTCGCGCCAGATTGGGCTAGCCTGGCGAAAGGGCTCAGGACGGCGCGAGGAATGCGAGCTGATCGCAACATTGTTCGGCGAAGTCCTTGGCCGCAGCCGCCTCAAGTCCTCGAATCCCGCCGCGTGACCTTATTCCACGACTTTCATTCGGCTCAATGGCGCATGCCTCAGCGGCGATATCTCACCGCTGTCCGACAGAAGGATCGCGATTGGACGGGTCGTTTCGAACTGCGTCAGGATGATCATGATCGTAACGGTGATCGGCACCGCAAGCAGCATGCCTGCAAAGCCCCATAAAGAACCCCAAACCGCGAGGGAAAGTAGAATGACAAGCGGGCTCAGATTGAGGCTCTTGCCGATAAGCCGCGGCTCAATCGCCGAGCTCATTGTCTGTTCGGCGCCGACAAGCAAAAGCAAGGCGAGACCAGCGGTCTGAACGCCGCCTCCCTCCGGCTGCACCAGCGACAGGACGACAGGAAGCGAAATCGCACTGATGGCGCCAACGATCGGAATGTAATTCAAAACGAAGATGAGCAAGGCGAAGAATCCGGCGAAATCGACCCCGACGAAAATCATGATGAAATAGCTGACGGTCGCCGTGACGAGATTGGCGGCGGTCTTGACGGTGATATATTGACGGACCAGGGTCGCGATGTCGCCGATCGTTTCGTTGACGGCCTCCCGCTGTTCCGCTTCGGCGCTCAGTATGTTGATCTTCTTGAATGTGCGCCCGCGCTCGAGCAGCATGAAGACCGTATACAGAAAAATAGTCACGGAACTTCCGGTCAGGGAGCGAACCGCCGAGCCGACTTGCGACAGCACCGGATTGATCATCGATAATGCAGTCGAGCGCAGCTGCTCGACGCCGCCGACAAAATCCTCTGGTAAAATCCCTGCGTCATTGAGGCGCTGAACGCCAGCCTGCGTCACTTCGCGCAATCGCTCCTCATAAAGCGGCGCAGCGTCGAGAAGCGCCTCGACATTGTCGCGGATGATCTCAATAAACAGAAGGAAAACCGAAATGATCAGTGCAAAGGCGAAAAGATAACCAAGCCAGTCAGGCATAAATCGCCCGACCAGCGGACCCTTCCGCACCGTTTCTTTCAGCGTGTAGATGAGGAAACTCAGGAATCCCGCGACGATCAGCGGAATGAAGATCGAGCGCCCGAAATAGGCGATCACCGCAATCAAGCTCGCAAGGCCCAGCGCATAGAACAGCCTTTCGACGCCGCCCGTACCTGCGACGGCGCCGGTCGGCGCCAGGGCGCCTTGCATCTCGCCGACCCCGCTCATATTTCCTTGCTCCGCCATAGCGCGCTTTTGCGGTAGGGTGATTTGCGTCATACCGCCAGATCGCGGAGTCACGGGTGTTGGAACAGCTCGAAATCGACTGGCGATCGCCGCTTGACGCCTTCGCGCCGCTCGCCGCGCGTAGCGGCGCCATGCTGTTTCATGGCGGCGATGCCGCTGACAGCGCCGAATGGTCATTCATCCTGTCCTCGCCGGTGCGGACAATCGTCCATTCGAACGGATTGACTCGAATCGACGGCGCCGTTGCGGAGATGACGCCCTTTGCGGCGCTCGCGGCGTTTCATGCCGAACGACGCCTGGATTGCCGAGAGATCGAACCGGCGTCGTTCGCGAGCGGGCTCGCCGGCTTTGTCGGTTATGAGTGCGGGGGGCTGATTGAGCCAAGCGCCGCCGGCCCTGTGTCGCCGCACCGGTTGCCGGATTTCGCTTTCGGCGCGTATGACGCGGTCGCTGTTTTTAACCGGCGTACGCAGACCGCCCGCATTGTCGGCCGGTCTGCAGCGGCGCTCGAAAATGTCCGCTCATCGCTCGGCCTCGCGAGCAGGACAGACTGCGAGGCGGAAATCCACGTCAAGCGACAGGATTCGAATTTCGCCCCCGAGGATTATCGCCGCGCAGTCGGCGCCGTGCAGCAGAAAATTCGCGCCGGCGAATTATTCCAGGCGAATATTTCTCAGCGTATCACTGTCGAAGGGGTCGGGCCGATAGATGCTTATCAGCTCTTTCGGCGCGCCTCGGCTACCAGCAGCGCCGGCTTCGGTGCCTTCATTCCGTACAATGATGGATCGATCATCTCCTTGTCGCCGGAACGGTTCTTTTCCATCACGGCGGAACTCGACGGACGATTGAAGATTGTCGCCGAGCCGATCAAGGGAACGCGCCCGCGCGGTCGGACTTTCGACGATGATGCTCGCCTCCTCGCGGAGCTGATCGCCGATCCGAAAGACCGTGCCGAGAACATCATGATCGCTGATTTGACGCGCAGCGACCTTTCCAGAATCTGCATGGACCTATCAATTATCGAGGAAAAATTATGCGAGCCGAGAACCTTTGCGGCCGTGCACCATCTGGTTTCGCGAATATCGGGCGTCCTGTCGGAAGGCGTTGATGCGGTAGGCGCGCTGCAGGCGCTCTTCCCTTGCGGATCGATCACCGGCGCGCCAAAGGTTCAAGCGATGAAAGTGATCGCCGAAATCGAGAAGACCGGCCGCGGCCCCTATTGCGGCGCCATCGGCTATATCGATGATCGAGGCGGCGCTGATTTCTCAGTGGCGATCCGTCTCGCCATCGCCGACGAGGGGCGACTGACTATACCTGTCGGCGGGGGCATAACTCTTCGCAGCGATCCGCAAGCTGAGTATGATGAAACCCTTGTGAAGGGGCGGCATTTTTTCGGCCTCCTGCGGCAGGCAATCGAGGGGCGGCGTTGATCCTCGTCCTCGATAATTACGATTCGTTCGTCCATAATCTGGCGCGATACGTCCGTGAGGCGGGCGAAGCGACTTTGGTCGTCCGCAATGACGCCGCGCCGGCGGAGGACCTCCTGCAATTGCCGCTCCGCGGCGTAATCATATCGCCGGGCCCAAATGCGCCGGCTGAGGCGGGTGTCTCGCTTTCGCTCATCCGCAATCTGTCGCGAACCGTGCCGCTGCTAGGCGTCTGTCTCGGACACCAATGCCTGGTCGAGGTCTTTGGCGGCGCGACGGCGCCCGCGATTGAACCGCTGCACGGCGAAGCCTCAATGATCCGTCATGACGGGGCCGGGATATTTGCCGGGATCGAAAATCCGATGCTCGTCGGACGGTATCATTCGTTGGCCTCAACGCTGCCGACCTCCGGACCGCTGGTCGCGGCGGCGTGGAGCGAGAAGGGCGATCTGATGGCGACAAGGCACGAAAGCGCGCCATGGTTCGGCGTGCAGTTTCACCCGGAATCAGTTCTGACACCCTCAGGACGTCGTCTGATCGGGAATTTTCTGGCCTGTGTCGCCCGGAAGGCGGCGGCATGAAGGTCTGGCGGGACGGGGACATTGTCGATGCCGATTTCGCACTCGCCGCGACGGATCGCGGCTGGTTGATCGGCGATGCGGCATTCGAAACGTTGCTTGTCGAGGACAGCGTGCCGGCGTTCCTTGACGCGCATCTGAGACGGCTTACGCTTGGCCTCGAAACGCTCGGGATTTCTGCCGCCGTCGAAGCGGCGGAAGTCGTCGATGCGATTGGGCGCCTGTCATCCGTCGAAATGAAAGACCGCGCCGCCGCCAGGATCACGGTCAGTCGGGTCGGCGGCGCCCGGGGTCTTGCCGAATCGCCGCAATCGCGCGCCCAGGTCGTGATCGCCCTGGCCCCGGCGCCAAGGCCTTGCGACCGCTTCAAAATCATCGTCAGCGATCGGCGGCGTTCAACGCTTGCCGGGACGAATGCGTTCAAATGCGTCGGCGCCTATGCAGAAAATCTGTTGGCGCGCCGAGCCGCCGCATCGGCGGGCGCTGACGAGGCGATCATGCTGAACGAGCTTGGCCGGGTCGCCTGCGCCAGCGCCGCCAATCTTTTTATTGTCTCCGATGACGCTCTCGCGACTCCAACCTTCGAAGAGGGCGCCATGCCAGGCGTCGTGCGCGCCGTGGTTTTGGAAGAGGCGCGGAGACTTGGCCTCAAGACTGACGAGCGGCCGATCGACCGCGCTGAACTCGCCGCCGGCCCCGTCCTGTTAACAAACAGCATTGTCGGGATTATCCGAACCACGCTTGATAAGGGGGAGCGCGGAGCGGAAACGCCAATGGTAAGATCTCTAATTACAGCATACAGGCGGCGATTGACGAACGATCTCGCCGATCGCGCCGCCGCCTGCGATCGAAAGGAGAAGTGACTTGAAAGCGTTCACGCTCTCAAGCGATCAGATCTCGTCCGTCGCCGCCGCTCTTGTCGTTGACGAACTCGGCGTGCGTTTCGGCCGACATATCGACACGCTGACGGGCTCCGGCTGGACGTCGCAGACGCTGCTGCATGAAGGCGGAGCGGAATTGTCGCCCGAAGAGGCCGTCGCCTGCGGCGCCCGAATTTTTCGCTTCTTCAGCATTGACGGAGCGCCGGATCCTGGCGCCAAATTGATCGGCGACTGGGTCAAAGAGGTTGAAGGAGCGATTCTGCGCAGCCTGACCGCCTTCAATTTCAATGCGGCGGGCGATGATGCAAACGAGCATGAGCATCCGGCTGATGAAGTCTTCGCCGCGGCGGCGGCTGCAGCGAACCTGCTTTATGGTCGTCGCCGGATCCTCTATCAGGTCGCGCCGCACAGCTTTATCGGGTTCATTCTGTCGACGTTGACGCCGAATCTTCTCGACGCGCCGTCGGTCGACGTGCGTACTATGCCGCCTGATGAGCTCAAATCATTTCTCGCCTTCGGCGATGCGCTCGTCGCGACGCCAAGTCTGTTGCGATATGTTGTCACTCAGCAAATGACGGCGCCGGACAACACGATGGCGATATCATTCGGCGAGCCGATGACGCCTGATCTGTCGGCGGCGATCCGAAAAGCCGGCTTCGGCGCGCAGCGCGAGATTTACGGGTCGACCGAAAACGGCCTTATCGGCTGGCGCGACTCGCCAAGCGATCCATTTGCGCTGTTCGATCATTGGCGGCGCGAGGGGGACATTTTGTTGCGAACGTCGCCCTCCGGCGAAACGCGTCCGATCGAACCGATGGATTTGCTTATTTTTGAGGGCGATCGCCGGTTCCGTCTTGGCGGCCGGAAAGACGGCGCCGTTCAGATCGGTGGAATCAACGTCTTTCCGTTGCGGATTGCGGCGAAAATCTCCGAACACGCTGATATCGACGAATGTAAGGTCACGGTGTCGCGCCATGCTGGCGGCGCGGATCGGCTTGTCGCGACAATCAAGCTGAAAAAAATCGGACCGCCAAGCGAACCGTTGGCCCGGGCGATCGATAATTGGTGCCGACAAAGGCTTCGGCCCCATGAGCGGCCGCGGATCTACGATTTTGTCACTTCGATCGAGCCATGAAAATGCCCCTCGAACGAGGGCCCCTTTCAGCAGAGCCGATCAACAGGTCTATTCCGCCGTCGTGGCTGTGCCGGCGGCCTGCTGGAATTTTTTCTGAACCTGGCCCGAAAGATTACCGAAGGCTTCTGCATTGTCGCCGACGGCCAGCGTCTGCTCGCAAGCCGACATGCAATTGAAGGTGTAGCGCTGAGGGCCGCGCTGAAGCGTCAGCAGATCTGAGTTCGTCGCGCGCACGCGGACGATCAGATTGTCGATTTCGTTACCGTCGGCGTCAAACAGGAACATATTGGTGAGACCGGGCGCCTTGCCGAACATCAGAACACGTGATTTGTCGCGAACCGATATGTCTGCAATGCCAGGATTGCCGATGACGATCTGATCGACGTCCTGTTTGAACGTATAGGGCGTCACCTGGTCCATCGTAAGCCAGACTTGCTCGGCCGAAGCCGCAGTGACGCAGACCGTCGCCGCCAGGGAGAGAATGAACAAACGCATCGCTTTCGCTTTCCCGCTGATTTCGGTCAGGAGTATCGCCGATGAGTCAAGAAAGCCTTAAGTCGCCTGATGCGCAGATACGCCTCCAGGCGTGTGAACTACAAACAATTGTAGATTTTACCGGCTCTTAAAACCTCATGCGCAAGGCTCACCATCCGATATCGATCGCCGGAGTCGCGCATGCTTCCCAATCAAACTCACGACGATCAGGCTGCCTGCTCGCCTGCGGCGGAGACCATCATGGGCGCCGCGCCGTTTTCTGATTTGCCCGGGCAAGTTGTCGGCATTCTCGCCGACGCCGCAAGCCGGCGTCCTTACACGGCCGGCGAAACCATTCTAGCCATGGGCCAATTTGACGGGTCGGAATTCCTGATCGTCGAAAGCGGCAGAATAAAAGTGAGCCAGGCCGATCCTAAAACCGGTGCGATGATATTCGAGTCTGTCGGCGCCGGAGAAGCTTATGGTCTCGCCTTTGCTCTTGTCGGCGCCGACCAGTCTCGCCTCGCCGGCATTTCGATCGCCGCCGATCGCGACAGCGTTATCGTCGCCGTCGACGCCGAAACGCTGCGTAATATTGCGCGCGAAAGGCCGTCCCTGACCCGCAATCTGATGTTGCACTTCGCCCGGCGCCTTGCAGGCGACAACAAAGAGGCCGCGGAGGAGACGACGCCCGAGCGGCGCGTTTACGCGGCGCTGTCGTCTTATATCGAGCGAGACGCCGTCAGCGCCGAATGGCGCATTGTCCGCATGCCAAAGCACCGCGAGCTCGCAGACCGCGCCAATGTCGATGAGGCGGACGCCGCGAGCGCCGTCGCCAAACTGATCCAGTCAGGCGTGGCGCGGAGAAATTACCCCGGGCTGGTCATTGATGATATCGCCCAGCTCAACCGGCTTGCGCGCTGAATTAGGGAAGCGTTAGGCATAATTATCCGTAAACAAATAATTTTGTTGCTGGCGACACCAATTTCACCGTTTTTTAATGTCCGCGCCGCATTCTGGTCAAAGTCTGAGAGGGGTCACACCCATTCAGCGGTGCAAGAGTAAGAGTAGCAAGCAGGAGTCGACTCATGAAAGCCCTTATCAACAAGTTTATGACGGACGAAGACGGCGCGACGGCCATCGAATACGGCCTGATCGCCGCGCTCATCGCGGTCGCCATCATCACCGCGGTTCGCGCGGTCGGCACCGAGCTGACCAACACGTTCTCGACCGTTTCGAGCAACCTCGCTGGCGCGTAAGCGACAGCTCTACGGATTATGTCGGAAAAGGAGGCTTCGGCCTCCTTTTCTTTTGTCTAGAATTTTAAGCATAACTCAATGTTAAACGCCGGCGACTAGTTTCATTTCAGCATTGCTGGAGCGTCGCCGTGATCCCACTTTTCTGCCTCTCCGCCTTTCCTGCGGCGCTCATTATCGCTGCAATGAATGACCTCTACGAATTCAAAGTCCCGAACTGGGTGTCTCTGGTTCTGTTCTTCTCCTATTTCGCCGCCGGCATCGGTCTCGGCGCTGCGCCGATGATGATGGTTGAAGGCTTTCTTTTCGGCTGCGCCGCCCTCGTCGCCGGTTTTGCGCTCTTCGCCGGCAAGCTTCTCGGCGGCGGCGACGCCAAGCTCCTTGCGGCGATCGCACCCTGGATCGGGCCGTCGGCGCTTTTTCCGTTTTTGCTCAACACAGCAATCGCCGGCGGGGCGTTTGCCATCCTGCTGATCATGTTCCGCAAAATGCCTGCATTGCCTATCTATGCGCAGGCGCCATGGATCCTACGTCTTCATCAGAGACCGAAAGATATTCCGTATGCGGTCGCGATCGCGATCGGCGGACTTCTTAGCTTTCCGCAAACGCCAATGTTCCAATTGCCCTATGGCGGTTAATGAGATCAGTTAACAGAGTTTTGAGGACTTCTCCTTACAAGAAATTACTGAAATTCGACGGCGGGAAATCTTCCGCAACCGGGCGAGGATGAGATGAACGTAACGCGAATTGCTGTCCTTGGCGTGGCGCTGGTCGCCGGCGTCGGCGCCTTCTTCATGATGATGAGCGGCGACAAGAACTCGCCGATCGCAGCGGCGCCGCAGATTCAGGAAAAAACCGTTCGCGTGCTTGTCGCCGATCGTGATTTCCAGCGCGGCGAGCGATTGACCGCGGATGCAATCAAGTGGGTCGACTGGCCTGAGAAGTCGATGTCCGAAGCCTATATAACAGAAGCGACAGGCGGGGATCCGGCCGAACTCGAAAAGGCCGTTGCGCGTACGACGATTATTGCGGGCGAGCCGATCATCGAAGGAAAAATCGCGCGGGTCGGCAGTTCCGGACTGCTCGCCGCTGTGTTGGCCCCGGGCATGCGGGCCGTCACCATGCGTATTTCGGCTGAAACCGGTGTCAGCGGCTTCGTTTTGCCTGGCGACCGCGTCGATATCTTCTATTCGGAATCGAACGATGCGAACCGGACCGTCACTGACATGCTTTTTGAAGATGTACGGGTCCTCGCCATCAACACCGTCTATTCTGAAAATCCGGAATCGCCGGTCATCGAAGGCGTTAACGCCACCCTCGAAATGTCGCCCAGCGACGCCGAATACTTCATCAATTCGCGGTCGTCACGCGGTCAATTGAGTTTCGCGTTGCGCAGCGTGTTCCAGCCTACCGAGAACGACGCGAAACCGCGCCGCGATCAAAGCGTGAAGGTCATTCGTTATGGCCGCTCGTAAACAGTTTCCTGAGGGGTTTTCAATGCGAGTCTCAGCGTTCATCCGGACAATCGCCGTCACATTTGCCGCGGGCGCAATCGCCATTACGCCTGCCGCCGCGCAAAAAACCCGCGAGGCGAGCATTAATCTCGGCGGCGTCGGCGGCGCATCGAAGAGCATTGTGCTGCCCCTGAACAAGGCGGCGATCGTCGAATTGCCGCAAGCAGCGGCCGACGTTCTCGTCTCCCAGCCGACGGTTGTCGACGCCGTCATTCGCTCGCCGCAACGGGTCTATCTCTTGGGCCTTCAAGTGGGCCAGGCGAATGCCTTCTTCTTCGATGCGAACGGGCGCCAGATCCTGAATCTCGAAATCCAGGTCGAACGCGATCTTGACGCCCTGACCGATCTTATCGGGCGGCTAATGCCGGACGCACGCATTACGGCGGAGGCGGTGAACGACAACGTCATCCTTCGCGGCGTGGTGCCGTCGGGCGTTCAGGCGGCTGACGCCGCCGACATTGCAGGCCGGTTCATCGGAGATCCGAAAAAGGTCATTTCGATGGTTTCAATCCGCGATCGCGAGCAGGTGATGCTGAAAGTGCGCGTCGTCGAAATGCAGCGGTCGATGATCAAACAGCTCGGTATCGACCCTTCCGGCTTCACCTCGATCTCGAACACCGCTTTCGAAGCGACGGCGTCAACCATTGCGTCGGGCGCCACAGCAGGCCTGACCGGGTCCCTCGATCGGTTCTTCGGCGGCGGCCAGTCCGGCTTTAACGTCACATTTCAGGCGCTCGAGCGCGTTGGCCTCGTCAAGACCCTCGCCGAGCCGACATTGACGGCGGTTTCAGGCGAAACTGCGAGCTTCCTCGCGGGCGGCGAATTCCCTATCCCGATCGGCCAGCGCGAAGGCGTCATCTCGCTTGAATTCAAGGAATTCGGCGTCGGTCTCGGCTTTACGCCGCTGGTGCTTGGCAAAGGCCGCATCAACATAAAGGTCTCGACCGAAGTCAGCGAGATCTCCTCGCTCAACAACTTTTCGATTGGCGGCTCCTCGACGACCATTCCAGGCTCGCCGCCGCCGCCGGACGAACTGATCCCGATCGACACCGACGGCGACGGCAATCCGGACGCGACCTTCAACGTCACGGAAGCAGCCGGCGAAGTTCTTCTCGGCACGGATCCGACGGTTTTCTCGACGACTGGGTTAACCGTTCCGTCGCTAACGGTGCGGCGCGCCAAGACGACTGTCGAGCTTCCTTCGGGCGGAAGTCTCGTGATGGCGGGCCTCCTCCAGGAGAACATGCGCCAGACCGTCTCCGGCGTGCCGTATCTGAAGGATGTCGCGGTGCTGGGTCAGCTCTTCCGCAGCCGCGATTATCAGAATTCGGAAACTGAACTCGTCATTATCGTGACGCCGTATCTTGTTGATCCGACCCATGAATCGAAACTTTCCGACCCGATAAAGGGCTTCGTGGCGGCGAGCGACATGCAGACAATTCTCTTGGGCAATCTCGCCTCCACCTACGGACTCTCTGGTTCCGGTGTCGAAGAAAAGACGCTGCAGGGGCCGATGGGATTCATCCTCGACTAAGGAGACGCATCAATGATCGCGACCATGAAAAAGCTTCTCCTCGCCACGGCCGCATTGACGACGGTCGGCTGTGCGGGGTTCAACGGACAAGAGCATGCGCTCACGATAGCCGAGCAACACCCGATCTCCGTCGACAGCCAGACCGTCACGATGACGCTCGACGCCGCAACCGGTGAATTGTCTTCCCTCGACAAGGCGCGCATCAAAGCCTTCGGCGATTCGTATATGCGCAACGGGCACGGGGTCGTGTCGGTGACATCGCCGTCAGGTCCTGGCGGCGAGGCGGTGCGCAAGGCGCTTTACGAAGCCGGCGTGCCGCAGGCCTCGATCGCCGCCGCCGACTACCGCAGTGGCGAAGGCGCGCCGGGCGACACTATCATTTCCTACACGCACTATGTTGCAACGCCAAGCGCCTGCGGTCTCTGGGAAGGCACTCGCGAGCGTGACCACCGCAACCTCAATTCGCCCAACTTCGGTTGCGCGACGCAGAACAATCTCGCCGCAATGATTGGCGACCCGCATGATCTGATCGCGCCGGCGGAAATGACGGACCCGGATTCAACGACCAGGATCAGGGGCGTCAAGGCGTATCGCGAAGGCAAGGTTACATCCAGCAAGGCTGACAGCGCGATCAATACTGAAATCGCCAATCAGTAAATGACGAAAAAGGGGTCAGGCGCAGCCTGGAGGGAGTTTGAAATGAGGAAGGCCTCAGAAACAGCATTCGATATCGCCCATGACGAAGAGGGCGCAGCGAACGCTGCCGCAAGCCTTGGACCGGATGGCGGTCCTTTGAAGTCGGCAAAGGTCAGCTACGCAAGGGTGGCGGCGTCACGGATCGATGATCAGGACGCTTGGCTCGACGACGAATTGTCAGACGAGGAACTCGCCGCGCTCGGCGAGGAAGACTTCACCGATGAAGAGCTGCTCGCTGAAGAACTCGATATCGAAGTTGCCGATGTAGACGATACCGACGACTTCAGCATGGAAGCGAAAAGCCCGCCGCCGGCGGCCGCCAAACCGGCGAAAGCTGAAGCGCCGCTCGTCGCCCCGAAATCGAAGTCGCCCACAGCAAACGTCACCGCGTCAAAGAGCCAAGCGATCGCGATTGCTGATGACGCTTCGTTCGACGTCGCCGAGTTTGACGACAGCGAGGACGATCACCGTCCGGTGCCGCGTATTTCCATCCATGCGTTCTGCGAGACGCCCGATACGACGGCGCTGCTGGAGAAGGCGGCGGTCGATCGTCGCCTGACAAAAACGCACCTCACTGTGCACATGGGCGGCCTAGCCAAGGCGGTCGATCACTTCCAGACGGCAGCGACTCCCAATCTCGTCATCGTCGAAACACTTGATAGCGGGCCCGGTCTGTTTGCGCAGCTCGGCGAGCTTGCCGAAGTCTGCGATCCATCGACCAAAGTCATTCTGATCGGCCGCGCAAATGACATCGGCCTTTACCGCGAATTGATGCGGCAGGGGATCAGCGACTATATCGTTCGCCCGCGCTCGCCCTTGCAGCTTATCAAGTCGATCGCGACCCTTTACATCGATCCATCGGCGCCGCCGATCGGCCGGACGATCGCCTTTGTCGGCGCGCGCGGCGGGGCCGGCTCGTCGACGCTTGCGCACAATGTCGCCTGGTGCTCCGCTGAAGAGATGCAGAGCGACACGGTCATACTGGACCTCGATCTGCCCTTCGGCACCGCGAGCCTCGACTTTGAACAGGACCCGACATCGGGCCTCATTGAGGCGCTCGCGTCGCCGGAACGACTTGACGACGTGCTTCTCGACCGATTGCTGCAAAAGCATACCGATCGCCTGAGCCTGTTCACGGCTCCGAATCTTCTCGATCGCGATTACGACATTGACGATCAGGCGTTTGAGACCGTCATCGATGTCGTTCGCGGCGCCGCCCCGACAATCATTGTTGACGTGCCGCATATCTGGACAGGATGGTCGAAGCGCCTTCTGCAGACCGCCGATCAGATCGTCATCACGGCGACCGCCGATCTTGCAGCTTTCCGCAACACCAAGAACCTCGTCGACATCATTTCGGGCGCGCGCCCGAACGATACGCCGCCGCTCCTGATCATCAATCAGTTCGACCCGAAGATCTCATCGGTCCAGCCGCAGCAATATGAAGAACATGTCGGGCTGAAGCCGGCGATTGTTTTCAACTGGGAGCCGCAGCTGTTCCATACCGCGGCGACAAATGCATCGCCGATCATCGAAGTCGGCGCAAAGACAAAAACGGCGCAGAATATTCGCGATCTGACGGCGATCATTCTAGGACGCACGCAGTCGGTCTCAAAAAAGAGCAAGTTCAGCCTCGCGGGCCTTTTGAAGAAGAAATAGGGTAGGTCATGTTCGGACGCAGAACGGCGGAAGCCGACGCGCCGCCAGCGGCGGCGCCGCCGGCGGCCAAGCCAAAAACCGCCGCACCAAAGTCGGCTGCGGCGCCGGCGACGTCGGCGAAGAAATCATCGTCGGGCGCCGCGCCGCCACGCGTTGTCGCGACGCCAAAGGCGCAGCCGATTGAGATTGGCGGCCGAACCGACGAATATTTTCAGACCAAGACGACGATTTTCAATGCGCTCATTGATACGATTGACCTGTCACAATTGGCGCAACTCGATACGGAATCGGCTGCTGAAGAAATTCGTGACATCGTCAACGAGATCATTTCGATCAAAAATGTCCAGATGTCCATTGCAGAGCAGGAAGCGCTGCTGCAGGACATCTGCAATGATGTCCTCGGCTATGGCCCATTGGAGCCGCTGCTCGCGCGCGACGACATCGCAGACATTATGGTCAACGGCGCCAATCGCGTCTTCATCGAAGTCGGCGGTAAAATTCAGCTGACGAATGTGCGCTTCCGCGATAATTCGCAGCTTATGAATATCTGTCAGCGCATCGTCAGCCAGGTAGGTCGACGCGTCGACGAAGCTTCTCCGATCTGCGATGCGCGCCTGCCGGACGGCTCGCGCGTCAACGTTATCGCGCCGCCGCTTTCGATTGACGGCGCTGCGCTCACCATTCGTAAGTTCAAGAAGGACAAGCTGCGGATTGCCGATCTTGTCCGCTTCGGCTCGATCTCGCCTGAGGGAGCCAAGGTTCTCGAAGTCGTCGGCGCATGCCGGATCAACACGCTGATATCGGGCGGGACTGGCTCTGGCAAAACGACGCTGCTCAACTGCATGACCGGCTTCATCGAACTCGACGAGCGCGTGATCACTTGCGAAGACGCCGCCGAATTGCAGCTACAGCAGCCGCACGTCGTCCGCCTCGAAACGCGCCCACCGAACCTTGAAGGCCAGGGCGAGGTGACGATGCGCGATCTCGTCAAGAACTGCCTTCGCATGCGTCCTGAGCGCATCATCGTCGGCGAGGTTCGCGGCCCGGAAGCTTTCGACTTGCTGCAAGCGATGAACACCGGCCACGACGGGTCGATGGGCACGCTTCACGCCAACAGCCCGCGCGAAGCCCTGCAGCGAATCGAATCGATGATCACCATGGGCGGCTACAACCTGCCATCGAAAACCATTCGTGAAATGATCGTCGGCTCGATCGATGTCATCATTCAGGCGGCGCGCCTTCGCGATGGCTCCCGCCGCATCACGCACATCACCGAAGTGCTGGGCACGGAAGGCGATACGATCATTACACAGGACCTCTTCGTCTATGAAATCAACGGCGAAGACGAAAACGGCAAACTCGCCGGCCGGCATCGCTCTACCGGCATCGCCCGGCCTGCGTTCTGGGACCGCGCCAAATATTACGGCATGGAACAGGCGCTGGCGGAGGCGCTTGACGCTGCGGCTGAATAGGGACGGTGATGGACCAGCAAACGCTCATCGCGATGGTACTGGGGCTGGTCGGCTTTGCCGCGCTGGCGTTGTTCATGCTTGCGCCGACCCAGAACGACAAGACTAAAAAGCGCCTATCGCAACTCGAAACGAAGAAGAACGCCAAGCGCGCAAGCCAGGCGTCGCAGAATGACGCACAAAGCAAGGATAGGCGCCGCAAAGTCACCGAGGCTCTCTCGAAAATCGAGAACAAGAGCAAGGAAATCAAAAAGGAAAAGAAAAAGCGCGTCTCGCTGCAGCAGAAACTGGATCGAGCCGGGCTCGATATCGGGCCGCGCGAATTCTATATCGGCTCCGCGGTCGCGGCGGTCATCCTCGGATTTGTCGGCTTTATTTCCGGCCAGCGCATTCTGGTTACAGTCGGGCTTTTCTTCATCGGCGGTTTCGGTCTTCCCCATTGGTATGTCGGCTACCAGATCGCACGCCGTCAGAAAAAATTCGTCGACGAGTTTTCAAACGCCATCGATGTCATCGTGCGCGGCGTAAAATCCGGCCTGCCGGTGAACGAGTGTTTGAAAATCATTGCGGCCGAAGCGCCAAAGCCGGTCAGTGAAGAGTTCCACCAATTGGTTGAAGGCTTTCGGATCGGTCTTTCGCTGGAGCAGGGCATGGAGCGCATGTATGATCGCATGCCGCTTCAGGAAGTCTCGTTCTTCGGCATTGTCCTGATGATCCAGCAGAAGACTGGCGGCAACCTTGCCGAGGCGCTTTCCAATCTTGCGGGCGTCCTGCGCGGACGCAAGTTGATGGAAGGAAAGATCCGCGCTCTCTCTTCGGAGGCCAAAGCATCGGCGATGATCATCGGCGCGCTTCCGTTCCTCGTTATGGGCGCCGTCAAGGTCTCTTCGCCATCCTACCTCGATCCCCTGTTCATGACGAAGAATGGGAATTTCATCCTGATGGGCGCCGGCCTCTGGATGGGCATGGGCATTTACGTGATGAAGTCGATGATGAAAATCAAGGTTTAGGAACGCCGGATATGGACGCGATCATCAATCTGGTCACTGACCGGCAATTCCAGATCTCGCTGCTGGTGGCGCTCGCTGCGATCGCGACGGTTTATACGATCGTCGAGCCTTTCCTTGTCAAAGACCGGATGGCCGAGCGGATGAAGTCCGTCGCCGAACACCGCGAGAGGCTGCGGACGGCGCAGCGCGAATCCTTCGCGCGCAAGACGGGCACGCTGCGCGCCGCTTCGGCGCAAGGCGCTCTCAAGGGCATCGTCGTAAAGCTGAAATTGCTCGAGGCCTTCGATGCGAACGAAGCGCGCAAGCAATTGATGATGGCCGGCTATCGTGGGCAGCGTCCCGTTTTCATCTTCATGGCGGCGCGCATCGGCATGCCGTTTGTCGCAGCATTTGCGTGTTCGATCTATGTCTACGTTTTGAACGGCACGGATCTCGACAGTTTCGGCAAGTTGAGCGCTGTCGTGATGGCGTTCTTCGCCGGCTTCTATATTCCGAACGTGCACATCAAGAACGCAGTCGGCAAGCGCCAGCAGAAAATCCAGCTTGCATGGCCGGACGCGCTCGATCTCCTGCTGATCTGCGTTGAGGCGGGCATGTCGATCGAGGTCGCGCTCCAGAAGGTCAGCCAGGAAATCTCAAGCACGTCCCCGGAGCTCGCCGAAGAACTCGGCCTCACCGTCGCCGAGCTCTCCTATCTTCAGGAGCGCAAATCCGCCTATGTCAATCTAGCCGAGCGAACCGGCCTCGACGGCGTCAAGGGAGTCACAACCGCGCTGATCCAGTCGGAAAAATACGGCACGCCGCTCGGACAATCCTTGCGCGTTATGGCGCAGGAAAATCGTGAACACCGCATGCAGGAAGCCGAGCGAAAAGCCGCGGCGTTGCCGCCGAAGCTGACCGTCCCGATGATCGGCTTCTTCCTGCCGGTCCTGTTCGCGGTCATTCTCGGACCGGCGATCATGTCCGTCATGGGCATGACGGAATAACGCCGCCTCAGCAGCGCCCGCGCGGATGACGAGGCAGATCATCCGTTGTCTCAAACCACTCTAGCCGGCTTTCGCAATAGATGTGGAAGGCCGGCGAGATTTTTTCGGGCGCGTCGAGCGTTGCGGTATTGATCGAAACCGTCGCCGCCGGATCGTCCTCCCGAAAGAACAGGTAGGTTCCGCAACGCCCGCAGAATTCGCGCGCAGCTCGTTCGGAGGCGCGATATCGATGCGGCGCGCCGCCGAGCAGGATGAGCCGTTGCGGCGGCGCGGAAAACCAGGCGACAACAGGCGCGCCCGACTGCCGCTGGCAGGTCCGGCAATGGCAATAGCCCGATTCCGGAACGTCCCCCTTCAAGATCCGGTAGCGCACCGACCGGCAAAGGCATCCGCCTTCCAGATCTTGAACAATCGTCCGGTCAGGGGTCCGCTCCATGCGGGCAGATTAGAAAGGACAGCGTAGATGCGCCAGTGCTGTTGCTTGAAATGCTCGACCTCCCTGGCGCGCCGGCGCTAGCGACCCCTTCCTTCCGCGATCTCGTCCATCGCCTCATAGAGCGGCAGCTCGCCGGCGGCGACGCGGTCGCGGCTCTTCGGCGCCTTTCCAAGGCGTTGGCTGTAGATCCAGAAATTTGTCAGCACGCGTTCGACGAAATCGCGGCTTTCGGGGTTCGGGATGCTTTCGACAAACAGCAACGGATCGTCGATAGCGACTTCGCGCTTCCAGCGCCGAAGGTTTCCAGGTCCGCCATTATAGGCGACGGCCATATCGAACAGGTCGCCATCAGCGGTCGTCTCGATCAGGTGATTGACGTAGTCCTGCCCAATCGCGAGATTGACTGCGGGATCATATAGCCTGTCGCGTCCCTTGCCGCGCTGCAGCGTTCGGTCTTTTGCCATGTAGCTCGCGGTCCGTGGCATCAGTTGCATCAAGCCGCGGGCCCCGACACGGCTTGTCGCCTCGACCTTGAACTTTGATTCCTGGCGCATCAGCGCATAGATCAGCGCCGGATCTGCGGTAAAGCCGTTCTCCGGCGCGTAAGCAGGAACGGGATACAAGCCCGCCTCGAACGCGCGACCCTTATGGAACAACGCCACATCCAGCTGCGCGGCCGGCAGGTCGAGCATCGTGACTAATCCAAGCAGCGGTTCGGCGAGCCGATCGTCGATCCGTCCATTGATCCACCTGAATTCCAAATCAGCCTCGATGTCGCGGCCGACTTCCGCAAGTGCGACGGCGCGCTTCACGGCGGGCTCCGCTGCGACCAGAGACGCATAGTCCTCTGCGGTCAGCGTCGGCGGCGACCAGTTGAACGGATAGTCGCGGCCGAGTTGGCCGAGAGCGAGTTGCCCGTAAAACGTAAAAGGAAATGTTGCGGCGATTTCGAGGCTGGGCGCCACATCGTCTGCGTGTCCGTCATGCAGCGCAGAGCGCGCCGCCCAGAACGCGGCCGCTGATCGCAGCGCATCCTCCTGCGCCTCGACGCGCGCCATCGCGGCGAACCTGTCATGCGCCGTTGCGATTTCGCCTTCGCGGAAATGGATCAGGCCCGAAATCCAGTAGGCGAGGACGGCGCTGTCGCCATTGCGCGCCGCAACTTCTTCGGCGATCATTTTCGCGCGCGCCTGGTAGCCTTGGTAATAAAGGCTCGCCGCCACCCATGACCGCATGCGGTCAAACTGGCGTTCGGTGATCGCGCCGCGCTTCAGGTGCGTTTCGATTTCGTCCAGGGCTAGGTTCGCCTGTTCCTTCTTGCTCAAATAGCGGACACGCCCTTCGATCTGCCGCAATAACGGCGTGCTGGTTTTTTCATAGTCGGCCTGCAAATCAGGGTGCAGCGGCGCCTGCGGCTCGTCGCGCCATTTGCGCGAAATCGGCGTCAGGGGCGGCGCCGCATTTCGCGGCCGGCGTTTGACAGCGAGCTTGTAGATGTCGCCCGCTGCCGGATGATCGGCGTAAAACGCCATCCAGCCTTTCAGTTCGTCAAAGCTCGACCGGTAGCCGGTGGGATGCAGATAGCGCTCGCGGAGCACGTAGCCCAATAGAACCTTGTCGGTCAGAGCGGCGATCTTCTGGTCCGCCTCGCGCCATCGCGCGGCCTCCTGCAAGGCGAAAATCTCGCCATAGAGCGCGCGATCGGCCTCGCTGAGCACAATTGGTTTCGGGTCTTGTGCGACAGCCGGCCTGGCGGCGCCGGCAATAAGGAAGAGGGAGGCGAGCGCTGCGAAGAATTTCATCAAGGGCGACCCCAATCATGGCGCTGACGCGCCCTTTCGATGATCCTATTCGGGGCGTCGTTAAGCATCTCTTAACCTGCTCGCAAGCGTTTGAAGATCAGTCCAGGCGAGACGCTTCTGCGCCGGCTGCCTCAACAGGAACGCCGGGTGAAACGCCGGCAGCGCTTCGAAACGCGCGCCCGAAGCAAGCGTGATCGTCCGCCATTGACCGCGTGCTCGCATGATGCCGGACAGGCCGGCGAGCGCCTGCGTCGGGACAGCGCCGGCAAGCATCACGACCTTCGGCGCCGTCAATTCGATCAGTCGCTCAACAAAGGGCCGACAGACTTCAATCTCCGCCTGAGTCGGCGCACGATTGCCCGGGGGACGCCAATAAACGACATTGGAAATCAGCGTGTCGGCCTTCCGGGAGCGGCCGATGGCGGCCAGCATCTTGTCGAGCAATTGTCCGGCGCGTCCGACAAAAGGCTTGGCGGCGGCGTCCTCGTCGCGGCCGGGCGCTTCGCCGATAACGAGCAGCGGGGCGCCGGCGACGCCGTCGGCGAAAACGGTGTTTCGTGCGCCTCCTTTCAGCGCGCAACCCTC
>JBGSSK010000030.1:0-2201 GCA_041737095.1 Parvularculaceae bacterium | reverse complement strand
CGGCGCGAACTTGGGCATGACGATGGTCGCCGGAATACCCAGCCTTTTGGCGTGATAGGCGAGGCCCTGGGCGTGATTGCCGGCGGACGCCGCGATGACGCCGCGCTTTCGGTCCGACGCGCTCAGCGTCAGCAGTTTGTTGAGCGCGCCCCTTTCCTTGAAGGCCCCGGTGAATTGCAGGCTTTCGAGCTTGATCCAGAGATCAACCCCGGTCAGCGCCGACAGCTTCTCGGCGCGCACCAGGGGCGTGCGCGTCACCTGGCCCCTGATGCGTTCGGCGGCGGCCCTGATATCCGCGCCGGTCGGCAGTCTGTCTTTCGGGGGTGTTTGCAGCATCGGCTTCATCGCCCTATCGTCGCTGTGGTGGAAGGCGCGTCTGTGATTGCGCGAACTGTTTCGCAGTTGCAAGATTAAATGGCGATTTCTGCTTGGTTTCGGGCAACTTCGGGTGCGGCGGCGCCAATTTTTTCCTGATTATTGGAGTTTTATGGCGCCGGCCTATCGTCCTGATCCGAAACTGACCGCCCTTGGCGACGCAGCGGGCGCGCCTTTTTACGATGCGGTCGAGCCGGCCGCCTTTCCCTCGGCGACTTTGCGCTATCGCAACCAGCGCTGGGCGGAGGCGGTCGGCCTTGGCGGGCTAGCCGACGCCGACTGGGTCCGCCATTTCTCCGCCTTTGAGCCCCTCCCCGCCAATCTGCCGGCGCCGCTGGCGCTCCGCTATCACGGCCATCAGTTCAGGGTTTACAATCCCGACATCGGCGATGGCCGCGGCTTTGTGTTCGCGCAATTGCGTGACGATGCGGGGCGCCTGCTCGATCTCGGAACGAAGGGGTCAGGCCGGACCCCTTATTCCCGGACGGCGGACGGGCGGCTGACGCTGAAGGGCGGCGTGCGCGAGATTCTGGCGACCGAAATGCTGGAAGCGCTCGGCGTCTATACGTCGAAAACTTTCAGCTTGATCGAGACCGGCGAAGACCTCATTCGCCAGGACGAGCCCTCGCCGACGCGGTCATCGGTGCTGGTGCGGCTCGGCCACAGCCATGTCAGGTTCGGGGCGTTTCAGCGGCTGGCGCATGAGGGGAATGAAGCGGCGATCGCCGCGCTCGCCGATTACTGCATCCGCGAATTCGACGACGATCTTTCCGGCGGCGCGGCGGACGAGCGCACCGCCGCGTGGTTCGCACGGATCGTCGCCCGCACGGCAAGACTGGCCGCACAGTGGATGGCGGCCGGGTTCGTCCACGGCGTCCTCAACACTGACAACATGAACATCACCGGCGAAAGTTTCGATTACGGGCCGTGGCGGTTCCTGCCGTATACGGATTTTTCTTTCACCGCCGCCTATTTCGACCAGTCGGGGCTTTACGCCTATGGCCGCCAGGCCGACGCCGCAATGTGGAATCTGTCGCGCTTCGGCGGAACCCTTGTCGTCCATGTCAAGGAAGACCGGCTGAACGCGGCGCTGCAGTCCTTTCCTTCGGTCTTCGAGAAAGCCATGGTCGAGGCGTTTTTCAGGCGGCTCGGCGTCCTGCCGGCGGGCGACGGCGATTTCGATTTTATCGTCGCGCTCCTGCAAGCGATGGAGCAGACGAAAATCCCCTTCGAGCGATTGTTCTTCGACTGGTTCTGCGGGCGCGCATCGGGCGACCGCGCAGCGTCGAGCCCCTATGCGGACATATATGCGAGCGCGCCGATGAAGGCGGTCATCGAGCAGTTGACGGCGCTCACGCCGACGCGGCCGGAACGCCTGCGCCACGCTTATTTCGCAGGCGCGCCGTGCACCATGCTGATTGACGAAGTCGAGGCGATATGGGCGCCGATCGCCGAGGGAGACGACTGGACGGCGCTCGAGGCGAAACTCGCAGCGATCGCCGACATGCGCGCAGCGTTCGGTTTCGACGCGTCGCGCTTTGTTGCGGCGCCCTACCAATAGCGGTCGAGCACCGCCGCGCCCATCGACAAGATCCCGATGACCGGAACGCCGATCGCCGCCGTCATCTGGCGTTTCGGCGCCGCCAGCAAGGAAAGGCGCAGCGGCGCCAACGCGATCATCAACGGCGCGTAGGCGAGAAGATAGCGCCCCTGAAATCCCTCGATGACGGGGGCGCCGACGCCGTTCCACTGGAAATAGACAAGCGTCAGGATCGCCAGCGTCGTCGCCCCGGCGACGCCGGCTTGCGTCAGCAGCGCCCTCGGCC
>JBGSSK010000427.1:0-2987 GCA_041737095.1 Parvularculaceae bacterium | reverse complement strand
GCGGCATGCAGCGGATCGAGCGCATCATGCGCGATGGCGACGGGCGCTCCGCCCGAGAGCTTGTGCGGCGCGGCGAGACGCGCATCGAGGGCCGGATCGTTAAGCGGCGCCTTCGCGATCGAGGCCGGGTCATGCTGGATCGTCGAGACCATGCCGAGCGGCGATAAAATCCTCGTGCGGACGAACACGTCGAAGGGAACGCCGGCGACGTCGGCGACGATCTGCGCGGCGAGATCGGTCCCCCAGTTCGAATAGGCGGTCCGCTCGCCCGGCGGCGCCACGCGCCCCGGCCGTGTTTTAGCGAGCGCTTCCTCGATTGTCTGGTCCTCGCCGACGGCGAAAAAGTCGCCGAGCGTGTCCTCAAAGCCTGGCCGGTGCGCCATCAGGTCGTTGAGCGTCACCGGCTTGCCGAATTTCCGCCGGACGATTTTTTCCCTTAGGTAATCGTTGACGTCGGCGTCGAGCGAAATCTTGCCCTCATCGACGAGCATCGTCACCGCGACCCAGACAAACGACTTCGAGATCGAGGCGATCCTGAAAAGCGTTTCGGTCGTCGCCGGCGCGCCGCGCGCCATGTCGGCGACGCCATAGGCCTTGACGAAGACGCTGTCGCCCGTCGCAATGGCGACCATCATGCCCGGCGGATACTGGTCGGCCATCGCGGCCGCGACATAGCCGTCAAGAAACGGCTCGATCGACGAAAGATCGGTCAGCGTCGCGCGGGTCGGTGTTCCGGCATGCGCGAGCCGCGCGATCGGCTGGGCGTCTTGCCCGCTGGCCGTCGGCGGAACGTCCTGCGCCTGCGCGTCTGGCGCGGAGGCGAGCCCGATGATGATCGCGAACAATCCGGCGAGAATCCGCATGACCCCTCCTCGCCGCGCAAGGCGGCGCCTTCAAGACTATCCGATCAACGCGCGCCTGTCCGCCGCCGGCGCCGGAATTCCGCCGCCGCGCCTGAAAATTTTGTCATGTGGCCATGCTTGCGTCTTTGCTTGCGGCGCGCGCGCACGCGATAGTGGAAATATTCCCGCGAATGCTGTTAGGTCATCGCGGGATTCGACAAAAACAGGATGAAATGATGGGCAGGTTTCTCGCCGCGCTTCTTGCGCTTGTTGTACTCGTCGCCGCAATCGTCGTGCTGGCGCCCAATCTCATTCCCGCCAAGACCTACAAGGGCCAGATCGAAGCGGCGGCGTCCAAGGCGCTCGGCCGCAGCGTGACGATCGGCGATGACATTTCCTTCAAGATCATCCCGCTGACGGCGTTTTCGGTGAACGATCTCGTGATCGCCAACGCCGAAGGGTTCGAGGGCGATAATCTCGCGACGGTCAAGCGCGCCGATATCGGCGTCAGGCTGATGCCGCTCCTGTCGAAGCGGGTGGAAATTTCGCGGTTCGTGCTGACCGAGCCCGATCTCAACCTGCAGAAGGCGGCGAGCGGCGCGGTCAACTGGAACCTTGCGGCGGCGAACGCGCCGGCGGCGGACGGCGGCGCGCCCGCGGTCAACGAAATCAGTATTGGCGATGTGCGTTTCATCAACGGGCGCGCGGTTTACGCCGACGCCGCCGCGAACAAGACCTGGCGACTTGAGGCGATCAACGCGACGACGCGCCTCACCAGTCTTGCAGAACCGCTGGAGATAGACGGAACATTGAACTTCCAGGGCGCGCCGGCGACGGTCAACATCGTGTTGACGACGCTGTCCGACATTCTCGCCAAAAAGGCGACCAATCTGAAACTCGGCGCGACGCTCGGCGACGCGAAAATCGGCGCCGATCTGGCGCTCGCCGGCGGCGACGCGCTCAGCTATTCAGGGCCGGTCAGTCTTGACGCGCCCGACCTGCCGGCGCTCGCCGCACTGTTCGACGTCAAGCTTGCGGAAGCGCCGGGCTTCGACAAAATGTCCATATCCGGAGAAGCCGCCGGCTCGGCGCAGGCGATCGCGCTTTCCGATGCGGCGATCAAGTTCGACGCGATCGACGCCAAGGGCGACCTGACGCTCGACTGGTCCGCGGCCAAGCCTATGGCGACCGGCGCCCTGTCGACGAATTCGCTGGATTTGCGCCCCTATATGCCGCCGCCGACGACCAGCGCGACGGGGTTTCCGGCGTGGTCGACGGCCAGGATGGATTTCTCGAGCCTGAAAAATCTCGACGCCGATATCGATGTCAGCGCCGAGAAGGTTTTTCTCAACGAACTCGAGGCCGGCCAGTCGCGGATGAATCTGAAGATCGCCAAGGGCCGCCTCACCGCGTCGATCCCGCAGCTCGGCTTTTACGGCGGCGGCGGCTCGGGCACGCTCGTCGTCGATGCCGCGCGCGCGACGCCGGCGATTTCCGGCAAGTTCCAGATGAGCTCGGTCGAGGCGCAACCCTTCACGATCGACCTGATGAAGATGGACAAGCTTTTGGGGCTCGGCGGCTTCAATCTCGAATTCAGCGCCGCCGGCGCATCCCAGGCGGCGATCATGGAGTCGCTGAACGGCAAGGGCGGGTTCGATCTCAATGACGGCGCGATCAAGGGCGTCAACATCGTCAAGCTCGCGAGCGCGGTCGCCAAGCTTTATGAAGGCGGCCTCACCAACCCGGCGGCGATTTCGACCGCGATCGCCGAAGCGCAGCGCCCGGACGAACAGACGGATTTCTCGAAATTCCTGTCGGCGTTCACGATCGCCAATGGCGATGTCTCGGCGCCGACGATTGCGCTTGAAGGGCCGTTCCTCGCGATGACCGGCGTCGGCCAGGTCAACCTGCCGGGCCAGACTCTGGATTTGCGCTTGTTGCCGAAGGCGGCGACCTCGGCGGACGGGACCGGCCGCACGATCGCCATTCCGGTGCGGGTCGCCGGGACGTTCTCAAAACCGACGATGTCGATTGACGTCGAATCGCTGCTGCGCGGCCGCGCCGAGCAGACCGTCAAGGGTCTCCTCGACAAGGCGCTCGCTCCGAAGGAGGGCGAAGCGGCGCAAGGCGGCGGCGCCCGCGACA
>JBGSSK010000414.1:0-13263 GCA_041737095.1 Parvularculaceae bacterium | reverse complement strand
GCGGCCGGTCGCGCCGCCATCGACGGCGCCTGCGGCGTGACGCGCGCGCCCTGACCTTCGGCTGATCAATCGACCGTTTGTGAAAGCTCGTGTCTGGCATTCTGCGCGGGCCCGGCGAAAAATTCGACATCAGTCACGCGTATCGCCATGTTCGCCGCCGCCCTCTTCTTCTTTGCTGCAACCGCCGCCGATCTGCCGCCGCCGGCGCCGGTCGAGCTTTTCACTTCACAGAGTCGTTCATCTTGTCCGCCGGCCGAAGCGAATTTCCGCACGCCCGTCGCGCGAGACGACATTGTCGCGCTGGAACGGCATGTCGACTACTGGAACGACATTTCGATCGGACGGGACGGCAAGTGGCGCGATCCTTGTTCCTCGCCCGAGAACACCGAACGGCAACGGCGATACAATCAGGCGCTCGGCGCCCGTTCGACCGTCTACACGCTGCAAATCGTGATCGATGGCGAAGTTGACACCGTCGGCTCGCGCGCCGTCGATATCCGCCGGCTCATTTAAAAAAGCGCGCCGCCGGCATCCGCCCGCATTGAGATTCCCGATGACACCGGCGGGCTGTCTGTCGCCGCGACGGGGCCGAGCGGCGCTCAGCTTCGCGTCGTCACCTTCCAGCGCGCGGCGCGCACGATTGTCGAAGGCGGCGAGAATGCGCGGGCGATCCTCTCGGAGGCGCAAGTCGTGACCTCGACCGAGATCGTCGGGAGGTTGAAAAACGGCCGCGCCGCCGCCCGGATCGATGCGCCGCGCGCTGGCGAAGGCTGCGCGTTTCTGGTGGAATCCCGCGCTGACGGAGTTCCGCTCGCCGCGCGATATTGTCGATAACGCTCAGCGCCTGAGCAAAAGCTTGATCGGCGCGCGACATCCCATAGTGTCGGCACTCTCCGTTCCAACGAAATCCTAGGCCACGTCATGCTTCACGTTCTCGCCGCCGCCTCGCTTGTCTCGGCGCCAGCCGCCGCTGCGGAGCCTCTCGACTCCCGCGGCCCCCGTCGGTGTCGACCGGGCGCGCGCCTCGCCATTGCGGAATCGAAAAGCGGTCTGAACGCAAGATTCCTGAAGTTCGCGGCCCTCATCGGCGCATCCATGCTCGCGTTGGCGGCCTGTTCGAAAGAAGCAGCAGCGCCGGCTGCCGACTCCGCCGCGCCCGCACCCCAAACATCGACGGCGGCGACCCCTGCCGCGATCCTTCCCACGACGACCGAGGCGCCAGGCGGCGCATACAGGCTCGACAAATCCCACGCCAGCCTCGTCTTCAAGGTCGATCATATCGGCTATTCCGCTTACACGGGCTCCTTCGACGATTTCGATGCGACGCTCTCCTTCGATCCTGCAGCGCCTGAAAAGATGGCGGCGACAGCGACGATCAATGTCGCCTCGCTCGACATCCCGACGCCGCCCGCAGGCTTTCTCGACGACCTTAAGGGCCCCGCGTGGCTCAACGCCGTCGCCTTCCCGACGATAACTTTCCGGTCGACCGCCGTTACGCTCACCGGTCCGGCAGCGGCGCGCGTCTACGGCGAACTTGAATTTCGCGGGGTGACGGCACCGGTCACGTTTGACGCGACCTTCAACGGCGGTTATGCGGGCTTTCCGCCCTATGACCCCAACGCGCGCATCGGCTTTTCCGCCAAGGGGTCTTTGAAGCGCTCGGCCTTCGGCGTCATGATCGGCATCCCGACGCCGGAAGCTCCCATCGGCGTCGGCGACGACGTCGCCTTCGAAATCGAAGCTGAATTCAACGGCCCGCCGGCGCCGCAATAGGAAAATTTCGCCCTGATTCGTATCCTGATCGCCGCATCCGCCTTGAACGGCGCCGCTTTTGCGCAAGATCTAGGCCCCGGCGCACGCCCCCTGTCGGCGCCGACTGGTCGCGCAGCCCCGTCATCGCCCAGCACGGCATGGCGGCGACCGCGCAGCCGCTCGCCAGCCAGATCGCGATCGACATCATGAAAAAAGGCGGAACGGCCATCGACACCGCGATCGCTGTCAACGCCGCGAACGGGCTGATGGAACCGACGGGCTGCGGCGTCGGCGGCGATCTCTTCGCAATCGTCTGGGATCCGAAAACCGGCAAGCTCCACGGCCTCAACGGCTAGGGTCGCGCGCCGATGGGGCGCAGGCTCGAAGAAACAATATCGAAATCGGCGGCGGTCGTCGGCGAAGGCAAAGGCATACCGCCGCTCGGCGACCTCCCCGTCACCGTTCCAAGCGCGGTCGAGGCCTGGTTCGAGCTGCATTCGAAATTCGGAAAGCTCCCAATGCGGACGATACTCGCGCCGGCGATCGGCTATGCGAAGGACGGCTTCCCGGTATCGCCGGTGATCGCCCATTATGTGCAGCGCAACCTCGCCGGCCTCGAGGCGCGCCTGCCGATGATCAGTGAATTCGGCAACGCCCGCGCTACCTATTTCATCAACGGCGCGCCGAAGGAAGGCGAACTCTTGCGAAACGCTGATCTCGCTCGGACCTATGAGAAGATCGCCAAAGGCGGACGCGACGCCTTCTACAAGGGCGAGATCGCGCGGACCGCAGACGCCTATTTCAGGCGGATCGGCGACCTGCGCCACGAGGATTTCGCCGCGCACAAGTCGGAATGGGTCGAGACGGGGTGCGTCGACTATCGCGGCCATTCCGTATGCGAACTTCCGCCGGACGGTCAGGGTTTCGCGGCGCTGCAGATGCTGAACATTCTGAAAAATGTCGACCTGACCCAATATCCGCGCGGTTCGCCCGACGTCTTCCGCTATATGGTCGAAGCCAAGCGCCTCGCCTTCGAGGACGTCGCGCGGTACTACGCCGACCCCAAGTTTTCGGAAGTCCCAATCGACTGGCTGCTGTCGGACGACTACGGGAAAGAGCGCTTCGCGCTGATCGATCCCAGGAAAGCGATGACCGTGCCCGCACCGGGCGTTGCGCCTGCACTCGAAGGCAAAGGCGACACCACCTATTTCACCGTCGCCGACAAGGACGGGATGATGGTCTCCCTAATCCAGTCGAATTATCGCGGCATGGGCTCCGGCCTTGTCGCCGACGGGCTCGGCTTCATGTTCCAGGACCGGGGAGAACTCTTCAATCTCGATGCAGAGCATCCAAACTCCTATACCCCCGTCAAGCGCCCGTTCCAGACGATCATTCCGGCCTTTGTCCTGAAAGACGGCGAACCCTTATTGTCCTTCGGCCTGATGGGCGGTGGGATGCAGCCGCAAGGCCATGTGCAGATCCTCGTCAACATGATCGATTACGGCATGAACATCGAGGAAGCCGGCGACGCCGCGCGCTTTCATCATGACGGCGGGCGCGAGCCGACCGGCGTCGACGGCGACTCGCTGGGTGTCCTTGACCTTAAACGCGGCGTCGCGTCCGAGACCGTCGAGAAGCTCGAAGCGATGGGCCACAAGCTGCGCATCGTCGACAACGGCATCGTCTTCGGCGGCTTTCAGGCGACCAGGCGCGACGCCGAAACCGGCGTTTATTCCGGCGCGACGGAGATGCGGAAGGACGGGATTGCGGCGGGGTATTAGACGGAAAACACCCGCTTGGCGTTCCCGCTCAGGAACGCCGCTTTCCCAGCCTCATCGAGCCCCAGCGCATCGAGCCTTTCAAGGCAGCGCCCGGCGGTGAGCATCGGGAAATTCGTGCCGAACAGGATGCGCTCCCGCCCCTCGCCTTTCATCAGCCTGACGAAGTCTTCCGGCAGCCGGTGCAGCGCATAGGCGCTGGTGTCGACATGGAAATTCGGGAATTTGCGGATCATTGACGCGACTTCGTCGATCCACGGGAAGCCGACATGCCCGCCGACGACGACAAGGTCGGGAAAGTCGATCATCACGTCTTCGAGGTATGGGATCAACCGACCGGTCCCGGAGCTCTTCAAGGGGCCCGTGTGTCCGATCTGCGTGCAGAAGGGCAGCGCGGCGTCGACGCAGGCCGCATAGACCGGGTAATAGCGCCGGTCGTTCGGAGCGAGGTCCCAAAGCCAGGGGACGATCCGTACCCCGACGAATTTGCCTGATTTCGCGCGGCGGCGGATTTCCCGCACCGCCGCCATCGGCTCTGATATATCAGCGCCGATGAGACCTTTCAGCCGCGTCGGCGCGCGGTCGACGGCCGCTTCGACTTCATCGTTCGAGATCAGATCGCCCTTCGGCGAGGACCAGCCTGAAATTAGCGACAGCGCGACCCCTGCCTCGTCCATTGCGGCGAAGAGCGCTTCGGACGGCGTATCGGCGGCCGGCGTATCCTGCGCTGTCCAGCGCATCAGACTCGCCAGCCATTTCTCGCGCCAGAACCGCGCGGTCGGCAATTGCGCCCAGACGTCGATGATTTCCATTCGGGCCTCCGCCGGAAATTATCCGCCGGCGGCCGCCCGCCCGCAACTGACTTGCGCAGCGATCAGGTATTCATTGAGTCGAAGAATTCCCAATTCGTCTTGGTCTGGCGCAGTTTGTCCTGATGGAGATCCATCGTGCCGACCTCATTGAAGCGAAGCTCCTCTCCCTTCGTGGTGAGAACCTCCTTCCGGTGAGCTTCGTCATTCCTGTACTTCTTCGTCCATCGATACAGGGGACTCCAAACTCACCGCGAGCCGTTCGTTCACCGAGAGAACCCAGCGTTTCTGGCCCCCCTCTAACGCCGCTGTTTCGATCGCGATCATCATTTCATTTTCCGTCTCGCACCAATACGCCACACGGCTGACGTAGACGCTGTCCCTCTGAATAATGCTGAGATTTTCGTTCAGCGACTTTCTTTGACGGGCGTAGGACGCCTTTCCTGCAAGCTTTTGCAGTCCCTTCGCCGAGCTATTGTAATACTCAATCTCAACTTCAATTCTTCCGCACGCGGCAAATGTTTTTGCACCGGAATAAACGGGCGGCGGTCGATCAGACACCACCGTAAGCGTGCCTAGTCCAACCATAGCGACAGTGAGCAGCAATGAGACAGGCACGGATCACCCCTTCGCTCCTCAAGCTGCGCCCGAAGGCTCATGCGGACACCCCAATTGACCGGGCGCCCCGCCCTCAATCGAGATCGTTGAAGCTGAGCTCCTCAATCCTGACGGCGACATCAAGTTTCTGATCGATGGTGAGCACCCACCGCCGATAGCCTTTGTCGCCCGCCAGATCGCCGGAGATGCGGGCTTCGATCTCATCAATTTTCAGGCATTCCAGGTCAATCTTGTAGATCGAATTCAGCTGCGGCTTAATGTCGTCGAGTACGCTCGCCAGCGACTCGCCGTGGCCCGAATAGCTCATCCGTCCTTCAAGAACCGGGACCCCCCGCTGCCAGACATTCTGATACTCCAAGCGGGCTTCAAGTCGACCGCATGTGATAAATTTTTCAGCGCCCTCAGCCGAGGGAACGGGCCGCTCGGTGAGAATAATGTCCGGTTCGTTTGCGGCGAGCATTCCGACAACAAGTAGTATTGTCAACATGGCAGGCTCCTCATTGGCATGCTGTGCTGATCTCTGGCGCCGGCGGATTTGAAGCCGATCGCCGGGATTGCGGGACATAAGAATAGGCTCGCACAATGCCATTCTTATCAATTATGTATAACGTCAGTCGAGCTGGATTTGCTCCCTGCGCGACTAGATTGTCGGCCGTCGCCCATTCATTGGCCGTAGGCCTCCGGTTCGCCACATCAATTGTATTGTTGCACGAAGGCGGATGCGAATGAATTATTCCGACAACTTGAGCGTTCGAAACACCTATGCTGTTACGCGATGCAGTGAGATTGGTGGTCGGTGGATTGCTTTGATTGTAGGACTGGCCTTGGACGATGCTGCCAATTTGAACGCCGGACCCATTATCGCCAAGGATAGCGCCATACTCTGTCTGGTTCGTTCCGCTTAAGCCGTCCGTATCTATCTCTGGCTTTATTGCAATCGCCGCCTGCACCGCCGGGCCATCGACATCGCAATTCACCCAGTTCGGTTCAAACTCGAGATAGGTCTCATTGAGCCGTTGGAAATCCGTCGACGGCGCCAGATTAATATAGGGGACGCCGACCGAATAGCTGGCCGTCGCGCCGCCGCTGAATAAGTCCCTGTGCAAATATTGCCGCTGCAGCCCCAACTTGTCGGCAGAGCCGCATCTGAGGACGCGACCGCGATCACGGCGGCGCAAACTCCCATGCTCGCGCCTTTCGCGCCATATCGTTTCATGATGTCTCCCCACATCCGGATGACCGCCAAATACTTGCGGTCGCCTCAATCGGAAAGACATTCGGAAAACGAAACCCCTCAACCTCAAGTATTCATTGAGTCGAAGAAGTCCTGATTGGTCTTGGTCTGCCGGAGCTTGTCGAGCAGGAAGTCAACTGCGTCGGACGTGCCCATCGGGTTCAGGATGCGCCGCAGCACATAGACTTTCTGGAGCTCGTTCTTCGGCACCAGCAATTCTTCCTTGCGCGTGCCGGATTTCGCGATGTCGATCGCCGGATAGGTGCGCTTGTCGGCGACTTTGCGGTCGAGGACGAGTTCGGAATTGCCGGTTCCCTTGAATTCTTCGAAAATGACCTCGTCCATCTTCGAGCCGGTGTCGATGAGCGCGGTCGCGATGATGGTCAGCGACCCGCCCTCTTCGATATTTCGCGCGGCGCCGAAAAAGCGTTTCGGCCGCTGCAGCGCATTGGCGTCGACGCCGCCGGTCAGCACCTTGCCGGAGGACGGCACTACGGTGTTGTAGGCGCGCCCCAATCGCGTGATCGAATCGAGCAGGATCACGACGTCGCGGCCATGCTCGACAAGGCGCTTGGCTTTCTCGATCACCATCTCGGCGACGGCGACGTGGCGCGTCGCCGGCTCGTCGAAGGTCGAGGAGACAACCTCTCCCTTGACCGAGCGCTGCATGTCGGTGACTTCCTCAGGCCGCTCGTCGATCAGGAGCACGATCAGGAAGCATTCGGGGTGATTGACCTCGATCGAATGCGCGATGTTCTGCAGAATGACCGTCTTGCCGGTACGCGGCTGCGCGACGATGAGCGAGCGCTGCCCCTTGCCGATCGGCGCCACGAGATCGATGACGCGCGCGGTCAGGTCTTTCTTCTTTGATTCCTCGGTCGAGGTGATCTCGAGCTTGAAGCGCTGGTCCGGATAGAGCGGCGTCAGATTATCGAAATGGACCTTGTGCCGGGTTTTTTCCGGATCCTCGAAATTGATCGACGCGACCTTCAGAAGCGCGAAATAGCGCTCGCCCTCTTTCGGGCTGCGAATCTCGCCGATCACCGTGTCGCCGGTCCGGAGCGCAAAGCGCCGCATCTGCGAGGGCGAGACATAGATGTCGTCGGGACCCGGCAGGTAATTCGCCTCCGGCGAGCGCAGGAATCCGAAGCCGTCGGGCAGAACCTCCAGGACGCCGCCGCCATTGATCTCGACCTCGCGATCCGCAAGCTCCTTCAGGATCGCGAACATCATGTCCTGCCGGCGCATCGTCGAGGCGTTCTCGACTTCGAGTTCTTCGGCGAAGGCTAGGAGATCGCCGGGCGATTTCGTTTTCAGCTCGTCAAGGGACATCTGGCTCGGAATGGACATGCGAATGACTTTCGGAATGATGAAACACGCCCCGCTTGCGCCGGGCTTTGAGGTCTGGATTGTTGAACCGGATGCGTCGGCGCTGCTGCAATCGAGCGCCACGCGTGGAGGAAGGATATTCGCGCCAGATATAGGCGCCGGCATCGCGGCGTCAATGGGGCGGCGTTGATCCGGCTCAGAACGGTTTCAGCACCGCCATGAAAATCGCGACCAGCATCAGCAGGAAAGGAGCCTCATTGGCGACCCGCCAGAATTTCTGGCTGCGCGGCCGCACGCCGGCTTCGAACGATTTGTAAGCGCGGGCATAAAGCATGTGGATCGCCGAAATCCCGATCACCATCGGCAGCTTAACGTGGAACCACCCTACCGCGAACAGACCGGGATTGGCGAAGAGCATCAGTCCGGCGAGCGCCCAGACGGCGATCAGCGAGGGGTTCATGATGCCCTTGAGGAGCCGCCTTTCCATCTGGATAAAGAAGCGCTCGGCCTCGCCGGACGCCGCCGCCTGATGATGGTAGATGAAGAGGCGCGGCAGATACATCATGCCTGCCATCCAGGCGATCACGGCCGCGATATGCAGCGCCTTGAGCCACGGATAGATCGACAGCAGGAAGTCACGCACCGCCCTGCCCCGTCCTGATGACCTCGACGAGCCGGGCGACGTTCTCCGGCGGCGTGTCCGGCGTAAGACCGTGGCCGAGATTAAAAACATACGGCGCGCCCCTGAACGTCTCGATCAGCGCGCGGGCGGCGGTTTCCATCGGCGCGCCGCCTCTGACGACAAGCATCGGGTCAAGCCCGCCCTGTGCGGCGGCGAAAGGCGAGACCATCTCCCGCGCCCGGCGCCATGGCGTCGCGTAATCGATGCCGACGGCGTCGCAAGCGCCAATCCGTGCGTAATCCTCCAGGGACGCCCCTACGCCCTTAGGAAAGAGGATCACGGGAACATCAGGCCTCGCGGCCTTGAGACGCTCAGCAAGGCGCTGCAGCGGCTTTACGGACACCTCGCGGAGCACTTCCTCGGGCAAATCGCCTGCCCAGCTGTCGAAAAGCTGGACGACATCCGCCCCGGCGTCGATCTGGGCGATCAAATAATCAACCGTCGCATCGACGAGGATTTCGATCAGCCCGTTCATCAGCGCCGGCTGGTCGTACCAGATCGATCGCAGCGCCGCCGGGTCCTTCTGGGGGCCCCCGCCGAGCATGTAGGTCGCAACCGTCCAGGGAGCGCCGGCGAACCCGATCACCGCTTTTTCAGCAGGCAAGGCGGCTTTGACGCGGGCGACCGTCTCGTAAACGGGCTTGAGCCGATCATGAATATTTCGGCCACGGAATTCATCAAGGTCGGAGAAACGCACGATCGGCTCCAGACGCGGTCCCTCGCCTTCAGTGAAGGTGAGGTTCTGACCGAGGGCGTGTGGAATCAGCAAGATGTCGGCGAACAAAATCGCCGCATCGAAATCATAACGACGGATCGGCTGAAGGGTTACTTCAGCGGCGAATTCCGGATTGTAGCAAAGATCGAGAAACGAACCGGCTTTCGCCCGCAACGCGCGATACTCCGGAAGATAGCGCCCGGCCTGACGCATCAGCCATACAGGCGGGATATCCGCCGGCTGTCCATGCAGCACCCGCACCATCGCCTTTTCGGAATTTTTTGTTCGACGATCGTCCACGTTAATACCTTCTTAGCATCTATTAAGAATCTATGAATCTAAGAGTAGGGCTGAACACCGGGGAAAAATCGCGACGCATTAATTGCGCACAGGATATTCCCAGAACTTCCCCGTTCGTCCCCATGAAAATTCGGATCCACAGATCATCGTCATCTCCAGTAAACCACTGGACCGGGAAGGCAATTCCCCTTCGCACTACCGCTGATACCGATTAGTCCACAGATCGGCCCAAGCATGGTTCAACCGGTTTCGACAACCCAGCCACGCCACAGCCATACTGGGCGCCGATCAGGGACGACAGCGTGAATATTCTCGCTACTCATGCGGCTTGTGGCGCCGCCGCCGAATTTAACCTAGCGTTGCACAGCCTTGCAGCCTCTCTGGGTAAAACCCGCCTTATGTTCGCGACAAAAGCCTGATGCAAATCCAGTCCCGCGTGCTCGCCAGTTATTTCCATGTCCATCTGGTGTCGGATTCAACCGGTGAAACCTTGAACGCCGTTTTCAAAGCGGTCACGTCGCAATTCGCCGCCGCGCACGCCTTTGAACATATCTATGCGTTGATCCGCTCAAGGAGCCAGATGGAGCTGGTGCTCGCGGAAATCGAAGCGGCTCCCGGCCTCGTTCTTTATACCGTGGTCAATCCCGACCTCAGGCGCCTTCTGGAAACGCGCTGCTCCGAATTGCAGATGCCGGCGATCTCCGTTCTCGATCCATTCATTGAAGCGTTCTCGGAATTTCTAGGCTTGCAGCAGACGCGCAAGGCCGGGGCGCAGCATGAAATGGACGACGCTTATTTCAAGCGCATCGCCGCTGTCGATTTTACGCTCGCTCATGACGACGGCCAGATGACCTGGGACCTCGAGCCCGCCGATGTCGTTCTGGTCGGCGTCAGCCGGACATCGAAGACGCCGACCTGCATGTATCTCGCGAACCGCGGCATCAAGGCGGCGAATGTGCCCCTGGTGCCGGGGACCGAACCGCCGCCGCAACTGGTGAGCCTCCGAAACCCTCTTGTTGTCGGCCTCATTGCGAGTCCGGAACGGCTGGCGCAGATCCGCCAGAGCCGTCTTGGCGGGATGAAGGCGAGCGATCATGTCGATGAATATTCCGATCTCGAAACCATCAGGGCGGAGGTTCTGAAAGCCAAACGCCTCTACGCCAAGCATCGCTGGCCGGTGATCGACGTCACGCGGAAATCCGTCGAGGAAACCGCGGCTGCGATCCTGACCAAGCTGTCAGCGCGCCGCAATGAGAGCCAATGAGTAGAGAACTTGTTCTTGCGTCAGGCAGCGCCATCCGCGCCCGCATTCTCGAAGCGGCCGGAATTCCGTTCCGGATCGTCCGCCCGAATGTCGATGAGGCGGCGATCAAGGCGGCGGCGTTCGGCGACGGGCTTTCCTTGCATGCCGTCGCGCAACGCCTCGCCGACGCCAAGGCGCTCGCGGTCGGCGATCAGGCCGGCGCGATTGTCCTTGCCTCCGATCAACTGATGGCGTTTGCCGGCGCGGCGTTCGACAAACCATGCTCAATGAGCGAAGCGCGCCAGCGTCTGGCCATGCTGCAAGGGCGCGCCCACAGTCTTATCAATGCGGTGACCATCGCCCGCGACGGCGACATTCTTTTTCGACATATTGATGAACCGATGCTCTCTATGCGGACGATGACGCCTGATGAAATAGACGCCTATCTCGACGCTGCGGGTGACGAAATTCTCGCGAGCGTCGGCGCCTATCAGGTCGAGGCTCTCGGCGCGCGGTTGTTCGAGAGAATCGACGGCGATTATTTCGCGGTGCTCGGCCTGTCCCTGATGCCGGTGCTCGGCTTCCTCCGGGCGCAAGACATGCTGGCGTTCTGAATGAGCAGCTCCGCCCCCGACGAAGCGAATCGTTCGCCGCTCAAGCGCGCCGGCGTCATCGGCTGGCCGATCGCTCATTCATTATCGCCGCTGATCCATTCGACATGGGCGGCGCGCGAGGGGATCGATGCGCGTTACGACGCTGTCGCGGTAGAACCGGACGGCGCCGCATTCGACGCGGCGATCCTCCGGTTGCAGGAACAAGGCTATCGCGGCGTCAATGTCACGCTGCCGCACAAGGAAAGGGCGCTCGCTTGCGCTGACGAGGCGAGCGACGACGCCCGCGAGGCCGGCGCGGCGAACATGCTGAGTTTCACGGACGGACGCATCCGCGCCGACAATTCCGATATCGCCGGTTTCGCCGCGGCGCTGAAGGAACTGGACGCCGGCGCAGGGTCGGCGCTGATCCTCGGCGCGGGCGGCGCTGCGCGCGGCGTCGCCATCGCGCTTAAAAATAAATGCGACGTCCGGAAAATTGCGGTCGCCAATCGGACGCGCGCCCGCGCGGAAAGCGTCGCCGCGCTGATCGGCGCCGCTACGATCGACTGGGCGGACTACAAACGGCGCGCGCGCGACTTTGACATCGTCGTCAACACGACGACGCTTGGCATGAAAGGCGAGGGCGCGCTCGATATCGATGCGGATGATCTTCGCGCCGACATGATAGTTTGCGACATCGTCTATTCGCCGCTGGAAACGACGCTTCTGAAAGCGGCTCTTGCACGTCGCTGCCGGACGGTCGACGGGCTTTCGATGTTGATGCATCAGGCAAGACCCGGCTATATCGCCTGGCTCGGAACGAACGCCGTTATCGACGCTGATCTGCGCAGGCGCCTCGAAGCCGCGCTGGCGAAGATGCCCTCATGATTACGATCGGATTGACCGGCTCGATCGGGATGGGGAAGTCGACCGTTCTCAGGATGTTTGCGGAGGAGGGGGCGGCTGTCTGGAACGCCGACGACTCCGTGCACCGGCTTTATGCGAAAGGCGGCGCGGGCGTCGCGGCGGTCACCGAGCGTTTTCCGACAGCCGTCGTCGATGAGGCCGTTGATCGGGACGCCCTCTCGGGCCTTGTCCTCACTGACGCGCAGGCGCTCGCTGACCTCGAAGCGATCATTCATCCGCTCGTTTCCGCCGACCGCAGCAGGTTTCTGAACGAGGCCGCGCGCGAGGGCGTCGACGCAGCGGTGCTTGATATTCCGCTGTTGTTCGAAAAGGGCGGCGAGCGGTTCTTCGATGCGGTCGTCGTCGTGTCCGCGCCGTCGGAAATCCAGCGCGAGCGTGTGCTGGCGCGTCCCGGCATGACCGAGAAGAAATTCCGGGCGATCCTGTCGAAACAGACGCCGGATGCGGTGAAACGCCGCCGCGCCGATTTCGTCATCGAAACAGGCGCGCCGCTGGAAGCGACCAGAGAAGCGGTCAGGAGGGTAATGAACGCGCTGAGGGAAAGGTTCGGGTTCTGACCGCCGAACCCGGCGATTGGGTTCGCCATCATTGTTGCCGCCTCGAAACGATATCCGAAGGATAGGCGCTTAGGGCGTATCACCCACCGTCGGCGCATCACCGCGCTGACGGGCCAAAGGGCGCCCTTTTCAAAGGCGGGCTCTCTTGTTTTTGCGGCCTTCCTTGCGGGTTTCCGGCGCAAAAGGCATGCTTTTTCACGCCGCAAAAGGGATGCCTTTTGGGGGACGTCAAAGCTTCCGCAAAGGCGGCGCCTCGCAACCACAGGCGGTCAGCCGCATAGGGGCCAACGCGCTGCAAAACCGGCGATGTCAAAGAGCCGCGGGACCGATGAAAGCCGATCCCGCCCAACCGATGATGATATGGCGGCGTCCGGCCCCGCGCCAAGCCGGCGAAAAGACGTATCTGCATTTGAAAGATCGCCCGGACGGCGAAATTCGTCCGAAAACGCCGAAGAAAATGAGCGAGCGCTCACTCCGTCCTTATGGTCTCCGACAGAGCGTCAGAACAGGCCGAACAGTTTCTTCCGGCTTTTCAGTTTTGGCGCCGATTTCGGATTGGCGGCGGCGAAGGAGACATAATCGAAGTCCCGCCTCTGCGTCCGCATTTCCGTAGACTTGAGGCCCCGAATGAGATCGCGGACCCCTTCGGGCGCGGCGGTTTCGGGCGCCTCCGCCGACAACGGCGCGGGCGGTGCGGAAAAGCTGCGGCCCTCGGCGCGGAGATCG
>JBGSSK010000412.1:0-7174 GCA_041737095.1 Parvularculaceae bacterium | reverse complement strand
GCCGGCGTCGCCGCGCGCCTGTCGCCGCTTTGCGCCGACGCCGAAGCGCTGCCGCTGTCTGATCAGTCCGTCGACGCCTACTCGATCGCGTTCGGCATCCGCAATGTCACCAATATCGACCGCGTGCTGAGCGAAGCGCGGCGAGTCCTCAAGATCGGCGGACGATTCCATTGCCTCGAATTCTCGCATCTTGCCACCGAGGGCTTGCAGAAACTTTACGATATTTACTCCTTCAAGGTCATTCCCTGGCTCGGCGAGACCGTCGCCGGCGATCGCGAAAGCTATCAATACCTTGTTGAATCGATCCGGCGGTTTCCAAACCAGGAGAATTTCGCGTCGATGATCCGGTCGGCGGGTTTCGCGCGCGTCAGATACGAAAATCTGTCGGCCGGAATCGTCTCGATACACTCCGGATGGCGGCTATAGCCGCGCTTGTATCCGGCGGCGGCCGCCGCGGCGACTGGTCGCTACCCATCAACCCGCCAAGCCTTTATTGAAGGCAGGCAGAAACGCGGCGCCACTCGCGACATGTTCACCGTCTTCGCCGATTGTTTCCGACTGGCCGCCGCCGCAATGCGGCTGTCGCGGCATGACGCGTTGCTGCCCGCTGAGATCTCCCACCATTTCCCGCCGCCGGTGCGGCTTTTGGGGTCGCTCGCGCGCATCGGGGCGAATACGCGCGCGACGGACGGACGGCGCCTGCGGCCGGGCGAGCGCCTCGCCGCAGCATTCGAGAAAATGAGCCCTGCCTATGTGAAGCTCGGCCAGTTTATGGCGACGCGGCCCGACATCATCGGCTTCGACGCGGCGCGCGACCTTGGCCGCCTGCAGGACCGGATGCCGGCCTTTTCGAAGGAAAGCGCCATCGCCGAGATCGAGCGCGCTTTCCAGAAGCCCATCGCGGATATTTTTGACGAATTCTCTGAGCCAGTCGCCGCCGCCTCGATCGCGCAGGTCCATCGGGCCCGCCTCAAAGACGGCCGCCAAGTCGCGGTGAAAATCCTCCGTCCCCGGATTGAGCCGCAGGTGACCGCCGAGTTTCGGGCTTTCGCGCGCGCCGCGCGCCTGATCGAGGGGCTCTCCGCGGCGACGCGACGCATGGAGCCCGTAAGGTTCATCGAAACATTGAAGGCCGCCGCGGCTGTCGAGCTGGACTTGCGCATGGAGGCGTCCGCCGCCTCCGCGATGAAGGACGATCTTAAGGAAACGCCGAGCGTTCACATACCCGCCATCGAATGGGCGTTGACCGCGCGGCGGGTTCTTACGCTTGAATGGATCGAGGCGATCCCGATCAGCGATCTCGCCGCGCTTGACGCGGCGGGCGTCGATCGCCGCGGCCTTGCGCGCACAATCATCAGTGTCTTTCTCACCCAGGCGCTGATGAAGGGTTTCTTCCACGCCGACATGCATCAGGGAAATCTGATGATCGACAAGGAACGGCGCCTCGTTCTCGTCGATTTCGGCATCATGGGACGGCTTGACGAAGCGACGCGGCGCGCTTTCGCAGAAATCATTCACGGCTTCATCACCCGCGATTATCTAAGAACCGCAAAGGTGCATTTCGACGCCGGCTATGTGCCGAAAAAGCATTCGATCGAAGCCTTCGCGCAGGGGCTGCGCGCGGTCGGCGAGCCGCTATTCGGACTTTCCGCCGACAAGGTCGACATGAGCCGCGTCCTGCAGCAACTCTTCGACGTGACGGCGCTGTTCGACATGCATCTGAGGCCGGAGCTTGTCCTTCTGCAGCGGACGATGGTGACGGTCGAGGGCGTCGCCAGAGCACTTGATCCGGAAATCAACATGTGGGAGGCGGCGACGCCGATCGTTCGCGCCGCCATCACCGAGGCGATCGGCCCACGGCGCCAGATGGACCGGCTGCGCGCCGCAACCGAAAAAGCGCTCGATATCGCGCCGCACCTGCCGCGCTATGTCGAAATCATCGCGGCGGCGTCGGAACGCGTGTCGGACGACCGGATCGGCTTGTCGCACGAGACGACAGCTGATCTCGCCCGGGCGCTTTCCGAACAGGGGAAGCTGACGCGGCGCGCGCTGTGGTTCGCCGGCGCGGTCGGCCTTGCGCTCGCGGCGGCGCTTTTTTTCGGTAAAATTTGAACGGCCGGCGGCACGCTATTTTCGCCCGCATGAACGAGACTCCTCGCCGCATGGCGGTAGAATAACGGCATGTGCGGACTGAAGCTTTTTTCAAAACAGGATAAGGAGCCGGTCGGCGAGTTCGTCACGGCGCGGCTCAATGCGCGCGTGCAACCGATTGATCGCGGCGAGTATTTCGAAGATCCGCTCGACGAGGCGCTGAAGGAACTTGGCCTCGGCGCGGTGACCGGCGGCGGCACGCAGCTCGCCGACGAGCCGGCTGGCATCGAGTTCTGCGATCTCGAAATCTGCGTCGCCAATACCGATGAAGCGACGCTTCACACCGTCATCGCCAGGCTTGAGCAATTGGGCGCGCCGAAGGGCTCGCGGCTGATCATGGAGGCGACGGGTCGCGAACTTCCGTTCGGCGTTCATGAGGGCCTCGCGTTTTACCTCAATGGGGTCGACCTTCCCGACGAGGTCTACGCTTCGAGCGATGTTAACCACGTGATCGCCGAACTCGACCGGCTGATGGGCGACGACGGAAAATTCAGAGGCAATTGGCATGGTTCGCGGGAGACGGGGCTTTATTGCTACGGTCCGTCCTTCAACGCTATGCGGGTGGCGATCGAGCCTTTCGTCGCGTCTTACCCGCTGTGCGCCCGGGCGCGGATCGAACAGATCGCCTGAAACAACCCAAGGCGGCGGCGGGCTGTCGGATGACTTTCACCGCGCGCGCGCCTAAATATCGGTTATGACCGAAAGACGCATCCTCCTGATCATCGGCGGCGGCATCGCCGCCTACAAAAGCCTAGAACTCATCCGTGAGCTGGCGCGCCGCCGCATCGGCGTGCGGGCGATTTTGACCAAGGCCGGCGCCGAATTCGTGACGCCGCTTTCAGTCGGCTCGCTCACTGGCGACAAAGTCTATGGCGATCTCTTCAGCCTGACTGATGAAGCCGAGATGGGGCACATCGAATTGTCGCGGTCGGCAGCGCTCGTCGTCGTCGCGCCGGCGACCGCGGATCTGATGGCGAAGGCGGCACACGGCCTCGCCAATGATCTCGCATCGACCGCGCTCCTCGCGACCGACAAGCCGGTCCTGTTTGCGCCGGCGATGAATGTCAGGATGTTCGAGCACAAGGCGACGCAACGCAATCTTCAAACGCTGATCGATGACGGCGCGATGATCGTCGGGCCGAATGAAGGCGAAATGGCGTGCGGCGAATTCGGGCCGGGCCGGATGGCCGAACCCGTTGAGGTCGCCGACGCGATCGAAGCCTTTTTTGCACGCACAGCGCGCGGGCCGTTGAGCGGACGACGCGTGCTGGTGACCGCGGGGCCGACGCATGAGGCGCTCGATCCCGTGCGTTATCTCGCCAACCGGTCCTCCGGAAAACAGGGCTATGCGATCGCCGAAGCCTTTCGCGATCTAGGCGCTGAAGTCTGTCTGGTCTCTGGGCCGACCGACATCAGAAATCCGGCCGGGGTGCAGACCGTGCGCGTCGAGAGCGCGCGGCGGATGCTGGCGGCGGTCGAGGCGGCCCTGCCCGTCGATTGCGCCGTCATGTGCGCGGCGGTCGCAGATTATCGCCCCGAAATCGAAACTGATCACAAGATAAAGAAAGAGCGCGGCGGCCTCACCTCGATATCGCTCGCCGAGAACCCCGATATTCTGAAAATGCTCGCCGGACTGAAAGAGGGAAGGCCGGCGCTGGTCATTGGGTTCGCTGCGGAAACCGATGACGTCGTCAATCACGCCCGCGCCAAACGCAACCGCAAGGGATGCGACTGGATCGTCGCCAACGACGTTTCCGCGGGCGCGCATTGCGCCATGGGCGGCGATTTGAATGCGATTACGCTTATCACGCCCGAGCGCGAAGAGCGCTGGCCCGAGCTCGACAAGCACGAGGTCGCGCTCCGGCTCGCGCTGCGCGTCGCCGAAATCTTGCGGACCCCGCGCGCTGCGCCGACCAAAGCTGCTGAGTGACGGTCAGGGACCTTCTGCGCGACGAAATTTTTTTGTTTGCGACGCGACAAGTGATGCGGCCGCCCCGCGCGGCAAGGCCTTGGTGAACCAGGCAACAAACTTGTTCCAGCGTCCCGGCACATGAACGACGCGCCCGGCTTCGAGCGCCTGAAGCGCGCTTTCGACCAAGGTGCGCGATTCCATGAACATGAAAGACGGGAGCGCCGAAACCAGCGCGCGCGTTTGGTTAACGTCATGGAACTCCGAATAGGTGAAGCCGGGACAGAGCGCAGAAACCTTGACTCCGTTCGCTTCGTTCTCGGCCGCTAGCGACTGGGAGAAGCTGACCAGAAACGCTTTCGCCGCGCCATACATGGTGTGACCCGCGGCGCCGGGGACGAGCCCGGCGAGGGATGCGACATTGATGATCCGCCCATAACCGCGCTCCTGCATCGACGGGACGAACAGGCGCGCCAGATGCGCGCAAGCGACCACCATCACTTCTAGAAAGGCGCGATGATCCTCCCAGGTCGCCTGCTGAAAATGTCCGGCGAGCCCGTAGCCCGCATTATTGATCAGGATGTCGACTCGCCCCCCGCCTGTGCGGATTGCGGCCTCGATCCGTTCAGGCGCGTCGGGTTCCGACAGGTCCGCTTCAACCACGACCACCTCGACGCGGTAATTTTCTCGAATTTTTGCGGCGAGCCGATTGAGGCGTTCGCCGCGTCTGGCTGTCATAACGACTGAGGCGCCCCTTTCTGCAAGGGCGATTGCAAATGCCTCGCCGATGCCCGCGGAGGCGCCGGTGACGAGCGCCCATTTGCCTTTGTAATTCATCCGTAAGCTTCTCATTTTTATACGCCTCACTCATGCGTGAACAAAGATTCGACCGGCTGCGTTTCTGGTGCGGCGAAGCGGCTAGAGATTATCGCATCTACTATTACATTCATTTCCATCAGCTGATCAGCCTTCTTTGGCGATAGGCTGGATCAGAGGGCGGAACGATTTCGTCAAACAGGAAAAATCCATGAACGCCAAAATGCTCGCTTGCACCGCTATCACCGCAGCCTCTCTCATCGCGGCGCCGGCCTTCGCCGATCAGGTCAAATTCTCCTACAAGCCATTCGAGCTTGATTCGCCCGCCGGGATAGCATCGCTTTATGCGCGAATGGAATCCCGGGCCGAAGCGGCCTGCGCCGCAAGAAGCCCATCAATCTCCGCCCGGCGCATAGCGCAAGAATGTACGGAAAAGTTGCTCAGCGAATTTGTAGAGGGCGTCGGCAACGGGCAGCTGTCCGCGGTTCATGAAGCAAAAAGCGAAGAGCGCTACGCGCTGGGCGACTAGACGCAGTTCCTGCTCTTCCGGCGCGAGAAGGAGACGCTCGCGCCGGAGAAGGCGGCTATCAGGAACAGGATGATCGAGATATTACCGGTCTGCGAGGTGATCGTTCTGCTGATGGCGACCGACGCGGCGGCAGCCGCGCAGGCGACGAAAATCACCCCAAGACCGGGATGCGATCGCTGCGATCTTCGGATTGAGGAAAGTCCCCACGCAGCCATCATTGCAAAGAGCGTGAGCGGGCCCGGCAGGCCAATATCGAGTGCCAGGGTCAAATAGTAATTGTCGATCGTCAGTGTACGGCCCCAATAGCCGAGAACACGCGCCGCCCTGCCGACGCCATGGCCGCCGACAGGTCGCTTGACGATTTTCGGCCAGGCCATCTCCATCTGATCGACGCGCGACTGCGTCGAATTCGCGGCGCTCTGGCCGCCGCCGCCGGATATGATCCCCTGAGCGCCGACAAAAGCGACCGGCGACAGCACGAGGCATCCCGCAACGATGAGCCCCGCCATCGGGCGCCAGCGCGACGCCGCCGCGCGTTTCAGGAAGCGATAACCGAGAAGCGTCGTCATTGCGGAAATCGTCAGCGCCATCACAAGCATGGCGCCGCGCGAATTCGTGGCGACCGCCGCGATCACGATCGCCGCGAGCGCGAACGCCCAGAACGCTTTCATGCGAAAGCGCCGCGCGGAGAGCAGGAACGCCAGCGCAAAAGGCGCGGACATCGCCAGATGCTCGCCAAGCGACAGAGGATGTGTATGGCTGCCCTGCGCGCGGAATACGCCGTCGCGGATCTTTGTTTCCTTGACATTCCGCAACCATTCTGAACCGTCTGAAATGAACGGGGAGAGCACGTCGGCAAGCAGTCTGCCGCTCAGTGTTTCGCCAATCGCAATCAGCGCCACGACGAAAGCGCCGATCGTCAATGCCCGGACAATGCTGATAAAGTCGCGCTGCCGTCGACAATAGGTGAGCACGACGCAATACGGAATCAGCCAGATGATCACCTGACGGACGAATTCCGGGATGGCGACTGAGCGTCCCTCTGCAAGCGGAAGGCTGAGGAAGCCCAGCGCAAAAAGCAGAAACACGAAGCCGGTGATCGGCGCGCTTTTGCGTGCGGCGTGGACGAATTGCGCCCGCCGGTGACGCGCGAACGCCATGTCATACGCCCAGATGAGGCTCGCCGCATAAAGGATCAGCCGGGGCGGCGTCACGATCGGCAACGGTCCGAGCTTGACGAAAAGGTAGACCGGCCAGACCGGGAGCAGGAACGCCGCCCAAAGGATGAGCGAAAACACGACCCGACGCGACGCCGATCGCGCCGGCCGGGCGACTGCGACGATTGCGACGGCGAGCGGCAGCAGGAAGGCTGCGCCCAGCGGCGGGAAAACGATCGTCGCGGCGGCGGCGATCACCGCGTAAAAGGTCAGCAGCGCGGCCAGCCCGACAACGCCCGCAATTCGTGCAGGCGACATGCCGGCGGCGCTGTCGAAGGGCGTGCTCACCGCCTACTTCTATCGGCCTGCCGGGCGCCATTTGGTTAACGAACGGCCCGTCCTCGGGCCATCCGCACGAAATTTGCACGTCTGCGGGCTCAGCGCTCGGGACGCCCATGGGGAATCTAGTTTTTTTGGTCGCACTTGCCGTCGCGGTAACGGTGATCGGCTGGTTCATTACGAACGAAATCGGGGGCGCTTCGGGCGAGCACGGCCTGCTGGCGATCAACGCCGACCCGGACGGCGGTCGCGAGGCAGCTCCGGCCGGCCCCG
>JBGSSK010000389.1:0-1826 GCA_041737095.1 Parvularculaceae bacterium | reverse complement strand
GGGCGGCGGGCGGGCGGCGGCTCACGCCGCGCCTCGCGCAGACGTGTGGCGCAATCGGCGGCGGACGTCCTAAATAGGACCGGACATCGCCGAAGAGGACAGGGAACGACATGACCTATACGCCGCCGAAAGTGTGGACGTGGAACAAGGAAAACGGCGGACAATTCGCCTCGATCAACCGCCCGGTCGCCGGCGCGACGCATGACAAACCTCTTTCTGTCGGCAAGCACCCCTTGCAGCTTTATTCGCTGGCGACCCCGAACGGCGTCAAGGTGACGATCATGCTCGAGGAATTGCTCGCCGCCGGCCATGCCGGCGCGGAATACGACGCCTGGCTCATCTCGATTCAGGACGGCGCGCAGTTCTCCTCAGGTTTTGTCGACGTCAATCCGAATTCCAAGATCCCGGCGCTTGTCGACCGATCGGGGGCGGAACCGGTGCGAGTTTTCGAATCGGGCGCAATCCTTCTTTATCTCGCGGAAAAATTCGGCGCATTCCTGCCGAAGCATCACGCCGGCCGGACCGAAGCGCTGAACTGGCTTTTCTGGCAGATGGGGTCGGCGCCGTTTCTCGGCGGCGGCTTCGGGCATTTTTACGCCTACGCGCCGGAGAAGCTCGAATATCCGATCGATCGATATGCAATGGAAGTGAAGCGTCAGCTCGATGTTCTGGACCGTCAGCTCAAGGAGCATCGCTTCATTGCCGGCGATGAATATACGATCGCCGACATGGCCGTCTGGCCGTGGTACGGCGTTGTCGCCCTCGGCAAGATTTACAACGACGCAGCGACATTCCTGTCGGCGCAGGATTACAAGCACCTGCAACGCTGGACCGCGGAAATCGCGGCGCGTCCGGCGGTGAAGCGCGGGGCGATGGTCAACCGCCGCTGGGGCGAGCCGGCGGAGCAATTGCCGGAGCGCCATGACGCGTCGGATTTCGAGATCAGGACCGGGGACAAGATGGAGCCGGCGAGAGCCTGACGCCGCTCATTCACGCCGTTTGACGACACCGACGATCGGTCCCATGGCGAGACCCGGATCGTTGCGCTGAAGCTCCGGCGCGTAAAGGCGCGAGATCGTTCCGTCGAGATAGAGCGCGTTCGGCGCTTTCAGCGTGTCGCGGAAATATGTCGCGAATTCATGAAACGTCACCGGCGTGTCGCTGAGCGCGAAGACGACGCTTCCATCCTCCCTGACGCCGACGCCGTTGCGGCGCTTGCGCGAAATCGCGTCGACGAGGAATTTCGGATGGATGGCGCCGGCGATGACCAGCATCGGACCCGACTGCGTGGCGTAAAGGATTTCCTCCCGTCTCCCGGACGCGGGCGAGGCGGAAAGAGCGCTGAATTCCTCCGTAACCGTCACATATGCGCCGGCCGCGTCGATCCAGAAAACGCCGTTCGGTTTCAGGTGGAAATTGCCGGGACCGTCCCTCGTCGACAGAAACTTCATTACCTCGCCGCGCTCGACGTAAAGGCCGACCGGCGTTCGATCCTTGTGATACATGCCGGCGTTCATTGCGAAGACGAGCGCCTCTCCCTCCTCTGCGAGCGCCGCCGCAACGGGCGCGAAATCGCCGAAGGGCGCTCCCGTTTCATCATTCAGGAACAGGCGTATTTCATCCGAACGGGGATCGAAGGCGCAGCCAACGTAGCGCGCCTCGCCCGCTGCGTCTTCCCGGCACGCCGCCCCGGCGGCGCCGATCGGTGCGCCCGCAGCAATCAGTCCGGCGACGAATATTCGTTTGAGCCGGCTCATGCGCTGCTATTTCAACCCCAGCCGCAAGGCGAAGATGAGGAGATTGCCGACGACCGCGCCGATGACGCC
>JBGSSK010000376.1:0-5139 GCA_041737095.1 Parvularculaceae bacterium | reverse complement strand
GATCTGTGATGACTTCGCCGCCGATGGCGCCGACCGCCGCACCGACCGCCGCGCCTTTCAGCACCTGCTTGTTTCCAGCGTCCTCGCGCACCGGATATGGCGACGTCGCTGGATCGAATCCGGTTTCATTGTAGGCGACCTTTCGGCAATCCGGTTTCGGCGCCGCGGCGACCGTCACTGGCGCCGGTTCGACCTCTTCGACAATTTCCGGACCCACGAGTTGCGGCGCTTCAACGGCCGCGAGCTTGTCCGTCTTGTCGCCGCCCGACATCGCAAGGCCGGCGCCCGCGATCAGCGCCGCGGCGCAAACGCCCGCCGCAACCATCATTTTTGTCGACATTTAGTTCTCCAGAATCCATCGGGCCGGTCGGCCCGCTTCACATCCGGACTTAACAGCGGCAGCCGGAAAAAATCGGTTACCGGCGCCGATAAGAATTCGACAGAAAGCGATCAATGCCCCGCAAAACCAGCAAATCCGCGGTTTTCCTCGGGGCCGCGCCCGCATGAAATCTTGGCAAGACGCGAGAGAAGCCGCTCAGCGCGTCAGCGGCTTGTACTTGATCCGGTGCGGAATATCGGCGTCCGCCCCGAGCCGGCGCTTCTTGTCCTCGATGTAGTCTGAATAGGCCCCCTCGAACCACTCGACATGGCTGTCGCCCTCAAAGGCGAGAATGTGCGTCGCGATGCGGTCGAGGAACCAACGGTCGTGGCTGATGATGACGGCGCAGCCGGCAAAATCCTCAAGCGCGCGCTCCAGTTCTCGCAAGGTGTCGACATCGAGATCGTTGGTCGGCTCGTCGAGCAGCAGCAGGTTCGCGCCTTCGGTCAGCATCTTGGCGAGTTGTACGCGGTTGCGCTCGCCGCCCGAAAGATTGGCGACCTTCTTCTGCTGGTCGCCGCCCTTGAAATTGAACCAGCCGACATAGGCGCGCGACGGCATTTCGCGATTGCCGAGCTTGATGACGTCGAGCCCGCCGGAGATTTCCTCCCAGACATTCTTGGTCGGCGACAGATCATCGCGGCTCTGGTCGACATAGCCCATCTTGACGGTCTCGCCGATCCGGAGCGCGCCGCCGTCCGGCTCGTCGGCGCCCGTCAGCATACGGAAGAGCGTCGTCTTGCCGGCGCCGTTCGGGCCGATGACGCCGACAATGCCGCCGGGCGGCAATTTGAACGACAGGCCGTCGAACAGCAGCTTGTCGCCGAAACCTTTTTTCAGATTGTCCGCCTCGATGACGACGCCGCCTAGTCGCGGACCGGCCGGTATCTGGATCTGCGCCGTTCCGATTTCTTCCTTGCCGGAGCGCGCCAGCAATTCCTCATAGGAATTGATGCGGGCCTTCGATTTCGCCTGCCGCGCTTTCGGGCTAGCGCTGATCCATTCCGATTCGCGATCGAGCGTCTTCTTGCGATTCTGCTCCTCGCGTTCTTCCTGTTCCATGCGCTTCCTCTTGGCTTCGAGCCAGGAAGAATAATTACCCTGATGCGGGATGCCGCGGCCGCGATCGAGTTCGAGGATCCACCCCGTCACATTGTCGAGGAAATAACGGTCGTGCGTCACGAGGATGACAGCGCCCGGATAGTCGCGCAGGTGGTTTTCAAGCCACGCGACCGATTCCGCGTCGAGATGGTTCGTCGGCTCGTCGAGCAGCAGGAGATCGGGCTTCGACAGAAGCAACCGCGCCAGCGCGACGCGGCGCTTCTCGCCGCCCGATAGCTTGTCGACCTTCCAGTCGCCGGGCGGGCAGCGCAGCGCCTCCATCGCCATCTCGATCTTCGAATCGATGTCCCAGCCATCGGCGGCGTCGATCTCCTCCTGCAGCTTCGACATTTTCTCCATCAACTCGTCGGAATAATCCTCCGCCATCTGCATCGACACGGCGTTGAACGCCTCGATCTTGTCGCGGATGGGCCCCAGCCCCTCGAGGACGTTCTCGAAAACGGTCTTGGAATTGTCGAGCTGCGGCTCCTGTTCGAGGAAACCAACCCGCGCGCCGTCGGCCGCATAGGCCTCGCCGGCGAACTCGTTGTCCCGGCCGGCCATGATCCTGAGCAGCGTGGACTTGCCCGATCCGTTGACCCCGACGATCCCGATCTTGGCGTCGGGATAAAACTGCAAATGGATGTTTTCCAACACCTTTTTTCCGCCGGTCCAGGCCTTGGTCAGGCCCTGCATGAAGTAGATATACTGATATTTGGCCATCGGTTTCGTGGTTCCTGTCGGCGCTGCCGGCGCTCGTTCCGGTTGAATTGCGTGTCTTCGGTGAAACAGCCGCGGGTCTTATCGCGCGTCCGCCCGGCTTTCAACGCCGGTCGCGCCTTTCCACGGGCCGGCGCGCCTCTATATATAGGGCGAGGGTGCGGCCGTCGGGGCGGCTGGAGAAAGGGGAACGGAACGGCAATGGCGGGATATGTCGACAAGACGCTGGCGCCCGGCGAGGGCGTCTTGTTCCGGGTTCATTTCAACTGGACCTTCAGCTTCTTCCCGGTCCTGTGGTTCGCGCTCGGCTCGGCGCCGGTCGTCATGTATTCGCTCCTGCATTTCGGGACATTCGGCGCGGCGCTGACATTCGATGAACTGAAGGTCGGCTGGTGGTTCGTCGCGAGCGGCTTCGTCCTCGGCACGTTCATCATGCTGAATCACCTTATCATTCTGTGGACCACCGAGATTGCGGTCACCACCTACCGATTCGTCTACAAGACGGGGCTCATCTCGCGAAACACGCAGGAGGTCTCCTTGAACAAGATCGAGGAGATCACTCTGAGGCAGTCCGTTTGGGGCCGGATATTCGGCTATGGCCGGCTGGTGCTGCGGGGGACCGGCGTCGGCGTCATCGAGTTGCCGAATATCGACGATCCGATCGACGTGCGCCGCGCCATCGAGCAGGCGAAAGCGGCGATGCGCCAGGACAGCCGTGACGAACGCCGCGGCGACGACGACTAGCGCGTGTCCTCCCCGATCGTTCTGAGGGATTGGCTGCCGTCTGCGGCGGAGGGAATATTTGCCGGGCTTGTCGATCTTGCGCCCTGGGAAATCACCGCGACCGCAGACGCCATCATCCGCCGCGCACTCGCCGGCCTCATCGGCTATTCGACGCATGACGGCGTCGCCGTTCACCGCGCGGCAATGGTCGAGCCGAACGCCGTCATCAAGCCGCCGGCGATCATCGGACCGGACTGCCTTGTCGCGGCGACCGCTTACCTGCGCGGCGGCGTCTTTCTCGATGAAGGTTGCATTGTCGGCCCTGGCTGTGAGTTGAAGACCGTTTTCATGCTCAGCCGGTCGAAGGTCGCGCATCTTTGCTTCGTCGGCGATTCGATCATCGGCGCGGCCGCCAATATCGAAGCCGGCGCCGTCATCGCCAATTACCGCAATGAACGCGCCGACAAACGCATCCGCATCCGGCTTGATGGCGAAGTGATCGACACCGGCGTCGACAAGTTCGGGGCTCTGGTCGGCGACGGCGCACGGATCGGCGCGAATGCGGTCATCGCCCCCGGCGCGCTCATTCGGCCGGGAATCGTTATTCCGAGGCTGTCGATCGTCGATCAGTTGGCGTAATCCGCAAGTCTAGAAAAGGGCGAAGGAATGAACAGGAGCGTTTATTTTTCGACCGAATTGCATGTGCGGAACCTCGCGGTGTCCGACGACGGCGATCAAGATGAATTTCGCTTTTCTTTATCGCTTGCATGACCAGACCTTGCCGACTGGCCCCCTTATGTACAGGATCGAGCAACCGTCTTTGAATGGTCGCGAGGCGCTGCGAGTTTTTCCTAGTCGCCGCAAAACCCGCTCTTCTACGACAGAACTTCCGGAAGAAGTGGCCATGGCGACAGATGATTATTGATCGCACCGGCCCGGAGGCGAAAGGCGCGGTGCTCTGGCGCAAGAATCCAGCGCAAATCGGCGCTGATTTTCTGCTGGCTCAATCTGACCTCGTTCTGACCAGGGATCCGGTCACCGTGTCATCCGGCAGCTCTTTCAGCGTAAACATCGACAGGCTTCTCGCTTTGGCAGCGGAGGCCCCAGCGTTGACGATGTATGATGTCGCTGTATCGCGCGCGCCACGCGAACGGAATGCCTTCCCGCCGCTCGGCGGATTGTCTTTATATGCTGTTCGGCCAACTCTTGCGGCCCGGATTTCTGTCTCATCTTCGCTCCCTTGATGGGCTACGATGAGCCAGAAATCCTCCGTTCAGATCACCCCGTCAAATGTCCCTCAATTGCTGACGGCGGACCCACACGGCATTGCGTATTGGACTTTTTAGTCATCTATGACTCGGGGGCTTTGGAAAGAATCCGCTCGTCGACTTCCTGTAAGCTGCGTATTCTGGATATTTATTCTCCAGAGCGCGCTCAAGCATGGGCTTGCCCGATATATTGATCAGGAAATGCGCCATCACCAATGGTGACAGGAGCGTCGCCCATCCCAGCGGCGCCTCAAGCGCTATCAGAGTCAGACCCGCCCAAACTGTCGCATCGCCGAAGTAATTCGGGTGCCGAGTCCAGGCCCAAAGGCCCGTCGTCATTAGTTTGCCGCGATTGGCGGGATCGGCTTTGAAAGCTCTTAGCTGAGCATCGCCGATCGCCTCAAATCCGAGACCGAACAGGAACACCGCGACTCCGAAATAAGCGAGGGCGGCCAGCGGGGCGTCGACTCCAAGCTGGCCGATCTGGACAGGCCAGGAGACGAACCAAGCGATGACGCCCTGAAGACCGAAAACGTAGACGAGACTCCAGCGTGCAAATTTGGCGTCACTTTCCTGCCGAGCGCGCATCTTCTGGTAGCGATAATCCTCGCCATGTCCCAGATTACGACGAGCAAGGTGAATGGAAAGGCGTGCGGCCCATATGCAAACAAGCACAGTCAATGCAAGGTCGCGTGGCGATGCGCCATCGCTGCGCATATAGGTCATCACCCCGCCAAACGCACATGCCGGTCCCCAAAAGATGTCAATTATGCTAGCGTCGCGAATCTTGACGCTAACCCACCACAAGATTGTCTTGCCCCCGTATAACTGGGCCGCTTATCTGGGATTTTTCTACGAAGCGGTTGGGGAACTGGGATGGCGAGGAAACGGTTTTCGGACGAGGACATATTGAACCTGCTGCGGCTGATCGAAGTCGAGTTGTCATCG
>JBGSSK010000374.1:0-3999 GCA_041737095.1 Parvularculaceae bacterium | reverse complement strand
CGATGACAACTCGACTTCGATCAGCCGCAGCAGGTTCAATATGTCCTCGTCCGAAAACCGTTTCCTCGCCATCCCAGTTCCCCAACCGCTTCGTAGAAAAATCCCAGATAAGCGGCCCAGTTATACGGGGGCAAGACACAGTCAAGCCCGCTCGGACGCGTAACAGTCCGCTAGCGCGCGCGCATGATCGAGGCCTGGCGGCATTTGACTCTGCGAAGCTACGACGCCAGTTCCAGAAGCGCCTTCTGGCGCGCCGCGCGGACGCCCGGAAAGAAACCGCCGACGAAGCCGATGACCAGCGCCATGACGAGGGCGGCGATGACGACGGCGGGCGAAAGGTCAAACTTGAAGACCAGCTGGGTGAAGCCCGACCCAAGCGTCGACGTCGTTCGCCCTTGAAAAAACACGAATGCGAGCGCAAGGCCAAGCATAGCGCCAAGCGCCGATAACGCCAGCGCCTCGATCAATGTGCCGGCGAAAGCGGCGATCCCGGAAAATCCGATGATCCGCAAAGTCGCGATTTCCGACGCGCGCGCCGCGACAGAAGAATACATCGTGTTGAGCGCGCCGGCGAGCGCGCCGATCGCCATCGTGACGCCGAGGCCCCAGGCGATGATTGTGAATTGTTGCGTCGACTGGCTCGCCTGCTTGGCGTAATATTCGCGCTCGCTCAATATCTCGACCTGCCGAAGGCGCGCGTCGGCGCTCGCCCACTCCTTGAACCTCGGAAGGTCGGCCGCCGAGCCGAGCTTGATTCGCATCGTCTGAAAGACGTTGGCGCGATCGAAAAGGCTCTGCGTGACCGTGACATCGGCCCATAATTCGGAATCGAAAACGCTTCCGGGCGCCGAAAACACGCCGACGACCTGCCACTCGGAGCCCCTCAGGCGGATCGTCTTGCCGAATTCGAATCCGGCGAATTCGCGGAGCAGCCCAGCGCCGACGATGATTTCATTGGTCCCCGGCGTGAACATGCGGCCTTCGGTGATCGTGACGCCCCGGCGCAGCGCGAGGCCCTGCGGACTGATGCCGCGGAATGGCATATTGGCGTTGGTGCTTGTGGCGCGCTTGACGCCGTCGACGATGACGAGGAGCTCGCCGGAGACAATCGGCGCGCCTGCCGCGCTGGCGACGCCTGGTCCCGATGCGAGGAGATTGAGCTGGTCCTTGGTGACGACGCTGTTCAACTCCGCATTTGACCCTTCGCGCAGCACGAGGGCGACATCATCCGCGCCCGAGCCCTTGACCGTGCTTGCAAGGCCGTTCGACAGCGCAAGAAAAAAAAGAAGAACAGTGATCGCCAGCGCGACGGCGACGATCGTTGCGACCGACATGGCGATGCGCTGCGGTATCGACCGGATGTTGAGCGCGGTGATTGCGGCGATCTGGCTGAGAAGCGACGTCATGGGCGACCGTCTCCTGTCATTTGCGTCCGAGCGCATCGATGATGCGCAGGCGATAAGCGGATAACGCCGGCAAGACGCCGGTGACGACGCCGAGCCCGGCGGCGATCGCCGCGCTCCAGCCGATGACCTCAGGCGCGAAATGAATCGGCGGGCCGGAGCCGCCGCCGCCAGAAATAAAGCCGAGCAAAGCCGCCGCGGCTGCAACGCCGAGGCCAGCGCCGATAAATGAAAGAAGCAATGACTCGCCAAGCACCATGCGCAATATGCGCTGCGACGAAAATCCCAAGGTCTTGAGGACGCCGACTTCCTTTGTGCGCTCTCTGACCGCGAGCGCCATCGTTGTGCCGACAATCAGCAAGATCGCAGCGAACGCCGCGCCGACGACGAGGGTCACGACGAGGCCGATATTGCCGAGCTGCGCCGCAAACGACTTGTTGAACGTCGCCTCGTCATTGGTCGAAGTTTCGTCCGCCGAGTTTGCAAAACGCGTGTCGATGGCGGCGATCACCTGATCGTTGATCGCTGGCGAAGCGGTGAGGAAAGCGATCCAGCCGATGCGGTCGCGGCCAAAGGTGATCGTCTCATTGAAATAGTCGTAATTGATGATGACCGATCCCGTCTGTGAGCTGCCGGGCGGCGTTTCGAAGGTCCCCGCAAGAGTGAAATCCCAGGTGTGGCCGCCGTCAGCCTGGCTGAATATGTTGCTGTTGAGTGGCACATTCTGTCCGACCCGCCAGCCGTATTTCTCCGCGATAGGCGCGGCGGCGATCATCGCGGTGCGCTCCGAGAAGAATTTCGCCTTGGCGTCCTCCGAGAGCGGGAGGTCTTCCTTGTAGACTTCGTAATAGGTCTCTGGATCCACCGCGAAGACCGGCAGGAAGCCTTTGACCGGATCCTGATAATAGCCGCCGAACCAGTTCAAATGCGTCGCGACCGTGACGCCCTCCATGCGCGCGATGCGATCATAGTGAGCCCTCGGGAGGCTTTCGGTGAAGTTGATCTTGCTGAGCGTGATGAGCCGGTTCGGCTTCGAATTGAAATTCGTGATAGCGAGATTGAAGCTCACCATGACGCTGAAGATCAGGAAGGCGATGAAGATCGACACAATCAGAAGGCCCGTCCGCACCGGTTTGCGGAAGAGGTTCTTGCGCATCAGGAAAAGATCATTCACGCAGCGAGTTCCTTCTCGTTGAAGCGGCCTTTGTCGAGATGGAGCGTTCGCTTGGCGAATTTCGCCGCTTCGGCGTCGTGAGTCACCATCAGGATCGTCTTGCCAAGCTCGCGATTGAGGAGTTGCAGGGTCGAGAGGATTTCATCCGCGGTCGTGCGATCGAGATCGCCGGTCGGCTCGTCGCAGAGAAGGAGCTTTGGGTCGGAAACGATGGCGCGCGCGATCGCAACCCTTTGCTGCTGGCCGCCTGACATTTCGCGCGGCCTGTGCCTCGCGCGATCTTCAAGTCCGACGATCTTCAGAGCGGTCGCGACATTCTCACGGCGCTTGATCTTCGAGAGTCTCGTCAGCATCAGCGGCAGCTCGACATTCTGCGCGGCGGTCAGGATCGGCATCAGATTGTAGAACTGGAATATGAAGCCGACATTGGCGGCGCGCCACGCGGTCAACTGGCCCTCCGAGAGGTTGTCGATCCGCTTGCCGTCGACTTCGATCGAGCCGGCGTCGGGGCGGTCGGTGCCGCCAAGCAGATTCAGCAAGGTCGTCTTGCCGGACCCGGATGGTCCCATGATCGCGACGAAATCGCCGGCGGCGATCGTCATCGTCAATTTATCGAAAATCGTGATTTTCTCCTTGCCTCTGACGTAGCTTTTGTCGACGCTGTCAAGGCGTATCAAGTCGGTCATGGTGCGGGAACTCCGAAGGGATGGGCGCTGCTGCGCATTTCAGGCGGATTGATCGAGGAAGCGTACGTTGATCGCCATCTCGGGCAGAATGCGCGGATCAAGCTCGTCAAAACCAATCCGTACACGGACGGTCGCCTTGCTCCTGTCTGCGGCTGGGATGGTGGCGATAACGTGAGCAGGAAAAGCGGTATCAGGGTAGGCGTCAAGCGTCGCCTCGACTTTCTGCCCGTCCGTCACCTTGGCGATGTAGGCTTCGCTCACATCGACCTCGATTTCCAGGCTCTGCATGTCGACTATTGTGCAAACGCCGGTGCGCGTAAAACCGCCGCCCGCCGAAACCGGCGAAATGATCTCGCCGGGCTGCGCCGATTTCGACACGACCACGCCGGCGAAGGGCGCGCGGATTTCGTAGCGCGCCAATTCGGCGCTGGCGCGATCGGCTTCGCTCTTGAGCGCATTGCGCTGCGCAAAGGCGTTATCGTAGCGCGATAGCGCGTCAGTCAGCGTCGCATTGCTGGCGAAACCCTGTTTGGCGAGTTCGCGTGTCCGCGTCAGAATCCGTCTCGCCTCGGCGAGGCTCGCATCGGCTGCGGCGGCGCGCGAGACGGCGCTGGCGACATCGGCTTCGGCGAGCGTTGATTCGAGGACCGCGAGAATTTCGCCGGCGCTGACTTTCTGGCCTTCCTCGACGCGCACTTCAATGAGGCGCCCCGTGACTTCCGCCGCAACCGTCGCC
>JBGSSK010000356.1:0-14087 GCA_041737095.1 Parvularculaceae bacterium | reverse complement strand
GCGCCGATGACTGCGCCCGCCGCCGCGCCCGCCACAGCGCCGCCGGCGCCGGAAGTCACGACGCGTCCAGCACGCTTTTCGCCGGTGTAGGGGTTGGTGGTGCAGCCGACAGCAAATACCGCCAGCGCCCCCAGAATGACTGCCTTCCGCATGAATTCGTTCCTTTTCACAATGACGGCCAAGCCGCCCGGAGGTCATAGTCCGACGGCGTCTGCCGTCGGTTAACGGGTTGAGCCATTATCGCCGTAACGCCGTTCAAGCGCATTAAAAACGGGTAATTGCGCCGAAAGTTCCCCCTCCGGGCGGCGAAATTGCGGCCGCAGATCACATCTGCGTCGCGCCCTCGGCGATTTCCGCGGCAGGCGGGCCCTTGACGTCCGCGGAGCCGCTCCCTACATCGCTGCTAGCACTCGCGACCGGCGAGTGCCAAGGCGCACTCGCCTTTCATAACCATTTGTTTTTAAATGAAGACCGCAAAAAGGGAGACTTCCATGGGCTTAAGGCCGCTCCACGACCGCGTACTCGTCCGCCGCATCGAAGAGGACGCGAAAGTCGGCTCGATCATCATTCCGGACACCGCGAAAGAAAAGCCGCAGCAAGGCGAAGTGATCGCCGTCGGGCCGGGCGCTCGGGGCGATGACGGCAAGGTCGTCGCGCTCGACGTGAAGAAGGGCGACAAGATTCTGTTCGGCAAATGGTCGGGCAGCGAAGTCAAAATCGACGGGGAGGAGCTCCTGATCATGAAGGAGTCCGACATCCTCGGCGTCATTTCGTAATCAGAACAAATTCAGGAGACACCTACAATGGCTGCTAAAGAAGTCAAATTCGACGTCGAAGCGCGCGATAAAATGCTGCGGGGCGTCGATATCCTCGCGAACGCGGTGAAGGTCACGCTCGGCCCGAAAGGCCGCAACGTCGTCATCGAAAAGTCCTTTGGCGCGCCGCGCGTCACCAAGGACGGCGTCACCGTCGCCAAGGAAATCGAGCTCGAAGACAAATTCGAGAACATGGGCGCGCAGATGGTGCGTGAAGTCGCGTCGAAAACCAACGACGAAGCCGGCGACGGCACGACCACCGCAACGGTTCTCGCCCAGGCGATCGTTAAGGAAGGCGCCAAAGCCGTCGCCGCCGGCATGAACCCGATGGACCTGAAGCGCGGCGTCGATCTCGCCGTGACGAAAGTCATCGAAGAAATCAAAAAGAACTCCATCAAGATTTCAAAATCGAACGAAATCGCCCAGGTCGGCACGATCTCGGCGAACGGCGAGAAAGAAATCGGCGACATGATCGCCAAGGCGATGGAAAAAGTCGGCAATGAGGGCGTCATCACGGTCGAGGAAGCCAAAACCGCCGAAACCGAACTCGACGTCGTCGAGGGCATGCAGTTCGATCGCGGCTACCTCTCGCCCTATTTCATCACCAACGCCGAAAAAATGATCGTCGAGCTGGATGACCCCTACATCCTTCTCCACGAGAAGAAACTGTCGGGCCTGCAGACGATGCTGCCGCTGCTCGAGTCGGTCGTTCAGTCGGGCAAGCCGCTGCTGATCATCTCCGAAGACGTCGAAGGCGAAGCGCTGGCGACCCTGGTCGTCAACAAGCTGCGCGGCGGCCTCAAGGTCGCGGCCGTCAAGGCCCCGGGCTTCGGCGATCGCCGCAAGGCGATGCTGGAAGACATCGCGGTCCTGACCGGCGGTCAGGTCATCTCCGAAGATCTCGGCATCAAGCTCGAGAATGTCACGCTCGACATGCTCGGCCGCGCCAAGAAAGTCTCGATCGACAAGGACGACACGACGATCGTCGACGGACAGGGCGCCAAGAAGGATATCGAGGCCCGCACTGGCCAGATCCGCAAGCAGATCGAAGACACGACGTCCGATTACGACCGCGAAAAACTGCAGGAACGCCTCGCCAAACTCGCGGGCGGCGTTGCAGTCATCAAGGTTGGCGGCGCGACGGAGATCGAAGTGAAGGAACGCAAGGACCGCGTTGATGACGCGCTCAATGCGACCCGTGCGGCGGTCGAGGAAGGTATCGTCGCGGGCGGCGGCGCCGCTCTCCTTTATGCAACGAGGGCGCTCGCCGGCCTCAAGGGAGCGAACGCCGATCAGGATGCGGGCATCCACATCATCCGCAAGGCGCTTGAATCGCCGATCCGCCAGATCGTCCGCAATGCGGGCGGCGAAGGATCGATCGTCGTCGGCAAGCTTCTGGAGCAGAAAGACATCAGGTTCGGCTTCAACGCGCAGACCGACGAATATGTCGATATGATCGCGTCGGGCATCGTCGATCCGGCGAAAGTCGTGCGGCATGCGCTGCAGGATGCGGCCTCGGTCGCGGGTCTCCTGATCACGACCGAAGCAATGGTTGCGGAAGCGCCGAAGAAAGACGCCGGCGGCCACAGCCATGGCGGCGGCGGCATGGGCGGCATGGGCGGCATGGGCGGCATGGATTTCTAAGGAAGGCCCTTCGGCTCTAAATGACAAAAGACGCGGCCCCGATCGAATGATCGGGGCCGTTTTTTGTTGGAGCGTTCAGCGCCGTGATCGCCGGATGCGCCTCGCGCCAGGTCTCGGCATTGGCTCACCAAGACCTATCTGTTACGGTCAAGATCATCGGCGAGACGCGGGGGCGGAGCATGAAAAAGTCCAACAGGATCGCATCCGCCGTCGCAGCGGCGACCGGATTTTTCCTGGCCGGCCTCGCCGGCGCGCTTGCGCAAACCGCAGCCGAAGCCACGACCGAAGAGCTGGCTATCGACGCGCGCGACGCCGATATTTTCGCGCGTGACAAGTTCATCGTCGAGACGATTGTTTGCCCCTTCAAGGGCGAAATCAAATACAAGCCAGGCGAAATATCCTGCGGGCTTTTGACGGTTCCTGAAAACCGGGAGAAATCGCGGTCGCGCACGATCAAGCTGCACTTCGTGAAGCTCCATGCGCGCAAGCCGGAAAAATGGGACGAGAAGGGAAAAGGCGAGTGGAAGAGGCGTGAAGACCCGATCGTCTATCTGACCGGCGGTCCCGGCGCGCAGGCGACCGGTTACGTAAAGCGGTTCGTCAAACATGGCGTCCGCGACGTGCGCGATCTCTACATCCTCGAACAGCGCGGCATCGGCCATTCCGAGGATTTTTGCCCCAAATACGGGCTCTTTGACCCCGCTGCGTCCAACAAGCCGGAATGGGAGGCGTACCAGCGCGGCGCATTCGACGCGATGGAAAGCTGTTTCGCGGCGGCCAAGGCCGCCCGCGTCGATCTCAGCGCCTACAACACCATCGAAAATGCGCGCGATGTCGAAGCGCTGCGCCGCGGTCTCGGATTCGAGAAATGGAACGTCTGGGGCATCTCCTACGGGTCAATCCTCGGTCAGGCCTATATCAAACAGGATCCGAAGGGGATCAGAGCCATCGTCCTCGACGCCATCGTGCCGATCGTTCCCGGCGCGCATTTCCAGCGCATCGGACAACATTACCAGCGCGATCTAGACCTCCTCGAAAGTGCCTGCGCCGACAACAATACCTGCAAGCGGGCCTTCCCGGATTTCCAGGGGCGCCTGAAGACCGCGATGACCAAGGTCAGCGAAACGCCGATCGAGGTCGACGCCATCGACGCCGAACTGTTTCCTGCCGGCAAGGCGTGGTTCTTCCAGGACATCATCGGCGGCGCGCCATTCGTCTCGCTCTATGAACAGGACACATATTCGACGCTGCCGGCGTTCATCGACGCCCTCGCCCGCAAGGTCGAGAATTCGGATCACGACGCCTTCCGGCTGGCGACAGCGGCGGGACCCGGCGGCGGCGGCTTCTCGATCAGCCAGGGCATGTACAATGCGATCGCCTGCAATGACGGCTGGTGGGGCAAGTTGCACGACGCGCTGGTTCAGGACCGCGCCGACCATCCGGTGCTCGCCAGCATGATGACGTCGCCGGAAATGATCAACGAAATCGCCGCGCTCTGTAAGCGTTATGGCATGCCGCCGCGGGACGAGGCGCAGTACGCCGCCGTGGAGACCGACATCCCGGCGATCATCGCCAATGGCGAAATGGATCCGATCACGCCGCCGCCCCTCGCCGAGGAGATCGTTCCGGGCTTTGCGAACGGGACCTATGTCGAGTTTCCCTATGCGGGTCATGGGCCGACGCGCTCCGTCGAATGCGCCGGCGATTTCCTGACGAAATTTTTCGACGATCCGCGCGCGGTCGTCGACACGACCTGCGCCGACGCCATGAAGGCGCCCGCGTTCACTGGAAAGCTCTATCAGACGGAGGCGCTGACGCGGCTCGCGAGCCTCGCCGCTGAAGGCGAGAAGAAGATCGTCGCGCCCGCCTTGTGGGCCGGCGCATCGGCGCTCGTCCTTTTCATCGCGCTCATCGTTTATGCGATCGCGCCGGTCGCGCGCCTCATTAACCGTGACCCGGCGGTGCCGACACTCGGCGCGCGGCCGCTGGCTTTTCTGACCGCATTGCTCGGCGCGATCGCGGTCGGCGGGATCGGTTTCGGCGGCTATGCGACATTTGAGGCGAACGAGATGCTGCTGCTGGTCGGCATGCTCGGCTGGACGCGCTGGTTCGTGATCGCCGGCGTTCTCGCCGGGATCGCCGGCGCCGGCGTTATGTACCTGACGGTGAAGGCGCGCGCCCAAAAGACCCTGCCGATCGGGACGCTCACGGGTCTCGTCGTCACCGCAATCGCCGGCGTCTCGCTCGCCGCGTTCCTCCTGTTGAACGGCTTCAGCCCGATCTGACCGGGCGGGTGCGACCGGGCGGGGCGAGCAGCGACGCGAGAACGAATATTGCAAGTCCTCGGCGGCATGGACTACGCGTATGCTCGCCTTGCGCCATTTTGAGCCGCGCCGGAGACTTCCTTGGACGCCGCAGGAGATATCGGGAAAGCCCCTACGCGTAACGAACACCGATTAACCGTGTTCGCACTTGGCGCGGTCCTGTTGGTGCTGATCGTGCTGTTCGGCGATGCGCTCGCCAATCTCTGGCGCCGCTGGGGCCAGCAGCAGGAATTATCGCACAGTTATTTCATCCCGCTGATTTCCCTCTACCTCGTCTGGGTCAACCGCGACATCGTTCGCAAAAGCGTCGGCGGCCCGTCCTGGAGCGGCGTCGTCATTCTCGGCGCGGCGCTCGGCTTCGTCCTGCTTGGCCAGCTGACCAGCATTTTCCTCTTTCAGCATATCGGCCTCGTCATCGCGATCGCCGGTCTTGTCGCCGGCTTCGGCGGGCTGTCGCTTCTGCGCACCGCTGCGGCGCCGGTCGGCTTCCTGTTCTTCGCCGTGCCGCCGCCTTACTGGATGATCACAATTCTTTCGTGGAAATTCCAGCAAATGTCGTCCTGGCTCGGCGTCGCGATGATCGAGCTGATGGGCATTCCAGTTCACCTTTCCGGCAACATCATCGATCTTGGCGAATACAAATTGCAGGTCGCCGAAGCGTGCAGCGGCTTGCGCTACCTGTTTCCGTTCCTGAGCCTTGGCGTCATGGCGGCGTATATGTATCGCGGCCCCCTGTGGCAGCGCGGCCTCATCGTCGCCTCGACGATTCCGATCACCATCGTCATGAACAGCGTCCGGATCGCCGCGACCGGCGCGATGGTCCAGGCCTATGGCGTCGAGCACGCCGAAGGCGCGCTGCATTTCTTCGAAGGCTGGGTCGTCTTCCTGTTCTGCCTCATCGCGCTGTTCGGCGTCATCGCGCTCCTCGCTCGGACAAGGACGCCGCGTCTTAGCGTCATCGACGCTCTGGCCACGCCGGATTTGCCGCTGACGAGGCCAGGCAAGGCGTCGGCGCGGCGCGCGCCGGTCTTTATCGCCACGGGCGCGGTCGCGGCCCTTGCGCTCGGCGCATCGCAGATCGTCACGACCGATGCGCTGATCATTCCTGACCGACAGGACTTCGACGGCGTTGCGGACGAATTCGTCGATTGGGACGTCAAACGGCGCCCGATCGATCCGACCGTGGCGGAAGTGCTCGGCGCGGACGATTCGATCGTGCTCGATCTGCAGTCGCCAGCGGGCGAGAATTTCAATCTCTATTTCGCGTATCTCGACGCGCAGCGCGACGGCCGTTCATGGCACAGCCCGCGCCAATGCATTCCGGGCGGCGGCTGGAAGATAGCGCGCCACGAAGTCGTCAGGGCGCAAGGCGCCAATGGCGACTTTCCTCTCAACCGGATGATCATCGAAAACGGCGATCATCGTCAGTTGGTCTATTACTGGTATGACCAGCGCGGCCGGAAAATCGCCAATGAATTCGTGATGAAGTTCTGGCTGATCATTGACGCCGTCATGAAAAAGCGGTCGGACGGCGCGATGGTGCGCCTGATAACGCCGATCGACAGCGCCATGAGCGCCGAAGACGCCGACGCGAAACTGCAAGGCATGATCGACCGTGTCGAGACTTTCCTGCCGGCTTATGTGCCCGAATAAATCGGCCGCGCGCCAATGAAGATTTCGATCGGCATCCTCGCCCACAATGAAGAAGCCTATATCGGCGCGACGATCGCCTCCCTGCTCGCGCAGTCTGTTTGCGCCGACGCGACGATCGCGAAGGAAATTGTCGTCGTCGCAAACGGCTGCGCCGATCGAACCGCAAGCGCCGCCGAGGCGGCTTTGCAACCGGCTGCGGCGCTCGCGAATTGCGAGATCCGTATCCGTAATGTCGACGAGGCGGGCAAGGCCAACGCCTGGAATCTCTTCGTCCATCAGGAAAGCGCGGCGGACGCCGACTATCTCGTCCTCCTCGACGCCGACATCGATTTCGCGTCGCCGGACGTGATAGCCCGGTTGATCGGCCATCTTGCGGCGAACCCGGCGGTCGACATTGCGCCCGATCAGCCGGTCAAGAAATTCTCCGGGCGCGGCGGCGTTCTCCAGCCGGTCATCCGCGCGCTCCAGAAGTCCGGCGGCGATGATGATCACGCCCTGTCGGGCCAGCTTTACGCGGCGCGCGCCGGGCGCATTCGCGCTGTTTCGATGCCGACCGGGATCGTCGTCGAAGACGGTTTCCTGCGCGCGATGATCCTTACCCGGAATTTCTCCGAGAGCGAGGCGACCGCCCGAATCCTGAGAGCGCCGGGCGCGCGGCATTTCTACAAGCCTTATGAAACCTTCGGCGACATTTATCGGTATGAAAGACGCCAAGCGCTCGGCACCGCGATCAATCGTTTTCTCTATGACGAGTTCCGGCGATGGCGGGCGGCGGGCGTCGACGTCGCCGACGAAATCCGGCGACGCAACGACGGCGAACGGGGCTGGGTCGAGGCGATCATCGAAGAAGGCGCCCGACAGTCCGGCCTGATCGCGATCCCACGCAATTACATGCTCCGCCGATTGCGGCGCCGCGACAACTGGACGCCTAAAAGGGCGCTAAAGGCGCCGCTGGTCCTCGCCTCCGTCATTTACGATCTGGCGATCGCCATTGACGCGTCGCGCCAACTCAGAAAGCGCGGCGGCCGCTGGGACACGATCCGCGCCGCAAAATGAAAACGCCCCGGCGAACCGGGGCGTCCAGTCTCCACTAAAAACCGGCGGTCGGCGATTTTATTCAGCGTCCTCGCCTCCCCCGCCTTGATTGTCCTTCTTAGCATCGGATTTGCCCGTCAACGTCACGACGCCGACGCGCTTGCTGAACAGCGTTTCGTCTGCGCCTTCCGGCCGCGCCTCAAAAATGACGCCGCCGATCGACGCCTTCTTGCCGACGCGCATTTCTGCAGTAGCCTCGCGATTCTCATTCACTATCGCGGTCACTGATTTATTGCCGGCGCCGGAGAAGCGAACTGTCGTCCCCGGCGTCAGGTCCTGCGCGGTGACGCGCACTTTTTCGCCGGGTTTCACGAAATCCTTGTCGACTTCAAGTTGCGCAGCTGGATAGACGCCCTTGGCTTTCGCATAAGACCGCACCATGCCGAGCTGATAGGGCGCATGCGCAATTCCGACCGAAGAAACCCCGGCTCCATGCGATCCGACGATACTGCTGTAGCCCTCCCAGGCTGGCGTCGGCCCCGCCGGAACGTACGCATAGTCGGCGGCGGAAGTAGCGGCGACCGGCGCTGCTGCTTCCTTGCGAATCGCCTGGCCCGGCGTGATCGTCGGCCAGAAAACGCCGGGATTGAGATTGGCGAGCGCCGCCGGCGTCAGGCCGACCTTGTCGGCGATCTTTTCGAGGGAATCGCCTTCTTCGACCGTGTAGAGACTGGCGAGCGCGTCGCTCATCGCGAAAGCGCCCCGCGGCGCGGCGAGGCCGCCCGGAATATCGATATAGGCGCCGGACGCCGCATAACTCACATTGGCGATGTCGGGATTGTAGGCGACTAGCTTTTCGAGCGGCACGTCGCAAAGGCTCGCAATGTCGATGAGCGATTCCGTCGCCGTCGCCTTGACCCGCTGCTCGCAACGCCCGTCGAGCGCTTCGGCTTCTTCCTCCGTATACCGCTCATGGGCGCGGCGCGCGCCTTCTATGCCGGCATAGGAAACGACTTCGAGCGTGGCGCCATTCTGCGAACGCTGCACGGGCGCGAGAAATCCGGAATATTGATCGACGATGTCTGGCTGCGGCGCCCCGGTGTAAACCGCCGCCGCGTAGGGATCGCGTCCGAGATCGGCGCGGTCGCCCCCCGAGGCGCAGCCTGCGGCGGCGAGCGCGAGCGCCGAAGCGGCGAAGACGATCCTGATCCTAGCGGTCATAACGACTTTCCCCTGAAACAAACTGGCCCCTGGTCGAATCCGGCCCCCGAGACAGACTGGCCCTGTACCGGACTGGCGCGGGCGACCCAGATGCATATTAACCATTTTTTCGGCGGCGCGCACCCTATTGCTGCGATTCCGCAGGTGATTTGGAACTTACTGAAAAATAACCATTATTGGCCCTTGTTGGTGCGGGTCCAGCGGCCCGCACGCCGGCCCAAAAGGGAAGAAGTCCGATGAATATTCTCATCCTGATCGCTGTCAGCCTTGGCGCGGCGACCGCCCCGGCCGCGCGTTTCGACCTTAAACTGAACCAGCAGGACGAAAGGCGGCTCATCGCGATTGTCGCTCCCGAGACCGGGCTTTTTTCAGTTGCTGCCGGCGATCACGACCTTGCGATCCTCTCCGGCGAAGCGGCGCGCGCAGCGCTCCTGGCGTTCGAGAACAGCGACGAGCCGGTTGTCGATTTCGCCGGGGCTTCCGGCGAGGAGGCCGGACCCGACCGCAAGATCGTCATTCACAAGATGGATTATTCGGAGGACCTTGCCGACGCCGACGAGAGCCGGGAGCGGCGCGTCATCCGCCGCGCGCGGCCCGAGGGCGAGTTCGCTTTCAACTTCGGCGAGGCGAAGGATCCGGCGCCGACGGCGGCGGCGCGGAAAGGGGCAAGGCTCATCCGCATACTTGGCGCCGACGCCGACGCGGCCGCCGCCTTCATTGAAGGGCTTGACGGTCTCGATGCGGAGGAAAAGCGGCGGATGAAAGAATTTGTCGGTCTTTGATCGGGCGGGGCCCGGGGGTTGCGGGACTGATCGACGCGGCGCAGGAATGTTCGCCTGTTCGCCGACATTACCGGACATTCGATGGATCCGCTTTTCGCCACGTTTCTGACGGCGTTCGTGACGCTCTTCATCGTCATCGATCCGATTCTCGTCACGCCGATCTTCGCGTCGCTGACGAAAGACGAGCCGCCGCGCGCGCGCCTCAGGATCGCGTTTTCAGCGGCGGTCTATTCGATCATCATCCTGTCGCTGTTCGGCTTCGCCGGAAACGCCGTGCTGCACCATATGGGCGTCACCCTGCCAGCGTTTCGCGCGGCGATGGGGATCATTCTCTTCATCATGGGCTTTCGCATGTTCTTCAATCCGGACGGCGAGACGCAGGCGAAGACGCCAGGGCCGAAAGCCGCCGCGCGCGAGAATATCGCGTTTTTTCCGCTCGCCATTCCGATGCTCGCGGGTCCGGGCGCGATTGCGACCATCATGCTTCTGATGGGTCCGGGCGCCAGCATCGAGGCGAAGGGCTCGGCGCTGGTCGCCAGCGTTGGCGTCCTTGCAATCGCCGTCCTGATGATGGCGTTCGCGAGCCGGATCGGCGACGCGCTCGGCCGCACCGGCATGAACGCGATCACGCGGATCCTCGGCATGCTGCTGATGGCGCTGTCGACCCAATATGTGTTCGACGGCGTGCGCGTCGGCGTCCTGGAACGCGTCGGCGCCTAGCCCCTCGGGCGATCAATCTAGATCGCCCAAAGGTCCAGTTTCTGTTTGGTCGCGTCGGGTTTGCGAAAAACCGGTGATTCCGCTTTTCGCCCGACGCTAGCGCGGCGCTTTGCGGGGATCGCCGGCGTCGCTGGTCCGCCCGATCGAGTGATACTGAAAGCCCTGCTCGACCATGGCGCTCGGCCGGTAGACATTGCGTAGATCGACAAAGATCGGCTCTTTCAGCAATTCCTTGATGCGGCGAAAATCGAGCGCGCGGAATTCGTCCCATTCCGTCAGCAGCGCCACAGCATCGGCGCCGTCCATGGCGTGATAGGGGCCGTGGCAATAATCAACGTCGCTGAGGTGCTTCTTGGCTTCCTCCATGCCCGCCGGATCAAAGGCGCGAATGGCGGCGCCCGCCGCCTGCAGCGCCGGGATGATGTCGAGCGACGGGCTGTCGCGCATGTCGTCCGTGTTCGGCTTGAAGGTGAGGCCGAGCACGGCGATCGTCTTGCCGTCGACCGATCCGCCGCAGGCCGCGATGATGCGATCGGCCATTTGCCGCTTGCGGCGCGCATTGATCTCGACGACGGCTTCGACGATCCGCGTCGGCGCGCCGGCCGCTTGCGCGGTGCGGACGAGCGCCAGCGTGTCTTTCGGAAAGCACGAGCCGCCATAGCCGGGACCGGCGTGCAGGAATTTCGATCCGATCCGGCCGTCGAGGCCGATGCCGCGCGCGACCTCCTGAACATTCGCGCCGACCTGTTCGCACAGATCCGCCATTTCATTGATGAACGTGATCTTGGTCGCAAGGAACGCATTGGCGGCGTATTTGATGAGCTCAGATGTCGCCCGATTGGTGAAGACGATCGGCGTCTCGTTGATGAAGAGCGGCCGATAGAGCTCGCGCATCACTTCGCGGGCGCGCTCATCCTCGGCGCCGACGACGATGCGGTCAGGGCGCTTGAAGTCGTCGATCGCAGCGCCCTCGCGCAGGAACTCCGGGTTCGAGACGACCGAAAATTCCGCGTCCGGCCGGACGCGGCGGATGATGGCCTCGACCTCTGCGCCGGTGCCGACCGGCACCGTCGATTTGGTGACGATGACCGTATAGCCGTCGAGCGCCCTCGCGATCTCTTCGGTCGCCGCATAGACATAGGTGAGATCCGCAAAGCCGTCGCCGCGCCGCGAGGGCGTGCCGACGGCGATGAACACCATGTCGGCCTGCGCCGTCGCCGCCTTGAGGTCGGTCGTGAAGCTGAGGCGGCCCGCTGCGACGTTTTCAGCGACGAGCGCGTCGAGGCCAGGCTCGAAGATCGGAATATCGCCGCGCTCGAGGCGGCCGATCTTCTCCTGATCCTTGTCGACGCAAGTGACGTCATGCCCGAAATGCGCAAAACATGCGCCCGAGACCAGTCCGACATAGCCGGTGCCGATAATTGCAACGCGCATGAAAAGTCCCTTTATCCCGAAGCGGCGGGCCTGCGGTCGCGCCAGCGCCCCTGCGGCGGCTATGTCGCCTTGTGCGCTTCAAATATCAATACGCGTTCCTTGGAAAGAGCACCGCGGCGAAGGTCAGCACCATGATCTTGAAGTCGAACCACAAGGACCAATTGTCGATATATTCGAGATCATAGCGGACCCGCTCGGCCATCAGCTCGTTTTCGGAGGTTTCGCCGCGGTAGCCGTTGACCTGCGCCCAGCCGGTCATGCCGGGCTTCACCTTGTGGCGGCCCGAATAATTCTCGATTGTCAGCGCATATTGATGATTATGGGCGAGGGCGTGCGGGCGCGGCCCGACGAGCGACATTTCGCCCTTGAGGACATTGAATATCTGCGGGATCTCATCAAGGCTGTAGCGGCGCAGGAACGCGCCGAGCGGCGTCACGCGAGGGTCGTTGGCGCGCGCCTGGGGCACTTCCGTCCCATCCTCCAGCACCGTCATTGTACGGAATTTGTAAATGCGGAAGACCTTGTGGTTGAACCCGTGCCGTTGCTGGGTGAAGAAGACCGGGCCCTTGCCTTCCAGCTTGATGGCGAGCACGATCGCCAGCATGACCGGCGCCAAAAGGATGAAAGCCGGGACGCCGACAATGTAATCTTCGGCGGTCTTGATAACGCTTCCCCATCCCTCCAGCGGCCGGCGATACAGCGTGAGCAGCGGCGCGCCGCCGATCTGGACGACTTCGCCGCCGGTATGGTCAAGCCAGTGCGCGTTCGGGCAGATCGCGAGCGTCACCGGAAGCGTTGAAAGGCGATTGACGATCGCTGCCATGCCGGCTTGCGAGAGGCGCGGCATGGCGATCACGACATCATCGATTTCGCCGGCCCGCGCCGCCCGCTCGAGCGCCTTCAGATCGCCGGCGGAGCGGGTGAACCCGTTCGCCGCATCTTCCGGGCCGGCCGAAAAAATGCCGACGATTGAAATCGCCTTCTCCGGATCGGCGGCGTGATCGGCGAACCGCGCGCCGATTTCATTGGCGCCTACGATGGCGATCCGCCGCGAAAAGACCCCGCCGGCGCGCACTGCCCGACGCAGCACCGCCGCCGCGACAATGCGCGCGGAAACCAGCGAGACCGAAACGATACTGGTCCAGGCGAACAGCCAGAAACGCGAAAAATGCTCGGAAACCTTCAGCGCGTAACCGAAGGCGATGAGGCCGAGCACGATCAGCGCCCAACGCGCGATGACAGCGCGCATCGCCCGGCTCGACGACAGCAAGGCGTCAAATTCATAATAGCCGTCGCGGCGCAGGAGAGCGGTCAGGCCGGTCGCGCCGATAATCCCGGCGGCGGCGAAACGCTGGAAATCGGTCGGGATCACCAACACGTAATGGTGGTAAAGATAGGCGACGACGACCGAGGCCCCTGTCACCATCATGAAATCCGAAAATTGCACGAGATCGCCGTAGACCGCGCGTGAAAACGGCCTGCGACGGCTGACCTCTTCTGCGGTCAGCTCTTCAACCATGCCGGGAGCCTCACTCAACCCCGTCTTCGGCGCCGGAACGCCGCTCCTCTGCAGACTGTCGCCGCACTTGCGAAGCTCCTATCACAGCAACGGCGAACAATCAGTAACCGTCTCAATGGATCGGTTAACATTTTCGCAAGCCCTCAAGCTAGGCAAGATGTGCGCCGCCCTTTATGGCCCGATGCGTATGGCCCGATGATTGCGCCGATCGACGGCAAACAGCATTCTTCGTCCCTGCGCGCGCAGCATCCGGTTCCAAGGTGTGCCATGTCGAAACAATATGCGGCTTTCCATGTCTCCTGGCGAGAGTCGAAAAGGCGGCCGCTGATGTTCGGCGGCGACGAGGATTTCGGCCGCGCCGCTTCCGACGCGCTTGAAGGGCGATTGAACGCGCTGGCCGAAGAAGGCTGGATCATCGACCGCATCATCCCGGCTTTCGGCTTGACGCCGCGGCAGAGCGCGGCCTTTACCATCATCGCCTTCAAATAGGCTTCACGGAGATCCGGATGACCGTCGACCCTGCCGACGCCGCCCTGATGGCTGGCATGGCGACGCTGGCCCTTGCAGCCGGCGCGAAGGCGCTGAAAATCTACGGCGAGGACTTTGAGGTCGCGGCGAAAGACGACGCTTCGCCCGTCACCGAAGCGGATCGCATCGGCGAGGAAATCATTCTCGCCGGCCTCGCGCGGCTTGCGTCCCAAGTTCCGACGCTCGCCGAAGAAGCCGCGAGCGCCGGCGACATACCGGACCTCGGGCGCGAATTCTTCCTCGTCGATCCGCTCGACGGTACGAAGGAATTCGTGTCGCGAACGGGCGAGTTCACCGTCAATATCGCGCTTGTCCGGGACGGCGCGCCGGTCATCGGCGTCGTCTACGCGCCGGCGATCGGCACGCTTTATTGCGGCGCGCGCGGCGCCGGCGCGACGCTTGCGCTCGTCAA
>JBGSSK010000318.1:0-4597 GCA_041737095.1 Parvularculaceae bacterium | reverse complement strand
GGCGCCGGCGCCGACAGCGATCGCCAGCAGCGACGAGGCGGCGAGTCCGGGATGGATGCTGGCCCCGTCGGCGACCGCGGCGACCATGCCGACGAGCGCCGTGAAAATCACCAACGACATGACGCGCGGCTTCATCAGCGCGACATAGTCTTTCGGCCCGGCGAGCAAGGATGGCGTTGTCATGTGGGTCACCTGCGCCGGCTTATGCACCAAGGCGCAGATGCGTTCAAATGCAATGGGGCCGCAGGCGCCCGCGGCCCCAATCCACTGAGAGGCGCCCGGCCCTAGCCGCGGTTGAGCGCCGCCTTGACCCCGAAAACGAGGAAAATGAGCAGCATGAAGGCGATAAAATAGGCGAGCAGACCGCCCGCCGACAGGTCGTAGAACTGGCCGACGCTCGAATTGAGCTGGCTGGCGGCGCGACCGCCGGTCTGGCTGGCGACCGAACCGCCATCGGAAGCGACCGGACCGCGCATCACCCCGCGCACGAAGCCGCCAAAAGCAAACAGCACGAGCGCGAGCAGGGTCATCGACCCAATCTGCGTTCCCCGCTGCATCACGAAAGCCGCGATGACGACCGCCCCCGCCGCAATGGCGATATTGATGATGTCGCCGCCCATGAAAGTTGATCGAAGAACGCCGATGACGTCGTTCAAAATTGTCTCAAGCATGCCGCCCCTCCGTTACTGCGCATCAGGAATAGCGACCGCCCCGGCCGCAATCGGAAGAAGGTTAACGCGGTTTCGCCCCGCCATAAAGACCGGAATGATGCGGCGCCGCACAATGAAAAGAACCCCGGCGTCGCCGCCGGGGTTCTCGATTTTGTCAGGGCCAGTCCTAGTGGAAGGCGTGCGCGTCGCCCTTTTCGAAGCGCGGCAACTCGTTGAACTGGTGGAACGGCGGCGGCGAGGGCAGCGTCCATTCGAGCGTCGTCGCCCCGACGCCCCAGGGATTGGCCGCCGCCTTCTTCCGGTAGACGAAGAACGCATCGATCATGCAAACAAGGAAGACGCCCATGCCGGCGAGCGTGATTGCGTAGCCGATCGACGACCACTGGTTCCAGTAGGCGTAGGCTTCCGGGTAATCGATGTAGCGCCGCGGCATGCCCTGAAGGCCGAGGAAGTGCTGCGGGAAAAAGATCAGATTGACGCCGACGAACATCACCCAGAAATGCAGCTGGCCGAGCCATTCGCGGTACATCTTGCCGGTCATTTTCGGGAACCAGTAATACCAGCCCGCGAAAATCGCGAAGACGGCGCCGAGCGACAGCACGTAGTGGAAGTGCGCGACGACATAATAGGTGTCATGCAGGAAATGATCGATGCCGGCGTTGGCGAGGACGACGCCGGTGACGCCGCCGATCGTGAACAGGAAAATGAAGCCGACGGCCCAGACCATCGGCGTCTTGAACTCGATCGAGCCGCCCCACATTGTCGCGATCCAGGAGAAAATCTTGATGCCGGTCGGCACCGCGATGACCATCGTCGCTGCAACGAAATATGCTTTCATGTTCACCGTCAGGCCGACCGTATACATGTGGTGCGCCCAGACGATGAAGCCGACAAACCCGATCGCGACCATCGCGTAGGCCATGCCGAGATAACCGAAGATCGGCTTCTTCGAGAAAGTCGCGACGATGTGCGAGATTATACCGAAGCCCGGCAGGATGAGGATGTAAACCTCCGGGTGGCCGAAGAACCAGAAGAGATGCTGGAAGAGCAGCGGGTCGCCGCCTTCGGCCGGATTGAAGAACGCGGTGTTGAAATTGCGGTCGGTGAGCAGCATCGTGATGGCGCCGGCGAGCACCGGCAACGACAGGACGAGCAGGAAAGCCGTCACCAGAACCGACCACGCGAAGAGCGGCATCTTGTGCAGGGTCATCCCCGGCGCGCGCATGTTGAAGATCGTCGTGATGAAATTGATCGCGCCGAGGATCGACGACGCGCCGGCAAGGTGCAGCGACAGGATCAGCAGGTCCATCGCCGGCCCAGGGTGCCCGGTGTTCGACGACAAGGGCGGGTACATGACCCAGCCGCCGGCGAATCCGAGATTCTGGCCGTAGCCAGGCGCGAAAATCGACATCGTGATCAGGATGCCGGACGCGCCGTAAAGCCAGAACGAGATGTTGTTCATGCGCGGGAACGCCATGTCCGGCGCGCCGATCATGATCGGCACGAACCAGTTGCCGAAACCGCCGATCAGCGCCGGCATCACCATGAAGAAAATCATGATGAGCCCGTGATAGGTGATGAGGACGTTGTAGAAATTCTCGGCCGCCGCTTCATCGCCGCCATTCATCGCGCCGAGAATCTGGATGCCGGGTTCCGCCAACTCCCAGCGCATCAGGCCCGACATCGCGCCGCCGACGATCCCGGCGACGATCGCGAAAATCAGGTAAAGCGTCCCGATATCCTTGTGGTTGGTTGAAAACAGCCAACGGACGAGGAACGGCGGCTTGTGGTCATGCGCGTGATCATGACCGTCGTGTGAATGTGCGTGCGCCATCGTGCTGACCCTTGTCCCGATCTCGAATTACTGAGCGTCCGCAGCGTCAGCGGACGCCGCAAGCCTGGTGTCGTCTTCCGCCGCGGCGATCGCGCCGAACATCGGCTCCATCCCCGACTCGACGCGCTTGGCGTTGACCCACGCCTCGAAGGTCGGGCGCGAGACAACTTCGACGGCGATCGGCATCGCGGAATGACGCACCCCGCAGATCTCCGAACACTGGCCGTAATAGACGCCCTCGCGGTCGGCCTTGAACCACGTCTCGTTGAGGCGTCCCGGAACCGCGTCGACCTTGATAGCCATGTTAGGAAGCGCCCAGGCGTGAATGACGTCGCGCGCGGTCGTCACGACACGAATGGTCTCGCCGACCGGCACGATCACGCGGTTATCAACCTCGAACCGGTAGAGTTCCGGGGTCGTATCTTCGCGCTTTGCCATGTTCGAGGAAAATTCGAAATCGCCGAAATCCGGGTAGGAATAGGTCCAGCCCCACTGATAGCCGATCGCCTTCAGCGTCATCGTCGGGGCGAGTGCGATTTCCTTGTCATCGCCTGTGCCGACGAGGCTGCGGCCCATGCGGACGACCAGCTTGTCGCCGGCGGCCGGCGTTTCCTTGAGCGTCACCGACACGGTCGGCGAGCCGAGACCGGCAAGGGCATAATCCCTGCCCGGCGCCAGGCCGACGACGCCGTCGGCGGAGGCGCGAAACACCTGCACATGCCGATCGGCCGCCGCCATCCGGCTCGGCGGAAAATCATTCTCGAACGTAAACACGTTTGTGCCGCCGTCGGCCTCCGCGACGATCTGCTTGCCGTCCGGAATGATGTCTTCCTTGAAAAGGAGGTCGAAGGAAAACAGCGCGATGAACAGCAAAATGAGGATCGGCCCGACCGTCCAGACGATTTCAACCGTCATATTGTGGCTGAATCTCTGCGGCGTGGCGTTGGCCTTGGCGTTATAGCGGATGACCACCCAGAGGAGCAAAGCGAGCACGAGCAGGCAAATCGCGGTGAGCGTCGGCATCAGCACGACGTTGTGAAAAAAGTGCACCTCCTCGGCGAGCTTTGACGCGGCGGGGATGAGGCCTTTGCCGCCATCGACGGGCAACATCGACGCCGGCGCCGAAGTTTGCGCAAAGGCGGCGCCGTTCGCCATCGCCGCCGCTGTCAGTCCTGCTATCGCCGTCTTCATGAAGCCCTCAATATCCGCGCCCGCCGGATGACGCCCGCCGAATGATCGCCGAACCACGTTCCGGCTGCGCCGGACTGGCCCCGGCGACCGGAAAGGTCAATCGATCGTCAAGGCTTATAGGCCCGTCTGCCGGCCCCCGTCACCCGCGCCGCGCCCGGAAAAAAGGTCGCATGCGGGGCAGTCGGCGCCATTGCCTAAGCGGCGTGCGCCGCCTACCTCTCCCTCATGACCCAGTCCCTGTTTTTTCGCGATTCCGCCCTCGATGAACGGCGGACCCAGTCGATTGTCGATGACGCGCTCAACGGCGCCGACGACGGCGAGCTTTATCTCGAATATGCCCAATCAGAAGCTTTTGTCTTCGACGACAACCGGCTGAAGACCGCCAGCTACAATGTCGAGCAGGGCTTCGGCCTCAGGGCGGTCTGCGGCGAATCGACCGGCTACGCCCATGCGTCCGATCTTTCCGAGGAGGCGTTGAAGCGCGCCGCCGCCGCGGTCCAGATCGTCAAGACCGGCCGCGGCGCGAGCGTCGCGGGCGGGCCGGCGCGGACCAATGTGAAGCTTTATCCCGACGAGAACCCGCTCGACGCGATGTCGTTCGAGGCCAAGGCGAAGCTCCTTGCCGACATCAACGAGTATGCGCGGTCAAAGGATGACCGGGTCCGCCAGGTTTCGGCGTCGCTCACCGGCGAATGGGCGGCGATCGAAATCGTTCGTCCCGGCGGCGAAATCATCCGCGACATCAGGCCGCTCGTCCGGATCAACGTCTCCGTCACCGCCGGCGTCGGCGACCGGCAGGAATCCGGCAGCTACGGGGCCGGCGGCCGCGAGGCGTATCAGCGCTTTGTCGCGCCCGACGCCTGGCGCGGCTATGTCGACGAGGCGCTTCGTCAGGCGCTGG
>JBGSSK010000304.1:0-1716 GCA_041737095.1 Parvularculaceae bacterium | reverse complement strand
TCGAGCGCCGGCACGCCTGGCGGCGGCGAGTTGAAGCGCGACAGGACGCGCGGATTGGCGTTCAAATCGACGGAAATCACGATGTCGGCGCCGAGATAGCGCGCGAGCGAGACCGGCGCCGGGTTGGCGACCGCGCCGTCTACAAGCCAGCGCGACCCGCGCTGCACCGCGTGAAACAGAACCGGGATCGCGCTCGACGCGCGCGCGGCATCGATCACCGATCCTTGCGTGATCCAGACTTCATCGCCAGTGCCGAGATCGGCGGCGACGGCGCCGAATTTCACCTTCAAATCCTCGATGTCCTTGTCGAATCCGGTGAACGCCTCGAACGCCGGCCGCGTGTCGATCAGGCCGCCGCGGCTCACCCAGAAATTGAAGGCCCCCATCGCCGACAAGGGCGACAATTCCCGCCCCCACGCCTCGAATTCCTCAAGCGCGCCGATAAGGTAGGCGCCGCCGACCAGCGCGCCGACCGAACAGCCGGCGATCACATCCGGCCTGACGCCGATTTCATCAAGCGCGCGCATGACGCCCACATGCGCCCAGCCGCGCGCCGCGCCAGATCCAAGAACCAGCCCAAGCTTTTTCGTCACGACAGAGCCTTCGTCCCGAAAGAGTTTGTTAAGTCTCCGGCCGGCGCCTGGCGCGTTCGGACCCGCGCGGGCGCCGCCTTCAGCACTGCTTAACCATAAGGCGCGATTTTAGTCATGGAAAATCGACCTCGGGATTAAGGCTGGAGCGCCATGGAGCTGTCGAAGACATCGCTGTTTGCCGGCCTCGCAGATCGCCTGCGCTTCCTGTCGGCGCGCACAAATGTACTGGCGGAAAACGTCGCCAACGCTGATACGCCCGACTATGTCGCGCGCGATCTTGCAGCGCCGTCCTTCGGCGCGCGCCTCGCGGCCATGCGGGTCAGCGATCCGCGGCACCTGCAGGCGTCAAGCGCCGGCGCCGCGCCGACGCCGCATTTCTCGCCGGACGGCGAAGCCTCGCTCAACGGCAATGAAGTGTCGGTCGAAACGCAGATGATGAAGCTCTCCGAGACGCGGATGGATTACCAGCTCGCATCGACCGTCTACCGCAAGGGCCTTGAAATGCTGCGCCTCGCCGCGCGCGGCGGCAGGTAGGAGTAAGTCATGGATGATCTGTCGACAGCATTGGCGGTTTCCGCTTCAGGGATGAAGGCGCAATCCGGCCGCATCCGCATCGTCGCGGAAAATCTCGCAAATGCGAATTCGACGGCGCCGGCGCCGGGCCTTGAGCCCTACCGCCGGCAGGTGCCGGTCTTTTCGAGTTATCTTGACCGCGACGCCGGCGCCAATCTCGTCAGGATGGCGCGCATCGAGCTTGACCCCGCCGCCTTCACGCTGCGCTTCGACCCGAGCCATCCTGCGGCCGACGCCGAGGGCTATGTGCAACTGCCGAATGTCAATCCGCTGATCGAGATGATGGATCTGCGCGAAGCGCAGCGCAGTTACGAGGCCAATCTCGGCGCGCTCGACCAGGTCCGCTCGATGGCGGCTTCGACCTTGCGAATTCTGGAGTAGTCCTCATGTCGATTGACGCCCTCAGAGCCATCGAGGCCTATGCGCAGGCCGCACGCGCCGCCGTTTCCGGCGCCGGTGACGCCGCCGATGTCGCCAAGCCGAATTTCGGCGATCTCGTAAAGACCGCGATCGCCGACACCGCGACGACGCTGAAGGCCGGGGAGGCCGC
>JBGSSK010000297.1:0-1842 GCA_041737095.1 Parvularculaceae bacterium | reverse complement strand
CGCCGATCTTGGCGCTGACCAGCGCCGTCGCGGTCTGCGCCCGGTCGCGCGCGGTTTCGATCGTCGCGAATTCAAGGGTCAGCGGCGGATCCTCGCCGAATGATTTCGACGCCGCCAGACCGCGAGGATCGCCGGGCCAGAACACCGTGACGCCGCCATAGGCGGCGACGCGCAGGACAGTTCTGCCGCGCCGGTCGTTCCAGATCACGTCGCCGCGCGACGCGCGCACCGGCGACAAGAGCAGGATCTCTTCCGAGGGCGACGCCCCGTCGATCGCACAGTCGATCCGTTTGTCGCCATCGCCGCAGAGGAACTTCAGCCGCGCTTCGCCGGGGTCCGGCTGGAACAGAAAGACCCGGTCATCGGTGGCGACCACAAAGCGTTCGACATCGCCGCTGCGGGGGGCGCGGTCCTCCGCCGGCTTCCTCTTGCCGACGAGCGCCGAAAATGGATCGGAGCGCAATTGCGCCGGCTCGGCCTGCGCAGCGGCCGACCCGATTGCAACCGCGATTGCGGCCAACGCCGACAAAATGAACTTGACCGCCATCAGAAGGTCCCGCCGCCCCGGCGGCGAAAGGGCCGCCGGGCGCACGCTGCATCATACTCCGATTTTAGGCGAAATGCGGGCGAGACGGGGGTGATCCGGGGGTATTCCGGCCTCAGGGCCGGCTTTTTCGTCGAGTTTACTCAGGCGGCGATATACTGGCCGCCATTGGCGGTCAGCACGGACCCGGTGATGAATCCGGCTGCGTCATCGGCGAGAAACGCGACGCAACGGGCGATCTCCTCCGCCTCGCCGAGCCGGCCGACCGGGATCTGCGCAATGATTTTCTGCAACACGCTTTCCCCGACCGCAGCGACCATTTCGGTCGCGATATACCCTGGCGCAATCGCATTGACGGTCACCCCCTTGAAGGCGCCCTCCTGCGCCAACGCGCGGGTGAAGCCGATCATCCCGGCCTTGGCTGCGGAATAATTGGTCTGCCCGGCCTGGCCCTTTTGGCCGTTGATCGAGGTGATGTTGATGATCCGGCCAAAACCGCGTTCGCGCATGCCCGGAAACACCTGATGCGCCATGTTGAAGACGCTGTCGAGGTCGGCGCGGATCACCTCGCGCCATTGATCAGGCGTCATCTTGTGGAAGAAACCGTCGCGCGTGATGCCGGCATTATTGACGAGGATATCGGTCGGACCGTTGGTTTTCTCAACCTCCGCAACGCCCGCCTTGCAGGCTTCGTAATCGCCGACATCCCATTTGAAGACGCTGATGTCGGTTTCCGCCTTGAAGGCCTTGGCCGCGTCGTCATTTCCGGCATAGGTCGCCGCGACCGCGCAGCCGGCCTCCTTCAGCGCCAGCGAAATCGCGCGTCCGATGCCGCGCGTTCCGCCGGTGACGATTGCTTTCCTGTTCGCCATTTTTGAATCTCCCACGATTATCGCATGCGGATTATAGCCGCTTTGGCGTCACCCCCGCTCGACGCAGAGCGCGATGCCCATGCCGCCGCCTATGCAGAGAGTAGCGAGACCCTTTCTGGCGCCGGAACGCTGCATTTCATAGATCAGCGTCGTCAAAATTCGCGCGCCGGATGCGCCGATCGGATGGCCGATGGCGATCGCGCCGCCATTGACGTTGACCTTCGATGCGTCCCAGCCAAGCTCCTTGCCGACGGCGAGCGCCTGCGCCGCGAAGGCTTCGTTGGCTTCGATGAGATCGAGATCGGCGAGTTTCCAACCGGCCTTTTCAAGCGCCAGGCGCGACGCCGGCGCCGGTCCGATCCCCATGATCGAGGGGTCGACGCCGCAATGCGCGGCGGAGGCGATGCGGGCGAGCGGCGTGACGCC
>JBGSSK010000281.1:0-5022 GCA_041737095.1 Parvularculaceae bacterium | reverse complement strand
CCGGCCTCGCGGTCGCCGTCGGCGCGCGGGATCCCAGGTGCGATTAATAGACGAAAGACGGCGGCGCGTCAGCGATAGAAAGTCGTTTCGGCGCCGCTGAACGCCCACGGCTCTTCGAGATCGATGCAGCGCTGCGCCGCGCCTTGCGCCTCAATGCGCATCAGCGGCGTTGCGCCGCCGACGTCGATCGACAGCAGGATGACCGCGTTGATCCGTGGGCCGACGAAATTGACGCGCAGCGCCTCATAGCAATAGGTCTCTCCGGGCGTCACCTTGTCAAAGGCGGGATTGATGCGGCCGCCGCCTAGGTCGAAGGTCAGGAAGTCGCGCGCCGCCTCTTCCCGAGCTTCTTCCAGCATCGGGTTGAGGCCCACCATATCGGCGTTGAGCGAGGCGACCCGCCCGTGCAGGGCGAAGATCATCCGTTCGGGATCGATCGAGTCCGGCGCCAGCGCGATTGCGCTCACCTTCGATGTCCGGCCATTATGCGACGCGTCGGTGAACCAGACGCCCTGCGCGGTCCCCGGCGCATCGACAATTGCTGTGCGGCAGGCGTTTTCGCCCTTGGCGCGCCGCATGCCCCAGGCGTCGCCGAGCTTGGCCTTCCAGTCGCCGGCGATCGGCGCAGGCAGATAATCGAGCGGACACTGGATGCGGCTCGCGTCGCTGGCGATCGCTTCGAGGAGGGCCGGCGGCGCGGCGATCGCGGCGCCTTCCGTATGCGGATTGGAGCGATACCGCTCCGGCCTGTCGAGGGCGGCCGGCGTCGCCGATGCGTCCTCGAGGATGATGTCGAAGCCGTCGGCGGTTCCGATCCGTTCGCCGGGCTTGACGCGCACCATGGTTTTCGCCGCCAAGTGATCCGGCCCGCCGATTTCCTGAAATCCGGCGAGACCCCCGGCCTTCGCAAGCAGCGCCGGCTCGATGGCGTCGAGATCGTCATAGGCGATTTTGACGCTGTCGCAGACCGATAGCCGGACGGTCCAGGTCTCGCGCGCCGCGCCGCCCTCGGCGTCGCGGATCGTGCGCCGTTCGATGGCTACGATATCGGCGCGCGCAGGGGCGAGCGCGTCGGTGCGGCGGCGGTCGAAGGCGTTTTCGCCCCTCCGTGTGTTAAGGCGGATCGCCGGCGCCGGAAGCTGTTCGCCGGGCGCCGTCACGCCGCCGAGCGGCGAGACCGACAAGATGTCGCCGATCGGCGCGAAGGGTTGTTTGAGTATCGCTTCGCCGCGCGGACAGGCGCGCGCCGATTGCGGGGTCTGGTCGCCGGCAAGGGCGGCGACTTTTTCAGCCGCCTGCTTCCCCGCTGTCGGCTTGCTGATCGCAACGCCCATTATCAGCGCTGCGACGAGCGACGCCGCCAGGCGCAAATAATGCTCCGACCCAACCATCGACTGACCCAGCTAGCCCCCAAGCCGCGCGCGTAAGGTCGCGGGCGGGGCTGTCTCTGTCAAGGAAACGACTGGCGCAACGCCAGACGCTCGGGCGCTTAGCCGGCGGCCGTTGCCAAAGCGCCGCACCACCGCCCGCCCGGGAGGCCGTTCTCGACAAAGCCCGTCGCTAACCCGATAGTCTTTCCCGCAACAGTTGCAGCGACAAGGAAGAGATCGATGGTGAAGTGGCGAGGCCGGAGCGGCAGCGGCAATGTCGAGGATCGGCGCAGCGCTGCGGCGACAGCGGGCCTTTCCGGCATGGCGATCTTGTTGCTGCGTTTCGTCTTCAGCCGTTTCGGCGTCGGCGGCGTCGTCGTTCTTGCGGCGGGTTTTTTCGGGCTGCGCGCGATCGGCGTAGACCCCTTGGCGCTGCTTGCCGGACAGCCGGCGACAGGCCCGCGCGAAATCTCGGCGGAAGACCAGCAAGCGTTCGACTTCTCGTCGGTCATCCTCGCCTCGACCGAAGAAGTGTGGACCGATTATTTCAGCCGCAAGGGCGCGCAATATTCGCCGACGACGCTCGTCGTCTATACCGGCGGGACGCAGACCGCGTGCGGCATGGGGTCGGCCGCCGCCGGCCCGTTCTATTGCCCGGGCGATCAGCGCGTCTATCTCGACACGAGTTTCTTCTCCGAACTTGCGCGACGGTTCGGCGCGCCCGGCGACTTCGCCGCGGCCTATGTGATCGCGCATGAGGTCGGCCATCATTTGCAGACGATCACAGGAATTTCCGACAAGGTTCGCACCGCGCAATCGCGCGCCAATCAAGAAGGCCAAAACCAGTTGCAGGTGATGATGGAGCTGCAGGCGGATTGCTACGCTGGCGTCTGGGCGAACCACGCCGATAAATATTCAGGCCTGCTCGAGCCCGGCGATATCGAAGAGGGGCTCGACGCGGCCTCTGCGATCGGCGACGACACCTTGCAGAAAAACGCCGGCCGCCGCGTCACGCCGGAAAGCTTCACCCACGGCTCGTCGGAGCAGCGCATGCGCTGGTTCACCGCCGGCTACAAATCCGGCGACATCGCGCAATGCGACACCTTCAGCGCGCGGTCACTCTAGGTAATCCGCCTGCTGATTATTGGCGGAGATGTCAGTGAACGCGGCGATGCTCGTGCGGGCTGTCGAGCGAGAAGGCCGGAATATCAACCTCGAACAATTCGCCTTCTGCGCTTTCCATGCCGTAGCGGCCGACCATCATGCCGGACGGCGTCGATAAGGGGGCGCCCGACGTATATTCAAAACCTTCCCCAGGACGGATCAGCGGCTGTTCGCCGACAACGCCGATGCCGCGGACTTCTTCGGTCAGGCCCTTGGCGTTGGTGATGAGCCAGTGCCGCGTGCGAAGACGCACGCTGTCGTCCGAACCATTGTGGATCTTGACCGTGTAGGACCAGACATAAAGATCATCGTCCGGATCGGACTGGCCTTCGAGAAAGGTCGGGCGGACGCTCACCTTGATGCCGTTGGTCACCCGCTCATACATAACGCTGTTCCTTGCGAAGAAAGCCGTCACTGCGCCGACGTTACTCCGCGTGCAGGCGGTTCGCCAAGACTGTAAGCAGCGCTTTGTGATCGCCTTCTGCGGGAGCAGGCGCCGCGATGCTGACGCTTGACTGATCGACGCCAACGCGCTTGTGCTCCCTCCACCCTAAATCCGGGAGCGCCATGAGCGTCCTCAACGCCGCACAAATCGCCGACGAAATCGCCGCAGGCGCGATCCGCCTGTCGCGCCCGCTTGGCGAAAGACAGATGCAGCCCGCGTCGATCGACCTGACGATCGGGCGCCGCGGCTGGCGCGTGCGCGCGTCTTTCCTGCCGCCGCCGGGCAAGAGCGTCGCAGATCGTCTTGCGGACGGGCTGATGATGCATGAAATCGATCTGCGCGCCGGCGCGGTCCTTGAACGCGGCTGCGTCTATCTGGTTGAAATCGCGGAAAGACTGAACTTGCCGGCGGATCTGGCCGGCGGCGCCAACCCGAAAAGCTCGACCGGCCGCATCGACGTTTTCGTGCGCCTCGTTGTCGACAGCGTCGACGGTCGGCGCGTCGCCTTCGACGAGGCGCCGGCCGGCTACGCCGGGCCGCTCTACGCCGAGATCAGTCCGCGCACTTTCTCGATCCTGGTGCGGGAGGGCTCAAGCCTCAACCAGCTGCGATTAAAACGCGGCGCCCCAAAACTCGATGACGCAGCGCTGAAAGGTCTGCATGCGCTCGAGCCCCTGATCGACGGCGATGCGGATATTGATGGCGGCATCGGCCTCAGCGTCGATCTGAAATCCCGCAGCGGACCGATCGGATGGCGCGCGCGCCGGCATGCGGCGCTGATCGATGTCGATGCGGTCGCCGCGCTCGACGCCGACGATTTCTTCGAGCCGATCGTGGCGCCGCGCGCCGGGTTCATCATCCTTGATCCCGATGAGTTCTATATTCTCGCTTCGCGCGAGGCGCTTTCGATCCCGCCCGATTACGCGGCGGAGATGACGCCGATCAGCCCCGGCCTCGGCGAGTTCCGGGTGCATTACGCCGGGTTTTTCGATCCGGGTTTCGGCTGGAGCGAAAGCGGGCCCGACGGCAGCCGCGCCGTCCTCGAGGTGCGAAGTCATGATGCGGCCTTTGTTCTGGAGCATGGGCAATTGGTGGCGCGCCTCGTCTATGAAAGAATGGCGGCGCGTCCGGCCCGGCTTTACGGGTCTGAAGTCGCGTCGAATTACCAGGGACAGGGCCTCAAACTGTCTAAGCATTTCAGGTAGCGTTCAACCATGATCATCGCAGCGATCGCTTTCTTTTTCGCCGAGACTTCGACCTCCGACGTCTTTCGCCCGCGCGAAATCGACCCTTACGCGCTTTGCAGTTGCGCCGCCGCCGCTGATCGCGAGACGGTGACATTCACCGGCTATGCGACCGACGCGGAAGTGACGCTCGCCGAGGACGGGCGCAGCACGGAAGCGCGGCAAGCGACTATTTTTCGCGTGACGAAAGGCAGGAGCGGCGACATTCCCGAACGCACCCGGCTCTTTCACATGACCGACCCCGCGAAATGCGGCGTCAAGTTCGATTATGGCAAGCGCTACGACATCGTCGCCGTCAAACGCAAGGACGGCGCGCTCGAAACGAGCTGGTGCGAAATGCGCGCGAGCCTGAAATCGAACTAAGAAATACGGCCGAAGATAACCGAAAAATTGTTCGCCGGCATCGGCTGGATGTGCACGAGCGCCAGGCCAGCCTCGGCCGCGAGCGGGATGATATCCCGGTCGAGGTCGCGGACGCCCCAGCCGGCGTCGCGTAATTTCAGCGAGGCGTCGAACGCCTCGTTGGAGGGCGCGGTGTGCACTCCGTCGCGCATGAACGGTCCGTACAGGAACAGCCTGCCCTCGGGCTTGAGCAGCACGCCGGCGCCGCGGATGAGGCCGGTCGCAGCGGCGAAAGGCGCGATGTGGATCATGTTGATCGAAACGACGCCGTCGCAGGGACCGAAATCCCTTACCCACGCCGCGTCGACGACATCGGCGGCATGTGGCGGCGCGATATCGCCAAGCCCGTGATGCGCGGCCCAGGCGGCGATGGAAGCGCGCGAAACGGCGTCCGGAT
>JBGSSK010000230.1:0-1977 GCA_041737095.1 Parvularculaceae bacterium | reverse complement strand
CTCGACCCATCGGCGCCGCCGCTCGCCATCACCGGCGTTGCAATCGCGACCGCAACGCTGCCGGCGCCGGCGCGCGATATCGGGAGCGGCGAGATCATCAGCGAAACCGATCTCGACTGGATCGACATCACCGACCCGCGCGCATCGCTTTATCTAGGTGACGCCGACGAGATCATCGGCAAACTCGCGCGCCGTCCGCTCGCTGCCGGCGCGCCGCTGCGCAAGGTCGACCTCGCCGCGCCGGTGTTGATCAAACGCGGCGCGACAGCGACGATCATTCTCGAAGCGCCCGGCATTCGCCTCACGCAAAACGCGGTCGCCCTCGCCAATGGCGGCGCCGGCGATCTCATCGCCTTCCGAAATGTCGCCAGCAACATAGAAATCAAAGGCGTCGTCATCGCCGAAGGCGTCGCCAAGGCGCCGTTCCGCAATGCTGGCGTCGTCGCATCCCTGGATTAGACCCATGAAAAAAGCCATGTCCCTGCTTCTCCTGGTCGCCTTTGCAGTCAGCGGCTGCGCTGTCGGCGATCGCATCAAGACGATCGGTCAGGCGCCGTCGATGTCGCCGACCGACGACCCGGCGGCGCTGCATGGCGGACGCGCCATCGCCATGCCGATGCCCGCCGCGTCGACCGAAGTCGCCAACGCCAATTCGCTGTGGAAAGCCGGCTCGCGCACATTCTTCAAGGACCAGCGGGCGCGGCGGCGCGGCGATATCGTCACCGTCGTCATCGACATCAATGATCGCGCCCGCCTCAACAACACGACCCAGCGCACGCGCGACAATGGCGAGAACGCGCAGATCCCGGCGTTCGGCGGTTTCGAGCGGCTTCTCGTCGATGTCCTGCCAGCGGGCGCTAACGCCGCGCAGCTCGTCGACCTTTCCTCCGGATCGACGGTCCGCGGCGAAGGCAGCGTCGATCGCCGCGAGGATGTCGAACTCATTGTCGCCGCGATCGTCACTGATGTCTTGCCGAACGGCAATCTCGTCGTCGCCGGCAAGCAGGAAGTCCGCGTCAACAATGAACTGCGCGAGCTGACGGTGACCGGCGTCATCCGGCCGGAAGACATCTCGAACGCCAACCGCATCACGCATACGCAGATCGCCGAAGCGCGGATTTCCTATGGCGGCCGCGGCCAGCTGACCGACGTGCAGCAGGCGCGCTACGGCCAGCAGCTCTACGACATCATCTTTCCGTTCTGATCCCTGGCGGGCGGCGGCGCTTTCACCAGTCATTAACTTCCGCGCAAGCGATCGCGGCTAATCTCGCACCATGAGCGCCCGCCCCAAGGTCTTTTGCATCGGCTTCCAGAAAACCGGCACGACATCGCTGTTCGCGGCGTTGACGACGCTCGGCTACCGGACGGCGGCGGTCGTCGGGCGCGATCTCGACGCTGACGCGCTGGCCGAGCGCGGCGCGCAGCTCTGCATCGAAACCGCTGCGCGCTTCGACGCCGCGCAGGACATGCCCTGGCCGATCTTCTTCCGCGAGCTTGACCGCGCTTATCCAGGCTCGAAATTCATCCTGACGGTCCGCGAGCCGCAAAGCTGGTTCGCCTCGATCGAGAAGCATTTCGGCGACCGTCCGGATGAAATGCAGGCGTTCATCTATGGTCGCGACGCGGCGGCGCCCGTCGGCGCCCGCGCCCGCTATCTCGAAGTCCACGCCCGCCACGAGCGCGACGTCAGGGCGCATTTCGCGGCGCGGCCGGACGATCTCCTCATCATGGATCTCGAGGCCGGCGACGGCTGGCCGGCGCTCTGCGGTTTTCTCGGCGCCCCGGTTCCCGCCGAGCCATTTCCCGTCAGGAACCGCTCGGACGATCGCAAGCGGTTTTCCTATCGAGTCCGCCGCAAGGTCGGCCAGCTGTTCGGCCGCTACCTCGCGCCCGAGGAAATCTAGGGCAGCGCGACCGCCGCGGCGGCGAGCGCGGCGATCAACATCAGCGCAAAGCCGGCGATCACGGGCAGGCCGG
>JBGSSK010000227.1:0-1728 GCA_041737095.1 Parvularculaceae bacterium | reverse complement strand
GGCGCGCTCGACGTGCTGGCGCAGCATATCGCCGGCGTCGCCTGCGCCGCGCCGTTTTCTGCGGATGATCTCTATGCGGAGATCGTTTCCGCATCGCCCTATGCGTCGCTGTCGCGGGAGGAATTCGACAAGGCGGTCGATTTCGCCGCAACCGGCGGCTACGCTCTTCGCCGCTATGAGCGCTACCGTCGCATCGTCAAAACGCCGGAAGGGCTCCACCGCATTCGCAACGCTGAGGTCGCCCAGCAGCATCGCATGAATGTCGGGACGATCATTGATGCGCCATCGTTCACCATTCGACTGACCGGCGGCAAGCGGCGCGCCATGGGACGACGCCTTGGCACGATGGAGGAATGGTTCGTCGAAGGTCTGGCGCCCGGCGACACATTTCTTTTCGCCGGAGAGGTCCTTCGTTTCGAGGGCGCTGAGGGGACTGACGCCTATGTGACGCGGGCGCCGGGCGAAACGCCGCGCATCCCGAGCTGGAACGGTGGGAAATTCCCCCTGACGACCTATTTGGCCGGGCGTGTCCGCGAAATGATACAGGACGAGGAGAAATGGCGCGGGCTTCCTGACCAGCTGCGCGAATGGCTGGAGATACAGCGCGACGTTTCGATCATACCTGGCGCGGATGAAATGCTTGTCGAAACGTTTCCGCATAATGGCCGGCATTTCCTGATCGCCTATCCGTTCGACGGCCGGCTTGCGCATCAGACGCTCGGCATGCTCCTAACTCGGCGGCTAGAACGCGCCGGGGCGCAGCCGCTCGGCTTCGTGCCGACCGAATACTCGCTCTCCGTCTGGGGACGACGCGACATGAGCGGCGTCGACATAACCGCGCTCTTCGACGAAGACATGCTTGGCGATGACCTGGAGAGCTGGCTCGCCGAATCGGTGCTGATGAAGAGGACCTTTCGCGACTGCGCGGTGATCGCCGGCCTTATCGACCGACGCCATCCGGGACAGCGGAAAACCGGCCGGCAAGTGGCGTTTTCCGCCGACCTCATCTTCGATGTCCTGAAGGAACACGAGCCGGATCATCTCCTGCTGAAAGCCGCCTGGGCCGATGCGGCGCGGGGCTATCTCGATCTGTCGCGCCTGCAAGGATTGCTGTCGCGGATCAAAGGGCGGCTCCGTCATGCGCGGCTTGACCGCGTCTCGCCTCTTGCCGTTCCGGTCATGCTCGAAATAAACAAGGAAACGATTGTCGGCGAGGCGCAGGAAGCGATGCTGCGCGAGGCGTCGGACGCGTTGATTGCGGAGGCGATGCGGCGGTGACGGCGGGAGCGGCGATCGAGGTGAACGGCGAAGCGCTCGTGCTGCTTTGCGCCGGCGGGCTGTACTGGCCGGCGCGCGCCGCGCTGATCGTGTCCGACCTGCATTTCGAAAAGGGATCGCATTTCGCGATGCGCGGCGTTTTCCTGCCTCCTTATGACACACGGACGACGTTGCGGCGGCTCGGCGTTCTGATGCGGGCGCACCAGCCGAAACTGGTGATTTCGCTCGGCGATGCGTTTCATGATCCGGCCGCCGAGGCGCGTATGGATGATGCAGACGCGGCGGTCCTTGAGGCGCTGGCGCGCGCGGCGTCGTGGATCTGGATCCTCGGAAATCACGATCCGGCGCCGCCGGCGCGTTTCGATGGCGCGGTAGAGGAAGCGCTGACCCTCGGCCGGCTGGTTTTCCGTCATGAGCCGACGCAGGGCGCCGCGCCCGGTGAAATTGCCG
>JBGSSK010000225.1:0-11348 GCA_041737095.1 Parvularculaceae bacterium | reverse complement strand
GCGCGCGCCGCGCGCGCCGCAGGCCTGGCAGGGTCGCCGCGAGGCGCTTTCATTCGCCTCCGCGTGCGTGCAGGTCACGAATGTCTTCAACGCCGCCGTCGGCGGCGAATTCGGTACGCTGCAGGGCGACGAAGACTGTCTTTATCTTGATGTCTACGCGCCGGCGGGCGCCGAGCCCGGCTCGGGGTTGCCGGTGATGGTGTGGATCCATGGCGGCAACAACGTCTCGGGAGCATCACAGCAATACATACCAGCCAAACTCGCCGCGAATGAGAATGTCGTCATCGTAACGGTTCAGTATCGGCTTGGGCCGCTTGGCTGGTTCGCTCATCAGGCGATTCGCGATTCGGCGCTGACGCCAGAAGATGCGTCGGCGAATTTCGGTACCCTCGATCTCATAGAGTCGCTGAAATGGGTTAGCGAAAATATCTCAGCCTTTGGCGGCGATCCGGAGCTTGTGACCATTTTCGGCGAAAGCGCCGGCGGATGGAACGTCGCAAGCCTGATCGCCTCGCCGCTTGCCGAGGGTCTCTTCGACCGCGCGATCATGCAATCCGGGCTCATTGACGATTTCTCGCTCGCCGACGCCGAGGCGGGAACTGACGATCAGAACGCCGCGGCCAAGGTCGTTGAGCGCGCCGGCGCCCGCGATGCGGCCTCATTGCGGGCTCTCAGCGCGCAAGGAGTTTTCGGCGCCTATCTGCTTGAGGGGGGCAGTATCCTGACCGTGCCGCGCGTCATCGCCGATGGCGTCGTGATCCCGGAAATCGGGTTGCGCGCCGCACTGAAAACGCCGGGCGCATTCAATGCGGTCCCGGTGATCACAGGGATCAATCGCGACGAACTCAAACTCTTCCAGTTTCTCGACCCGCGACTGATCAACCGATGGCTCGGCGTCTTCGTCGTAGCGAAGGACCAGAATTTTTACGACGCGCTCGCCGGGTATCAGGGCCGGTTATGGCGGATCCGCTCGGTTGACGAGACCGCCGCCGCGATGGTCGCCGCAGGGAGCGATGATGTTTACGCTTATCGTTTCGATTGGGATGAGGGCGGACGATTTTTCATCACCGACCTCAAAAAACTTATCGGCGCCGCGCATGGGATGGAGATTCCATTTGTCTTTTCGCGTTTTGAACTGTTCGGCCGGCTTGATCCGGTTCTCTTTCGCAAATCGACAGACAAGTCCCGGAAAGCCCTTGCGCGCGAGATGGGCGCCTATTGGGCGGCGTTCGCCCGCGACGGCGAACCGGGAACCGGCGCCTCGGCTAACCTTCCGCTTTGGCCGCGTTGGGCGGCGGACGGCGGAACGCTGAAACGCTTCGATTCGGCCGGCGGCGGTCTCCTGACGGGGGTCGACAGCGTCGATTCGCTGATCGCCGATCTCGCCGCTGATCAATCCATAACCCCTGAGCAAAAGCGCCTCATCGCCGATGCGCTCAGCGGCTGGTTGCCAGCGCGCGCCGACGAGTTTGCAGCGGCCGCTGATTGACAGTTCAGCGCCGCGCACCGTCGTCCCGGGGATCATCGGTTGATGTCGCGCCGCATTCCCGCCGCAAAAGGACCCCGAAAAGACCTTCGCCCGCGCCGACGGCGCCGCGCGCGCCGGCTCGTTCAACTTACATCGGGTGCGTGGGGCCAATGGAAGGAAATGAACGAGATGAAAAAACTGATTGCCGCCTTGATCGGCGCGAGCTTTGTGCTGGGCGCCGCGCCAGCCTTCGCTGGAGAATGGCGCCTTGATGCGCGCCGCTGTCAGGACATTCGCGAAGACTGGCGTGACGCCCGCGAGAACCGCCGGGACGAACGCTATGATTACGGGCGGCGCGATCGCGTCGAAGACCGCTATGACCGGCGCGAAGACCGCCGCGATCGCTCGATAACAGTCTGCCCACGGAGCGCCTTCTTCTATGTCGCGGACAGGGGCGACCGCCGCAGCTACGACCGCGGCCACAATTCGCGCAATCGCTATGAGCAACCGCGCCTGCAGCTCCGCTATGATCGCAAGGTGGGCCTCCAATACACCTATGATCGCGGCCGCAAGATCTACGTTCGCGGCTGATCGAGCGCGCTTGCAAAGCGCGTCGGGCGATGTAGGGAAGGGGCTTCGTTTTCTCCCGCCGAGGCTCCTTGTCCCGCATCGCCCGAAAGTTTGAAGCGTTGAAGAAAGAAGGCCGCGCCGCCTTCATCCCGTTTGTGATGGGCGGCGATCCGAATTACGCCGCCTCGCTGAAAATTATTGAGGCCCTGCCGGCGGCGGGCGCGGACCTAATTGAAATCGGCGTCGCCTTCACTGATCCGATGGCCGACGGGCCGGCTATTCAGGCCGCCGGCCTCCGGGCGCTTGAGTCCGGGCAAACGCTGGCGAGGACGCTCGATCTGGTGACGGCGTTCCGTCGCCGCGACGCTGAAACGCCGGTCATCCTGATGGGGTATTACAACCCGTTCTACGCCTATGGCGTCCGCCGGTTTCTCGCTGATGCGGTCGCCGCCGGCGTCGACGGCCTCATCATCGTCGATCTGCCGCCCGAGGAAGACGCCGAAATGTGCGCGCCGGCGCGCGCGGCCGCCATTGATTTCATCCGCCTCGCGACGCCGACAACCGATCAACGGCGCCTGCCGGCGGTCCTCAAGAATGTTTCGGGATTTGTTTATTATGTGTCGGTCGCCGGGGTGACGGGCGCGGGAACCGGAGCGGTCTCAGACGTCGCCGCCGCTGTCGCTTCGATCAAGTTGGCATCCGGGTTGCCGGTGGCGGTCGGTTTCGGGATAAAAACGACTGAAGAGGCAGCGCGGACCGCTCGCTATGCGGATGCGGTCGTGGTCGGCTCGGCGCTGGTCGAGCGTCTTGCTGCGCATCTTGGGTCCCGATCCCTTGAGGAAACCGGCGGGGAGGCCGATATTGGTGTCGAAAGCGTCTTGGACCTCGCCCGCGAGCTTGCGGCGGCGGTTCGCCGGGCCCGCGATCCCGCGGCTCCGGCTGGAGGGTAGGCAATGAGTTGGCTTTCGAATATCACGCCGCCGGGGATTAAGAATCTCTTCAAACGCGCCGACAACGGGGCCGACCCGCTCTGGGTGAAATGCGACGGCTGCGGCGAAATGCTGTTCGGCAAGGACCTCGAAGCGGCGCTCAATGTCTGCAAGTCCTGCGGCCACCATATGCGGCTGCCGGCGAATCTGCGGCTGAAATCGCTGTTCGACGACGCGCAGTTCGCGCCGGTCTCGGTCCCGGAACCGCCGCTTGATCCCCTGTCGTTCAAGGACGAAAAGAAATACGCCGATCGCCTGAAGGACGCCCGGCGCAAGACCGGGCGGCAGGATGCGATGCTCGTCGCCATCGGCAAGATCGAGGGCGAGACCGCCGTCGCCGCGGTCCAGGATTTCGAGTTCATGGGCGGCTCGATGGGCATGGCGCTCGGCGAGGCGATGATCCGCGCCGCGGAAATCGCAGTCGGCGCAAGGGCGCCGCTGATCGTCTTCACGGCGTCGGGCGGGGCTCGGATGCAGGAAGGCATCCTGTCGCTGATGCAGATGCCGCGAACGACGATTGCGGTGCAGATGATGCGCGAAGCGCGGCTCCCTTACATCGTCGTTCTCACGAATCCGACGACTGGCGGCGTCACGGCGTCCTACGCGATGCTGGGCGACGCACATCTCGCCGAACCCGGCGCACTGATCGGATTTGCCGGCCCCCGCGTCATCGAACAGACGATCCGCGAGAAGCTCCCCGAAGGCTTCCAGCGGTCGGAATTCCTGCGCGAAAAAGGCATGGTCGATCTCGTCGTGAAACGCGGCCAGTTGCGGCCGACGCTCGGCGCGTTGATCCGGGTCCTGATGAAAAAAGGCGCGCGCCGGCATCATCAGCAAGATCTTCCGGAAATTGTCGATCAGGCCGCTGAATAGCCGCAAGGATGCCCCCGATGAACAGTGTCGAAGCCGCGCTTGAGCGCGTTGCGCTTCGTCGGCCCGCCCTGATCGACCTCGGCCTTTCTCGCGTATTCCGGACGCTTGATCGGCTTGGCGCGCCGCATCATCGATTGCCGCCGACATTTCACGTCGCCGGCACGAACGGCAAAGGATCAACAGTCGCGTTCCTGAACGCGATCCTGAAAGCATCCGGCGCGCGTGTACACACCTTCACCTCGCCGCATCTCGTTCGCTACAATGAACGGATCACGCTGGGCGGCGAGGAAATCAGCGATGCGGCGTTCCTTGACGCGATAGAGCGGGTCGACCGCGCGGCGGGCGCGGATGATCTGACGTTTTTTGAAACGATCGCCTGTGCAGGATTCCTCGCGATCGCCGAGGCGCCGGGCGATTTCCTGGTGCTTGAGGTCGGCCTTGGCGGACGGCTCGACGCGACGAATGTCCTGACCAAGCCGGTCGCGGCGGTGATCACGCCGATCGCGCTTGATCACCAGAATTTCCTCGGCGACGCGCTGGCGGCGATCGCCCGCGAGAAGGCCGGGATTTTCCGCGCAGGAGCGCCCGCCGTCATCGGGCAGCAATCGGCCGAAGCGATGGGGGCGTTGCAGGCGCATGCGCTCGCCGAAGCGGCGCGCATTTTCGCCCATGGCCAGGAATGGACGGCATGGCCTGAAAACGGCCGGCTCATCTATCAGGACGAGGATGGGCTTTGCGACCTTGCGCCCCCGCGTTTCATAGGCGCGCACCAATTCGACAACGCCGGCCTCGCCGTTGCGGCGATCAAGGCGGCCGGTCTTCCGTTCCCGGATGATGTGATTTCCGCCGGGATCGCCTCCGCGTTCTGGCCGGCGCGGATGCAACGGCTGAAATCAGGACCGCTATTTCTTCATCTTGCGGGCGACGACGAGACCGAGGTCTGGCTCGACGGCGGCCATAATCCGCATGCGGCGCGCGCCCTCGCGCAGACCATGGCGGATCTCGAGGAAAAGAGCGCAAAGCCTCTCGTCCTCATAGCCGGGATGCAGGAGAACAAGGATGCGGCCGGTTTCTTCGCGGCGTTTTCGGGGCTCGCCGCGTCCGTCTTCACCGTCGCCGCCGATCATGCCGGCGCGCGCACGCCGATGGCGATCGCCGAGGCCGCCGAAAGCGCCGGCTTGCCTGCGCATCCCTGTCAGTCGCTCGATGAAGCGATCCGGCATGCGCGCGGCACCGGCAAGAAACCGCTGCGCATCCTCATTTGCGGATCACTCTATCTCGCCGGGGAAGTCTTGCGGCGCCATGCGTGAGCGCGTTCATGGCGCAAAAAACATCACGCGGTTTTCGGCGCGCCGATCTCACTCTTAATCCATGCCGAAAGTGATGATTTCGGCGCGGCGCCGACCTTGGTCGCCGAAAGCTTGCCGTTCTTGAAGATCATCAACGTCGGAATGCCGCGGACGCCATAGCGGCCGGGCGTCTCCGGGTTTTCGTCGATATTGACCTTGGCGATCGTCAGCTGCTCGGCGAATTCCGCCGACAATTCTTCAAGCGCCGGTCCGATCTGTTTGCAGGGACCGCACCATTCCGCCCAGAAATCGACAAGCACGGGCTTGTCGGCGTTGAGGACGTCGGTCTGGAACGAGGCGTCGGTGACGGGTTTGGTGGCCATAATGATCCTTGGCGGCCGATTGCGGCCTTGGTGACTGTCAGGCGAAGATAAGGCGCGCGCCCGGAAGATCAACCGCCGACCTGCCGCCCCTCACGCAAGCGTCAACAATTGCGCGCTGTCGAGAACAGCGTCGGACAGCGGCATCAGTCGCGCGTCATAGGTCCAGAGCAAGGCGGAGAAAATCTTCCGGCCGGGATAGACCTCCTGAAGCAGCGCCCGATAGGCCGCCATTTGAACAAGATAGGCGCGCGGGACATCCTCGACGCGGCGGGGCGGCGGCCGATTGGTCTTGAAGTCGACCACCAGCACCCTGTCGCTAAAGACGGCGAGACGGTCGATCTGGCCCGACAGCAGCAGGTCGCCGCGCTCCCGCTTCAGCCGCCCGCCGATCGCGGCTTCGGCGAGGCTTGCCGGCCCGAAAACCTCGGCAAACTGCGAATCTTCAATAACCCGCATCGTCTCCTCGCGCATCGCCTTCCGCTCGGCTTGCGAAAAATCCTGGCTGTAGGCCGCAAGGAGACGGTCGGCGACGCCGCGCTGCCGCCGCTGCTCGACCGCCGGCAGAAGTTCAAGGAGCCGGTGCAGGACGCGCCCGCGCAGGAAGCGGCTCTCATTTTCGATCGGCGAATAGGCGCTGGGGCCCTGTTCATCATGGTCGACAAGCTGCGAAGGCGAAACCCGGCGTTGGCGGCTCTCGGCCGGGGCGGGTCGTTCCAGAATTTTCTCCGTACAGGGAAGGTTCGGCGCGGCGCGCGGCGCCCTTGAGGGCGACGGCGGAACGAGCTGTCCGGAGCGGATGCGGCGAGCCCGGCCGCCGAAACGATCGCCAGCGTCCTCTACGCGGTCGTTGAGGCGATCGAAGGCGTCCTCGGCGAGCGCATGCCAGCTTTTCTCCGCGAGCGGCGCCTTGTGCGGATCGGTGCGACGCCCGTCGGCAAGCCCGCAAATATAGAGCCGATCCCGCGCGCGCGTCGCGGCGACATAAAGGAGGCGGCGATATTCGTCGCGCTTCAACCGCTTCATGCGCTCTTGCGCGCTCGACAGCGCCGTGTTGGCCCTGGCGTCGCCCACCGCCAGCACCGGCGCTTCATCGCCGCCTGCAATCTCAAGCGCGACAAGATCGCCGCCCTTGCCGGTGAGCGGCAATCGGTGCGCGTCGAGCAGGAAGACGACATCCGCTTCGAGGCCTTTTGCCTTGTGCGCCGTCATAACCCGGACGCTTGTTCCGGCCTCCGTCGCCTCGCGCGAGATCTCGGCGCCGGATTTCTGCATGGCGTCGAGAAAGAGCCGCAGGCTCCTCGGATGGCGCATTTCGAATTCATGCGCCTGCCGCAGGAATTCCTCGATCGGCTCGCGGGTGGGGCGCCCGAGCCTGCCGGCGACGCGGCGCCATCCGGACGGCGATCCGGTTTCAAGGCAATGCGTGAAGAAGGCGGCCGCGCCTTCTGAAAGCGCGATCTCGCGCGCTTGCGCAATCCCCGCGGCGGCGCGATCCCACTCCTCCCGCTCGCCGCGCCGCGCCTCAAGCGCCGCCGACAACGAGCCGATGCGATCGGCGGCGAGATCATAAAGGGTCTCATCGTCGAGACCGAAAAACGGGCTCTTCAGCGTTTCGGCGAGCGACAGATCATCGCCATCGAAAAGGACGGCGCGCGCGAAAGAGACGAGATCAAGAACGCCCTGATCTTCGATCAGTTTCATCTTGTCGGCGCCGGCGACCGGAACATTTGCAATGCTGAGCGCCCGGATCATTTCCGTGAACAGCGCATTCCTTGACCGCTTTCCGCGGCTCTGGACGAGGATCATGATGTCGCCCGCCTCGATGGGCCGGTCCTGCGACGCGAGGGGCTCGCCGTCCTTCAGCCAGCTGGCGATCAGGCCGGAGATTTCGGCCGCGAGGTTTTTCGCCGGGCTGTCGGGAAGCGCAGCATCAAGCGGCGCGTCCCATGGGTCCGGCGTTTCCGACGCCGCACGCGGCGTCAGCGGCCAAAGCTCGACGAGACCCGCATGCCCCTCGCGCGTGCAATAATGCCGGAGTGGCCGTTCGACGCTGACATTGTCGATGACCTCGTCCGGGCGGAATAGCGCATCGACAAAATTCAGGATCGGCGCCGTCGTGCGAAACGATGCGAGCAACGGCTGGAAATGATAGGCGCCGGCGGCGCTGATCCGCTTGCCGATCTCCGTTTCCTTCTCGTTGAAAAGCGCGGCGTCGGCGCCCTGAAAGGAATAGATCGATTGCTTCTGATCGCCGACAGCGAAGAAGGTCCGGTTTTTCTCGGCGGCGCCGGCGCCGGAGAAAAATTCGCGCAACGGGGCCTCGATGACGCGCCATGCATCGGGACCGGTGTCTTGCGCTTCATCGAGAAGAATGTGCTGCAATCCCTTGTCGAGCTTGTAGAGGACCCACGCAGCGCCTCGATCTGCGGTGAGGAGCGCGCCTGCGGTCTCAATCAGATCGTCGAAATCGAGCGCCGCGCGCGCCGATTTCGCTCGCCGGAATTCGTCAAAGCAATGCTCGAGGATTACGTATAGCGCGCGCGTGTCAGCGACGGCGGCGCCGGCCCTGATGCGATCAAGGTCGGCGGCGATCTCGGCCTGCAGTTCTTCGATGCGAACAACAAACTCCGGCGCCGAATGCGCCGCCGATGCAGCAAGAACCTTCTTGCGCGGCCTCATTTCAGTCGTCAAAAAAACCGGCGTGATGGCGTTGAATTTTTCTTCGGCGCTCGCCGCGACCCTGAATTTCTGAATTGCGGCGGCGGCGGTGATCGTCGTCGACGTGCCCGCAAGCAGCAGCGCTTCGAGTCGATCGAGATCGAAGGCGGCGATCCGGTCGACAAGGCGGTCGACGCTCTCATCGCCGGTCGCGCCGAGCGCCGCAGCGATTTCGTCGCCCGCTTCGCCCCAGCCCCCGCTGATCGCCCGCGCGAATTTTCGGCGCTGCCCGACGCAGCTTTCAAGAAGATCTCTCAGCGTCGTGCCGGTTCTCTGCGCGAGGAGACGGGCGAAAGCCCTATCAATCGCGGGATCCGGATCGGCTGCGACGCAATCGATGCAGGCGCTCAAGAGCTTCGCCGCCTCGATCTCCTCGATGACTGTGAAGCCGGGCGCGATCCCCGCCTCGAGCGGGAAACGCCTGAGAATGCTTTCGCTGAACGAGTGGATCGTCTGGATCTTGAGGCCGCCAGGCGTCTCGAGCGCGCGTGCGAACAGCCGCCGCCCCCGCGCGAGTTCCGCTGCGCTTCGCGGACGCAGATCGCCGTCAAGATCGCCGAGCGCTTTCTGAAGGCCAGCGTCGCTTGCGAGAGCCCACTCTCCGAGCAACGCAAAAAGCCTGTCTGACATTTCAGCCGCGGCGGCCTTGGTGAAAGTGATGCAAAGGATCGTCGAGGGATTGGCGTCCGCAAGCAGAAGCCGCGCCACGCGGTTGGTGAGGACGCGTGTCTTCCCCGCGCCGGCGTTCGCCGAAACAAAAGTCGAGACCGCCGGGTCGGCGGCGCGGCGTTGCGCCCTGGTTGTTTCCTGAATGTAGTCGGCGGCGTTCATTCTCCGCCCCCATCGCCGTCTTCCGCCGTCGCCCATTCCTTGCGCCGCGCCAACTGATCATAGTCGCCGTAATCATCGGTAAACTCGGGCCGAGGCTGCGACTGGTAGACGGCGCCTGGCTGATCATACGCCGCGACCAGCGTGCGCAGCCGCGCTGCGGCTTCACGAATGGCGGCCTCGGCGTCTTCGCCGAAAAGGCCCCAGCGATTCTTGTCGGGATTGCTGTCGAGATTGGCGATTTTCAGATAATCAAAGCTCGACACGCGTCGTGCGCCGATCTGCGCAAACCCCCCCGCCGCGACGATACCGCCAGTGAGCGAGAGCTGAGGCGAAAACGAGCGGTCCTGTTTTTCGGTTTTCAGCTTGCCGCTCTTGTAGTCGAAAAGCGCCGCGCTGTCGTCATGGAGGATGTCGATCCGGTCGGCAGTAGCGGTAAGCGTAAAAGGCGGATCGACTCCGTCGAGCGTCCACGCGCCGACGCCTTCCGCAATGGCGATGTTTCCTATGGCTCTTCGTTCGCGATCAAACGCGATGAACCATTCAAGCGATTCATTGATCGCGGCTGACCAGAAACGCCTGTCTGCTGCGCCGAGACCTGACTCCGCCGCCAATCGCCCGAAGAGTTCTTGCAAGGAATCCGGCGTCGGAGACGTCTGCGACTGCGCTGCGCGCTCAAAGACCTTGTGAAGGAGCGTCCCCATTTCGCGCACGCCGAAAGCGAGATCGGGCTCCTCGATTTTTCGCAAGCGCAGGAGATAATAAGCGTAGATGCTGTAGGGATCGCGTAGCCATTTCTCGACGCGCGTGACCGATACTCTCGCCGGCCTGCGACCGGGGCCCGCAAGCGGGCGCGGCCTTGTGATCGCGGCGATTTCCTTCGGCTCATCAAGCGTTGCCGCGAGCATCCCCCATGACGGCGATCGGTCGACGCCTTCGAGCGCCCCGGCGCCTTTCAGGATATTCCGCAGTCGGACGAGCCAGCGCGAGGGCTTGGCCGGATTGCCGCCGGCGCGTTTTGCGCGCGTCAGAGTCACTTCGCGATGAGCGGCGAAGTTGGCGAAATCATGCGCCGAAAGACCGATGCGCCGCTCCGGCGATGAAAGGCCGAGCGCCGCTCGCATCTGGCGCGACAGGAACGGGTCACTCACGGCGTCGGTCGGCCAGACTCCTTCATTGAGCCCGCCGAGGATCATGTGATCGGCGCTCTGCAGGCGCGCCTCCAGCGGACCGAGAATCGTGAGACGCGGATGCGTATCGGATCGCGCCCTGACCGCGGCGCCGGAAATCAGCGCCGCGAAAATTTCCGAATAGAGACCGCCGTCGTCGAAATCGAGCGCGGCGGCGCAGGCGCGGACCTCTGCGATCAGCGCCGCGCCAGCCTCGCCGTCGGCGCCGGACCACAATTTTTCGGCGCCCGCAAGCAATTCCGACGCTGCGACATGCGCTGTCATTCTGGCGCTGAAATCATGGCGCTCCGCGCATTGGTAAAGGTGCGCCGCCTGCGACAATTTTCCGATGAGCGCAGCGACATCGTCGGTGAGCGCATTTCTTTCCTGCAAGGATCTTTCTACGGACAAAAGTCCCTTGGAAGGTCTCGTACCGCGCAAGGCCCGGTCAAGGGCGGCGACAGCCCGGCGTTCCTCCGGACGCGACCCGCAGGGATGGCGGAGAAGTGCGAGAATTGCAGTCGGATCGCCCGGATCCTCGACGAACAGCGACGCCAGACGTAGAAAAACCCCGCAGCGCGTATTTGCGAATGGAACGCCCGCGCTGTCGTCGACCTGGACATTCCAGCGCCGCATCTTGAGGGCGACGCGCCGTGCCAGATGGCGATCCGGCGTCACGAGAATGGCGGTCTTGCCGGGCGTTTCGATCGTCTGGCGGAAGATCGCGGCGATGATCGTCGCTTCGGCGTCTTCATTATCGGCCTCGACGAGTTGCAGATTATTTGTCGCCGCAGCGAGACGCTCGTCCGCCACCGTCATTTCGCCGACAAGCTTCAGCCAGTCATCTGTGGCCTCGGCGGGGCGGAGCGCCAGGGTCAGAAGATCCGCGCGCGCGTCGCCGCCGCCCGATCTCGGCCAGGGCCGCACCGCCGTCGGCGCAAGGCCCATCGAGTCGAGGAGCGCTTTGAGGCCGGATTGAGGATGCGCGTCATCGATTGCGTCCCACGCGCGCGGGTCAAGCGTCCGGTCAAGCCCTGGCAAGATGGCGGCGCCCATCGGCG
>JBGSSK010000167.1:0-2463 GCA_041737095.1 Parvularculaceae bacterium | reverse complement strand
GCCGCGGCGGCGGCGGCGATCGCGGCGCGCCGCAGGCTTGCGAGTGGTGTCATCAGCGTTGCTCCAATACCTAGTTCAAGTCGTCGAAATCTTCGAACTCGCCGATATCGGGGAGATCGGAATAATCGACCGCGCCATTGGCGATCTCGCGCTTGCGCGCCTGCGTGTAGAAGCTGCGATAGGAAGCGTAGAAATCGAGCGACTTCGCTTCGATTTCGGCCAGCGGATCGAGGAACTGCTCGCGCGCCGAAACGCCGCCGACGCCGCCGGTCGCATAGCGGGCGAGGCTGCCTGCGTCGGTCCGCACGTAAAACAGCGGATTGAGCCCGATCTCGACGATCGTCCCGAAACTGTCGCGGCCGGTCGACGGCCCGAACAGCGGCAAGAACAGATAAGGGCCGGAGCCGACGCCCCAGACTGCGAGCGTCTGCCCGAAATCCTCGCCATGCGACGCGACCCCCATCTGCGCGGCGGGATCGGCGAAGCCACCGGCGCCGATCGTCGAATTGACGACAAAGCGCGACAGCGTCTCGCCGGCGCGGCCGAACTCGCCCTGCAGGATGTCATTCACGAAAACGCCGGGCGACCGGAGATTGGCGAGGAACCGCCTGATCCCGCGCCTGCCCGATTTCGGGGTCGTTGCGCGATAGCCTTTGGCGGCGGGGACAAGCAGGTTTCGGTCAAGAAAGAGGTGCGCCGAAAACATCTTGCGATTGAAGCCCTCCCATGGGTCGGCGACTTCGGCGGTCGCGGTCGTTAACGCCGTGTCGATATCGGCCTGCCGGACGCCGTCGGTCGTCGCGGCCGGGTCGCCGGCGACGATCCCTTGCGCCGGCGCCGAGGCTGGCCCGAGGACGGCCGCCGCCGCGAGCAATGCAAAGATCTGACGGCGGCCTTTCGCCATTCCAACTCCCCTCGATCTGGGACCGCGCGTCGGCGCAGCTCCCCTTTAATTACGGCCGCAAACATTGGCCGGATTGGGGCCGGCTGTCCATTCCGCCGCCGACCTGCGCCAAGGAAGGTGACCGGGGGATGGCGACTGCGCCGCCGCTCTTGCTGATCATATAAGGATATGTTTATATGTCACGCGTATTTTTGCGGCGCCAGTGATGAATCTTGACGGCATACTCAACGTATTTCGGGCGATCGGCGAAGAAACCCGCCTGCGCATCATGGCGCTGTTGCTGCGCGGCGAACTGACGGTCAGCGAGATCACCCAGATCCTCGGCCAAAGCCAGCCGCGGGTCAGCCGCCATCTGAAAATCCTGACCGACGCCGGGCTCGTCGACAAGTTCCGCGAGGGCTCCTGGATGTTCTATCGGGTGATCGCGCCGACGCCCGAGGCGACAGAAGCCGTTCTTGGCGCAGTCCGGGCGCTCAATCAGGCAGGCGACCGGGTGATTGCGCGCGACGGCGACCGCTTCGAGCAAAGCCGACAGGCGCGCGCCGCCGCCGCCGCCGCCTATTTCGAAAAGAACGCCGCCGAGTGGGACACGGTGCGCGGCCTGCAGATCGAGGAATCGGCGGTCGAGGACCGCATGCGCGCGCTCATCGACGCCGAGAAAAGGCCGCTCTTTATCGATATCGGCACCGGCACCGGCCGTATACTGACGGTTTTTTCCGATGTCTACGAAAGCGCGATCGGGTTCGACCTGTCGCGCGAGATGCTGGCGGTCGCGCGCGCCAATCTCGAGCGCGCCGGCGTCGCCAATGCGCAGGTGCGCCATGGCGATCTCTTCTCGCTGCCGATCGAGAGCGCCGCGGCCGACGTCGTCTGCATCCATCAGGTGCTGCATTTCCTCGCCGATCCTTCGGCGGCGGTCAAGGAAGCCGCGCGGCTATTGAAGCCGGGCGGACAGCTCATCATTTCTGACTTCGCGCCGCACGAGCTTGAGTTCCTGCGCGCCGATCATGCACATCGCCGCCTCGGCTTTCCAGATGAGGAGGTTGCGGCGTGGTGCGCGGCCTGCGGCCTCGACCTCAAGACGACCGAGACCCTGTCGCCGGGACAGCGCGGCAAGGATGCGCTCACCGTCAAGATATGGCTCGCCGATGCGCCGACTTCCGTTCGCCGTCTCAAGAAACGCGTCGCCTGAAAGGATCGCTCTTGTCGGACCTACACGTATCGTTCGAATTCTTTCCGCCGAAAACGGAGGCGATGCAGCTGAAGCTTTGGACCGCGGTCGAAAAGCTGAAACCGCTGGCGCCGGATTTCGTGTCTGTCACCTATGGCGCCGGCGGTTCGACGCGGGGGCGCACGCATGAAACGGTTTCGCGCATCATCCGCGAGGCGGCGTTGCCGGTCGCGGCGCATTTGACCTGCGTTGCTGCGACGAAGGACGAGGTCGATAGCGTCTTGAAGGATTACTGGGCGGCGGGCGTACGCCACATTGTTGCGCTGCGCGGCGATCCGCCGGGCGGTCCCGGCGAGCGCTACCAGCCGCATCCGGGCGGCTACGCCAA
>JBGSSK010000158.1:0-9401 GCA_041737095.1 Parvularculaceae bacterium | reverse complement strand
CGTCGGCAGCGGCACGCCCTCGCCGACCGCGATCGCTTCGCCGAGCCCCAGCGACGGCAGGCAGGAAAGGAGGCTCGTCGATGCGTCCGGAACGGCGGCGCGCAGCGCCTCCTGGTCGGCCTGGTTTGCAAGACGCATGGCGAAGATCGTGTTGCACTGGGATAGGATCGTCGCATCAAGCTCCGTCGGGCGCTGCGATGCGACCCAGAGCGACACGCCGACCTTGCGGCCTTCCTTGGCGATCCGGACGAGCGCCTTGCGCGTCGGATTGAACCCGGCGCTCTCCTTCGCCGGTGCGTAGCGATGCGCATCCTCGACAATGACCGCGATCGGCGCGGCGCCGTGGCTCCACAGGCCGAACTCGAAAGCGAGACGCGCGACGACGGAAACGATCACTTGCGCGACTTCGGCGGGAAGGCCGCCGAGCTCGATGATCGAGATCGGCGAGCCCTCGACGGGGATGCGGAACAGCTGTCCGAGGAAATCCGACATCGTGTCCTGCACGGTGAGGCCGCCGAACATGAAGCCGTAACGCGCATCCTGGCTGATGCCGTGCAGCCGCGCGCGTAGCCGTTTGTAGGGCCCGGTCGCGCGGGCGTTTTCCAGACTGCCGAGCGTCTTGTCGATCAGCGTCAGCAATTCCGAGATGCGGTAAGGAACCGGCGTGTCGACCGTGATGTTCGACCCTTCGCGGCGGTCGGCCATCAGTTTCGCGCCATTGGCCGCCGCTGACAGATTCATTTTCTTGGCGAGCGGGATCATGTCGCCGAGGATTTCGATTTCCTCTGCGCAATTGACGCGGCCAGGATAAAGAATCTCGACCAGTTCTTCAAAAGTCAGCATCCAGTAAGGCAGTGTCAGGCTCGACGTATCGAAGACGACCGCATCGCCGCCGAAGCAGTGCGAATACTCGTTATGCGGATCGAGGATGACGACGTGTCCATGGCGATAGCGTTGCAACACCGCCGACAGCATCAGCGTGATCGCGCAGGATTTTCCGGCGCCGGTGGTGCCGAGAATGGCGCAATGCCGCGAAAACAGCTCGTTGACCGAGACGGTCGCGGGAATGGCGACGTCCTGCTTGACGACGCCGATCCGGACGCTCGCCGATCCGTTGGCGGCGAACAGTGCGGCGAGTTCCTCGCGCGCAGCGAGCTGCACCTCGTCATGCAGCGTCGGATAAGTTGAAACGCCGCGGCGGAAGCGCGCCGGCGCCTTTTGCGTCGGCTTGGTGAATTCGCCGATCAGTTCAAGTTCGATGATGCGAAGATCCGTGCCGCCTGCGTCAAGTGAGGGAGCCGGCACGCTCATCGCCGAGACAAGACCGAGCACGATGCACGAGCCCGTATCGATCGACAGGATGGCGCCGAGTTGCGGCCGGTGAACGCGGTCGAGATCGGGACGGTCTTCGTCGAGCATGACGAGCGCGTGGCTGCCATTGACGGAGACGACCTCGCCGATGCGGGTCTTTCGCCGGCCTGCCGCGGCGGCGGCGCGCAATTTATCGGCGGCGGTGACGTTTTCAGCGGCGGCTTGCGACATGGTCGTCTCCTTGAATGGGTCTAGCCTGCGAGCTTCATCGCAGGGTCTTCGGCGCGCGCGGTTTGCGTCGCCGGCGGCAACAGGATTCTGACCAGCGTTCCCTCGCCGGACTTCGACTTGATCGAAAAGCGGCCGCCCTGCATTTCGACGAAGGTCTTGGCGATCGCCAGACCGACGCCCGGACCCGCGAAGGAACGGTCAAGCCCGCGATGGGTTTCCTGAAAAGCCTTCAGCGCTTTGTCGATGTCTTCGGGCGTCATGCCCTCGCCGCGGTCGCGGACGGCGATTTCAGCCCATCCGTCCTTTTCCATTGCAGCCCTCACAAGCACGCGGCCGCCCTCCGGCGAAAACCTGATTGCGGTCCTCAGGATGTGATCGAGCGCCTGTCCGATGCGGATGGCGTCGCCCCAGCCTTGCGCAGCGGCGCCGTCGGTCTTGACGTCGATCGTCACCTTCGCCGCATCGGCGGCGATGCGGGCCCGGCTGACGGCCTCATCCAGCGACTGCGCCATGTCGATTGTCGCGGACTCCATCGTCAGGTCGCCGCCGTCGAGCGCCGCCGCTTCCAGCAGCGTGTCGATATGCGCCAGCAGAAGGTCCGCCGATTGCAGGATATAGCCGGCGTAGGTCTGACGCTGTTCATCCGAGAGCTTGTATTCCGCGCCTTCCTTCAACATGGTCGCGAACCCGATGATAGCGTTGAGCGGCGTGCGAAGTTCATGATTCATGTTGCTGAAGAATTCGGCGCGGGCCTTGATCGACATTTCGGCTTCTGCGCGGGCGGCGATCGCATTGCGCGACGCCCGGCGCACAGCCATCGCCTCCGCCATATCGGCGGCGAAGGCGCTCATCAGCGGGCTCGACGCCCTGTCCTGGTTGTTCAGCGTGCGCATCGACCTTCCCCGGGAAGACGCAACGCTAGATGCCAAGCGCTAATGCGCCGTTAACCAGCGCTTGCGCATTGGCGCGCCGGACATTCGGGAATTGGTTAAGACTTCTTTTCGTCCGCAGGCTTCCGGCCCTTCGCATCGGCCTCGGTCGGCTTCGGGATATAAGCGACGACGGTGTCGCCGATTTCCGGCGTCAGCGGCCGCTGCTTCGATGCGAAAGTCAAAACGTCCTTCCTGATCATGAAGACAAGCTCGAATTCCTTGCCGAGGTTCTTGAAATACTCTTCGGGCGGATATTCCTCGGTGAGGCGCGTTCGCTGATAGATCCAGCCCGCATAGTGCTTGCGGAGCAGCTCATCGAGTGTCGGCGCCGATTCCAGGAATGTCCGTCCGCGCAACGTATAGGAGACCGAGCGCCGGTCATTGTCTTCCTTGCCGCTGTCGCTCAGCTGATAGATATCGGCGCGGCCGAGCTCCGGCGCAAGGTCGGTGCAGACAAGCGCGTTATGCGCCTCGTTGCCGGAAACCGCGAGCAGGTGGCCGAAACGGTTGAGATCGAGGTGATGCTCCGTCACCTCTGAAAGGATTTCGCCGTAATAGGTCTGGATATTGGCGAGGCGCGCCGATTGCAGCCGCCGCCAGCTGACGTCGGCGACGACGACCGGGATCTCCATTTCCTTGAGCTTGACCGCAAGCGCGGTCGACCAGGGCGACGCGCCGGCGACCAGGACGCCCGGACGCTCCTTCGAGGCGAGCCCTAGCGCTTTCGACAGGGGGCCGATTGTGAAGCCGTGCAGGACGACGGTTGCAAAGACCATCGCGAAGGACAGCGGGATCATTCGTTCCGCCGATGCGAACATCACCCCAAGCGCCTGCTGCTGTTCGGGCGAAACGGCGAACGAGGCCGCCGTCGCGAAATACTGGACAAGGGCGGCGCCGAAGAAGCTCGAAACAGCGATCGCGACGATGCCGCGCGGCGCGATCCAGCCGATCAGCAACCGCTCCTTTAAGGTCAGCCCGGCGCCGATCGTCGAGAGGAACACCGTCGCCGGACGCACCAGGAACAGCATCGCCAGGATCAGCAGCACGTCGGAAGGGCCGAGCGCGCCGATGGTTTCCCAAGTGAGATTGGCGGTTAGGATGATGAATACGCCCGAGACGAGCAGGATTGCGACGCTTTCTTTGAAGTGGCGAAGCTCGTTGATGCTCGCGATACGCGAATTGGCGAGCGTCACGCCCATTACGGTGACGGTCAATAGTCCCGCCTCCTCCTGAAGGAGATTGGCGAATTCGAAGCCGAACAGGACAAGCGCGAGGAGGATTGGCGACTTCAGAAACTCCGGGACCCAGCCGCGCCCGAACGCCGCCGCCGCAAATCGGCCGAGGGCGAAACCGAGGACGATCGCAAGGAACGAGGCGATGAGGAGCGCTGCAAAAATCTGGCGCGGCTCATGCGCCTCGCCGCCGGCGCCGCCGAACGTCGTCACTTCATAGACAAGGACCGCGAGGAGCGCGCCGACCGGATCGTTGATGATGCCTTCCCATTTGAGGAGCGCAGCCGGGCGCTGATTGAGGCGAGATTGGCGAAGAAGCGGAATGATGACCGTCGGACCGGTGACGACCATAACGCCGGCGAACAGCAGCGCCACCGGCGCTTCGAGGCCGCCGATATAGAATGCGGCCGCCGCGCCGAAGGCCCAGGCGATCAGGAAGCCCGGGAACACCAGGCTGCGGACGCCTTTCGTCAGTCCACGGATATCAGCGAAATTGAGCGTCAGGCCGCCTTCAAAGAGGATGACGGCGACCGCAATCGCGATCATCGGGCGGTAGAACTCGCCGAACAGCATTTCCATCGGCGCCGGGCCGCCGGGCGCATAATCCGACGGCCAGAGGATCTGAAAGACGGGGCCCGCCAGGATCCCCGCAATCGCCATCAGCACGATCGCCGGCAAGGCGAGGCGCCAGGCGAGCCACTGCGCGCCGACACCGAGCAGGCCAATGATGGCGATCGCCAGGACAAGATTATCCATCAAAGATCAGTGTGCGCCGAGGCCGGCGCTGTCAACGATTCTTGAAAACCGGTTTGCGCTTCTCGACGAAGGCGGCCATGCCCTCTTGCTGGTCTTCGGTTCCGAAGATCGAGTGAAACACGCGGCGTTCAAACCGGACACCCTCGGTCAGCGGCAATTCGAAGGCGCGATTGACTGCGTCCTTCGTCAACATGACGATCGGCCAGGAGAACGACGCGATCTGCTTGGCGGTCTTGATCGCCTCGGCGCGCAGCTCGCCCTTCGGCACGATGCGGCTGACAAGGCCGCAGCGTTCGGCCTCCTCGACATCCATCATGCGGCCGGTAAGGCACATTTCCATCGCCTTCGACTTGCCGATGAAGCGCGCGAGGCGCTGCGTGCCGCCGGCGCCCGGCATCGCGCCGATCGTGATTTCCGGCTGGCCGAATTTCGCATTGTCGGCGGCGATGATGAAGTCGGCCATCATGGCGAGCTCGCATCCGCCGCCGAGCGCATAGCCGGCGACCGCCGCGATGACCGGTTTCCTGACCCGCGTCGCCTCTTCCCAATTGCGCGTGATGAACTGTTCGTTGAAGACCTCCATATAGGTCTTCGTCGCCATCTCCTTTATGTCGGCGCCGGCGGCGAACGCCTTTTCCGAGCCGGTAATGATGATGCAGCCGATCTCGTCATCGGCGTCGAGCTTCTTCAGCGCGTCCGTCAGTTCGTCCATCAGTTGGTTCGAGAAGGCGTTCAGCGCCTCCGGCCGATTGAGCGTGACGATGCCGACAGCGCCGTCATAGTCCAGAAGGATGCATTGGTAGGTCATTTCTCGCTCCTTTGAGCACGGCGCAGCGCGCCTAGTTGAATCCCATTAGCTTCAGCACTTCCTGCCGCGAACGCGGGTCTTCGCGGAAGGCGCCCATCATCCGGCTCGTCGTCATGATGACGCCCGGCGTTTCAACGCCTCTGCAGGTCATGCAGGCGTGCGTCGCCTCGATGACGACGGCGACGCCGGCCGGATCAAGCACGCGCTCGATGCAATCGGCGATCTCGGCGGTCAGCCGTTCCTGCACCTGCAGCCGCTTGGCGTAGGCGTGAACGACCCGCGCGAGCTTCGAAATGCCGACGACGCGATCTTTCGGCAGATAAGCGACATGCGCCTTGCCGATGACGGGCGCCATGTGATGCTCGCAATGCGAGTGAAACGGGATGTCGCGCAACAAGACGATCTCGTCATAGCCGCCGACCTGCTCGAACGTGCGTTGCAGGTAGGCGTCCGGGTCTACTTCGTAGCCGCGAAAATATTCGAGGAAGGCATCGACCACGCGCTGCGGCGTATCGACGAGGCCCTCGCGCGCCGGATCGTCGCCGATCCAGCCAATGAGCTCGCGGACCGCCGCCATCGCGCGCCGGCGTTCTTCCTCGCTGCGTTGTCGCGGTTTGCTCATCCGCGCTTCTCGATCGAGACGACATCCCGCTGCGGCACGCCGACGTAATTCGACAGCGGGCGGATGAGCTTGTTGGCCGCGCGCTGCTCCATCACATGTGCGGTCCAGCCCGTAATGCGGCTGATCACGAAGATGGGCGTGAAAATCGGAATCTCAAAACCCATCAGGTAATAGGCGGGACCCGTTGGGAAATCGAGGTTCGGATAAATGTTCTTTTCACGGACCATCGTCGCGTCAAGGGTGCGGCTCATCTCCCAGTACTCGCGCGCTTCCGCTGTTCCGATCACGTCGACCATTTTTCTGAAAGCGTCGGTCATCGTCGGAACACGGCTGTCGCCGCGCTTGTAGACGCGGTGGCCGAAGCCCATGATGTTGCGCTTCGACTTCAGCGCGTCGAGCATCCATTTTTCTGCGTTTTTCGCCGAGCCGACTTCCTTCAGCATGTGCATGACGGCTTCGTTGGCGCCGCCATGCAGCGGACCTTTGAGCGAGCCGACCGCCCCCGTAACCGCCGAATAGATGTCAGAGAGAGACGACGCGATCGTGCGCGCGGTGAAAGTCGAGGCGTTGAAGGAATGTTCGGCGTAAAGCGTCATCGAGATGTCAAAGCATTTGACGATCTCCGGCGCCGGCACCTTACCGAAGCACATGTGGAAGAAATTCTCGCAGAAGCCAAGGTCCTTCGTCGCCGGAATCGGGTCCTCGCCTTTCCGCACGCGGAAGTCCGCGGCGACGAGCTCCGGGATCTGCGCGAACATGCGGATCGACTTGTCATAGAGGCCCTTCGGCGAGGAATCCTCTGCCGTGTCGTCAGCCTGACCCATGAAAGAGATTGCGGTCCTCAGCGTATCCATTGGATGCGCCTTGGAGTTCAGCATGCGGATCAGATTGAGCATATCCGAAGAAATGCCGCGCTCGCGCTTTTCACGCGCGTTGAACGCTTCAAGTTCCGCGCGCGTCGGCAACTCCTTGTTCCAGATGAGATAGGCGACCTCCTCCCACCGGCATTCGGTCGCAAGGTCCTGCACCGCATAGCCGCGATAGGTGAGCGAGTTTGTCTCCGGCATCACTTTCGACACGGCCGTGTCGTCAGCGACGACGCCGGCGAGACCGTATTTCACTTCCTCAGACATATTGGGGCTCCCTATTCTTTCGGCGTGTCTGCGACCTGGAAATTGTAGATCGACTGATCGAACTTGTTGTAGTCGTGATAGCGCAGGAGATCGTAGAGATCACGCCGGTGCTGCATTATTTCCAAAACGCCGTTCTGGTCGCCGTCCTTGAGGATCGCGTCGAGCCCCTTCTCGGCGCCGAACATTGCAAGGCGCAAGGTCGTCACCGGATAGATGACGAGATTGAAGCCGAGATTTTCAAGTTCAGTCTTGTTGAGGAGCCGCGACTTTCCGAACTCCGTCATGTTGGCGAGGATCGGCACGGAAAGCGCCTTCCGGACGGCTTCGAATTCCTTCTCGTTCGCCATCGCTTCGGGAAATATCATGTCGGCGCCGGCGTCGACATACGACTTCATCCGGTCGATCGCCTTGTCGAGCCCCTCGACGGCGCGCGCATCCGATCGTGCAATGAGAATGAAATTCGCATCGCGCCTGGCGTCCGACGCGGCGCGGACGCGCTGGACCATCGTCGCTGTGTCGACGACTTCCTTGCCGTCGAGATGGCCGCAGCGCTTCGGCATCACCTGATCTTCAATATGACAGGCGGACAGCCCCATCTCCTCCATCGTGCGAACCGTGCGCGCCGCCGCCATCGGCTCGCCGAAACCGGTGTCGATGTCGATGATCGTCGGCAGATCGGTGACGCGCCCGATCTGATGACCGCGCTCGGCGAATTCCGTCATCGTCGAAATGCCAATATCGGGAAGGCCGAGATCGGCGGACATCACCGCGCCGGAAATATAGACGCCGTCGAACCCCTTGCGCTCGATCATCTGCGCGCAAAGCGGATTGAAGGCGCCCGGGAATTGCAGGAGCTTTCCCGATTTCAGCTTGGCGCGGAAATCGGCGCGCTTCTCGGCGGCGTGCTTTTTGGTGAATAGCATCTAGGAGCCTTTCGTCCTTGCGGCCCATCCTTCGCGACGCGCCTCTTCGAGGCGTTCCTCAGGATGAAGGCTGTTTTGGTTGCAGCAAAGGGAAGCCTCATCCTGAAGAGGCCCGCAGGGCCGTTTCGAAGGATTGGCCGCAAACAACATCGCTAGAAAATTCCCTTCGCCGGATTGTCGATGAGATATCCCTTCGGCGCGACCGGGTTCAGCGCCATGACCTCCGCCGCGCTCAAATTCGGCAGTCGCTGCACCAGCTCGAGAAATCGCGCTGATTCCCTTGGATCTAGAATGTCATCCGTCAGCGTGCGGAACTTCCTGATATATTCCGCCCGGCCGAACGGCCGCGCGCCGAACGGGTGGGCGTTGGCGATGCCGAGCTCATCGACTAGCGTCGAGCCGTCCTCGAACGTCACGACGACGCGCGCGCCGAAGGCCTTCTCCTTCGGATCGTGGCTGTGATAGCGGCGCGTCCATTCCGCGTCCTCGACCGTCGAGATCTTGCGCCAGAGATTCACCGTGTCGGCGCGTTTGGCGCGTTCCGGCGCATAGCTCTTCACATGGTGCCATTCGCCGTCCTGCAGCGCGACCGCGAAAATGTACATGATCGAATGGTCGAGGGTTTCGCGGGAGGCGTTAGGGTCCATTTTCTGCGGGTCGCCGGAGCCTGTGCCGATGACATAATGCGTGTGATGCGACGTATAGAGAACGATCGACTTCACCTTGTCGAAATCGCCGATCTTCTCGCCCATGCGGAAGGCGAGATCGATCAGCGCCTGGCTCTGGTATTCGGCCGAATGCTCCTTGGTGTAGGTCTCGAGGATCGCGCGTTTCGCTTCGCCCTTCGCCGGCAGGGGCACGTGATAGGTAGGATCATACGGGCTCTCGCCTCGGTCGCGCGCCGTGCGGCCGTTTAGGATATAGGAGATCGGGCCGTCCTCGCCCTCATAGGCCGGCGACGGCGCGCCCTCGCCGCGCATGCAGCGGTCGACCGCCTCGATCGCCTGTTTGCCGGCGTAAGCGGGCGCGAACGCCTTCCAGGTCGAAATCTCGCCTTTTCGCGACTGGCGAGTCGTGATCGTCGTGTGCAGGCCCTGCTGCACCGCCTGGTAGATAATCTCCGTAGGCAGATCAAGGAGCGTGCCGATAGCTGCCGACGCCGACGGGCCGATATGTGCGATGTGGTCGATCTTGTGTTCATGGAGGCAGATCGCCTTCACGAGATTGACCTGAACTTCGTAGCCGGTTGCAATGCCGCGCACGAGCGCCCGCCCGTCCCTTCCCATCTGCTGCGCGACCGCGAGCACAGGCGGGATGTTGTCACCCGGATGCGAATAGTCGGCGGCGAGGAACGTGTCGTGAAAATCCAGCTCGCGAACCGCCGTGCCGTTCGCCCACGCCGCCCATTCGGCGCAGACCGTTTCGCCCGCCGCGGCGCCGAAAAGCGTCGCGC
>JBGSSK010000308.1:0-17010 GCA_041737095.1 Parvularculaceae bacterium | reverse complement strand
AACACTGGCCGGTCACCGGCGCGCCGGATTCGCCGGAGGCCTGGCTGCTGACCGCCGCGCGCCGGAAACTGATCGATCAGGGCCGGCGCGCCGAAACGCGCCGGTCCGGACAGCAGGATATGCTGATCTTCATTGAAGAGGCCGAGGCGATGACGCGCGAGGAGCACTTCGCAGATGAAAGGCTGCGGCTATTGTTCATCTGCGCTCATCCGGCGATCGACCCCGCGATGCGCACGCCGCTGATGCTGCAGACGGTGCTTGGTCTTGACGCCGCGCGCATCGCGTCAGCGTTCCTCATTGCTCCCGCCGCCATGGGCCAGCGATTGGTGCGCGCGAAACGCAAGATCGCCGACGCGGGGATCCCGTTCGAAACCCCGTCCGATGATGAATTGCCGGGGCGCGCCGGCGCGGTGCTCGACGCGATCTACGCCGCTTTCGGCGCCAGCTATGATGCGGAAAATGGCGATGAGGGCGAAGCGATGGATCTAGCCCGCGAGGCGCTGTTTCTCGCAGCGCTCGTTTCAACCCTTCTCGTCGACGATGCGGAGGCGCTGGGGCTGGTCGCGCTCATCTCCTATATCGAAGCGCGGCGAAACGCGCGCCGCATCGGCGGCGTCTATTTTCCGCTCGACGCGCAGGATGTTTCTCTCTGGGATGCGGCGCATCTTGAAACCGCCGACGAGGCGCTCGGCCGCGCCGCGGCGCTCAGGTCGCCTGGACGCTATCAGTTCGAGGCGGCCATCCAGTCGGCGCATATATCCGGACGCATATCCGGCGGAGACACGAGCACTGCAATCGTTCGCCTCTACGAAAGCCTGAATTCAATTGCGCCGTCGATCGGCGCTGAAATCGGCCGCGCTGCGGCGCTCGTCAAAGCCGGCGACGCCGAACGCGCGATCGCCGCGCTCGATCAGTGCGATCAGGATCGGGTCGCCGCCCACCAGCCCTATTGGGCGACGCGCGCCCATGCGCTGTTAGCGATCGGCGGCGCTGAAGTTGCGCGCGAAGCGTTTGACCGGGCGATCGGCCTGTCGAGCGATCAGGGCGTCCGTGCGTTTCTGGCGGCGAAACGAGACCAATGCAGGTCCCGCTGATCTAAGGGCTGACGAGCGCCGGCACCGCGCCTTCTTTTTTCGTCTCATCCGGAATGAATTCGAAAGCGAGCTTTTCCGGATCGTCCTTGTCGAGCATTACGCGAACGACGCCGCCATTTTTGAGGTCCCCGAACAAGATCTCGTCGGCGATCGGCTTTTTCACGTGTTCCTGAATGATGCGGGACAACGGACGTGCGCCCATTTCCTCATCGAAGCCGCGTTTGGCGAGCCAGCGCGTCGCTTCCACATCCAGCTCGAAGGTGACGCCGCGATCAGCGAGCTGCGCCTCAAGCTGCAAGATGAATTTCTCGACGATGCGATCGATGATCTCTGCCGTCAGCCCGCCGAAGCTGACCGTCGCATCGAGGCGGTTCCTGAATTCCGGCGCGAACATCCGCCGAATGGCGGCTTCCGTTTCGTCGCTCTTCTTGCCGCCGGCGAAGCCGATCGCGAATTTCGCCGCGTCGGACGCGCCGGCGTTGGTGGTCATGATGATGATGACGTTGCGGAAATCGATCTTCTTGCCGTTGGTGTCGGTCAGCGTTCCATTGTCCATCACCTGCAGGAGGATATTGAAAATCTCCGGATGCGCCTTCTCGATTTCGTCGAGGAGGAGGACAGCGTGCGGATGCTGGTCGATCGCATCTGTCAAAAGGCCGCCCTGATCGAAACCGACATAGCCCGGCGGGGCGCCGATTAGCCGCGATACGGTATGACGCTCCATGTATTCCGACATGTCGAAGCGAATGAGTTCGACGCCGAGGATGAAGGACAATTGCTTGGCGACTTCCGTCTTGCCGACGCCGGTGGGGCCGGAAAAGAGATAGCTGCCGATCGGCTTGTTCGGCTCGCGAAGGCCGGCGCGCGACAGCTTGATCGCCGCGGCGAGCTGGTCGATCGCCTGGTCCTGGCCGAAGACGACGCGCCGCAGGTCTGCGCCGAGCGTGCGCAAGCGTTCTGTGTCGCTCTTCGACACCGATTTCGGCGGAATGCGCGCCATCTTGGCGACGATTTCCTCGATGTCCTCGACGTCGATGATCTTCTTCCGCTTGTCCGGGGTGAACAGCATTTGCCGCGCGCCCGCCTCGTCGATGACATCGATCGCCTTGTCCGGCAGCTTGCGGTCGGTCATGTATTTGAATGACAGATCGGCGGCGGCCTTGACTGCTTCGGCCGTATACTGAACCTTGTGGTGCTCCTCGAAATAGGGTTTCAGGCCGGTTAGTATCTTGACCGTATCATCAAGCGTCGGCTCCATGACGTCGATTTTCTGGAAGCGGCGGGCGAGCGCACGATCTTTCTCGAAATGCTGTCGGTAATCCTTGTAGGTCGTCGACCCCATGCAGCGCAGCGAGCCGGACTGCAGCGCCGGCTTTAACAGGTTTGACGCGTCCATTGCGCCGCCCGAAGTCGCGCCGGCGCCGATGACGGTGTGTATTTCGTCAATGAAGAGGATCGCGTCCTCGTGCTCCTCGAGTTCCTTCAGGACCGACTTGATGCGCTCCTCGAAATCGCCGCGATAGCGTGTGCCAGCGAGCAAGGCGCCCATGTCGAGTGCGTAGATTGTCGCATTCTCGAGTACTTCCGGCACTTCGCCGTCAACGATCTTGCGGGCGAGGCCTTCCGCGATCGCCGTCTTGCCGACGCCCGGATCGCCGACCAGCAAAGGATTGTTCTTGCGCCGCCGGCACAGCACCTGGATAGAGCGTTCCACTTCCGCGCCGCGTCCGATCAGCGGATCGATCTTGCCGCCGCGCGCCTTCTCATTGAGGTCGACGCAATAAGAGCCGAGCGCGCTTTCGTTCTTGGCGCCCTGCCCGTCGCTTTCCTCGGCAGCGCCGCGCGGCGTCTTCGGCTGGCTCTCGCCCGGACGCTTTGCAAGACCGTGGGAGATATAATTGACTGCGTCGAAGCGCGTCATGTCCTGCTGTTGGAGGAAGTGGGCGGCGTGCGACTCTCGCTCCGCGAACAGCGCCACCAGCACGTTTGCGCCGGTGACTTCTTCGCGCCCCGACGATTGCACATGAATGACGGCGCGCTGAATGACCCGCTGGAAACTCGCTGTCGGCTTCGCCTGTTCATCGCCGTCGGTCTTGAGGTTTGAAAGATCGTTTTCGATGAACTCGTAAAGATTGCGGCGTATCGCTTCGAGATCGACATTGCAGGCGCGCATGACGGCGGCGGCGTCCTGATCGGTCGTCAGCGCAAGAAGAAGATGTTCAAGCGTCGCGAGCTCATGGCCGCGCTCGGTGGCGATAGCGATCGCCCGATGTAGGGACTCGTCGAGATTCCTGCTGAAAGACGCCACCCTATTCCCTTTCCATGGTGCATTGTAGCGGATGCTGGTTCCGCCGCGAGAGCTCCATCACCTGAGCCACTTTGGTCTCGGCGACCTCATATGTGTATACGCCGCAAACGCCGACGCCGTTCTGGTGAACATGCAGCATGATGCGGATCGCGTCCTCCGGCCCTTTGTTGAAGACGGCTTGAAGCAGCCACACGACGAATTCCTGCGGCGTGTAGTCGTCATTCAGGAGCAGGACCTTGTAGAGCGATGGCCGCTTGGTCTTAGGCGCGGTCTTGGAAACTACGCCGACGCCGAAGCCCGGTCCCTGATTGTTGTCTTCCTCATTCGCCATCGACGCGATCTGTCCTTGGTCTGCGGACGGCCCGAATCTTCCGTCGCCCATTAAGTATGTATTGGAAATGGATTGAAAAGAAGGAAATTGACCGGCCCAATCGACCGCACGCAGTCTTGAAACGGGAAACGCCCGGGCCGTGGGCCCGGGCGTTCCGCAAACTCAACCAGATGAAGGCGCAGATTACGCGCGGTAGGACTGCACCATCTCGACGAATTCGCCGTAGCGTTTGGTCAGCGGGTCCGAGGCTTCCTTGGCGACGCTCGTCCAGTGGTCGGTCAGGGCGGTCACGTGGCCGAGGTTTTTCTCGAAAGTCGCGCGAGCGAAATCATTTTGCAGCTCAACTGCCTCCTGAAGGCTCTTGGATGAGGCGGCGGCTTTCGCGGTCGCAACGCTTTCTTCGAACTGCTCCTTGACGAAAGCGGTCTGGGTCGTCGCGGCTTTCTCGAAGCCCTTCGCCAACACGCCAGCCGACGCCATGAAGGCTTCGACCGAGCTTTTCTGGAAATCGGCGAACGAGCTCATGCTCTTGGTGAATTTCTCGTAGCCGTCCTTGAACGCATCGGGACTGAAAGATGTAAGTGATTCAAAGGCTTCAGTCGCCGCGCCTTCGACGGTTTTCTTGTTGGCCATGTATTTCTCCCTGTTGGTCGACACCCGGCGGGCGTCATCTTCTACGACGCGCCTCGCCATTGTGCGGTGCAACATAATCTCGGGATTCGACGGCGTCAAGGGTTTATGTTGCATCGCACAATCACTTTTTCGGCAAATTGGGACGACGTCCGGAAACTTGTCGGGATTTTAACTTTAACGAGTTGTTTACCGGACGCGGCGACGATCACGTTTCCGCCGCTTACATGGGTTCGGGGGGCGGCACGCGCCTTGCTGGTCTGACAGGATCAGGCGTTGTGCGGAATGGGATAGGTCGGTTTTTAAGCGGCGGCTTTCAGAATTTAGTTGCGAAGCGCCCGCGGTTTGGCGAGGCTTGGGTAATGGCGGCGAGTTGGCGTAACCTGTTATCGATTGTTCTGGTGTTGGCGATGTCGCTCGCGGCTTCGTCGGACGCCTTGGCCGCCAAGAAAAAGAGCGCCGACGCCCCCAAATACGCAGCACTCGTCATTCACGCCGATTCAGGGGCCGTCCTGTTTGAGCGGTATCCCGACGCCAAACGCTATCCGGCGTCGCTCACCAAGATGATGACGCTATATCTGCTGTTCGACGAAATCGAATCAGGACGGCTCAATCTCGACAGCGAATTGACAGTCTCGGCGCAGGCGGCCGGCCAGCCGCCGACGAAACTCGGCCTCGTCCCCGGATCGACGATCGACGCTGAAACCGCCATCAAGGCACTTGTCGTCAAGTCGGCCAACGACGTCGCCGTCGTCGTCGCCGAGAGCATTTCGGGCTCTGAGTGGAAATTCGCGCAGGCGATGACGGCCAAGGCTCAGGCGCTCGGCATGCGGAACACGACGTTTAAGAACGCGTCCGGCTTGCCGAATTCCAAACAGATGACGACGGCGCGGGACCTTGCGACCCTGTCGCGGCGCCTGATTCAGGATCACCCCCAGTATTTCCCGTATTTCAATACGATCGAATTCGCCTGGAACGGCCGCACCTACCGCACCCACAATGCGCTGGTGCAGACCTATGAAGGCGCTGACGGACTGAAGACCGGCTATACACAGCGTTCGGGCTTCAATCTCGCCTCAACGGCGGCGCGCGACGGCACGCGCCTCATCGGCATCGTTCTCGGCGGGCGCTCCGTGCGGACGCGCGACGCCCACATGAAGGAAATCCTCACCGTCGGTTTCGACGAAATCGCGAAGGAGCCGACATTGATCGCCGCGCTCCACCGCGCGACGCCGACGCCGCGGCTCAAGCCGACACTGATTGCAGAACTCGAGCGCAAGAACGCCGTCCCGACGATCGCCGGCGACGAGGGCCTGCGGCGCGAACTGACGATCGCGGCGGCGTCCTTCGGGCCGCTCGGCCTGTCGGCCCCGGAGCCGTCCGACCGGATCGGCGTCCTGATCGCCGGCGCCCAAAGCGACGATTTCAACGAGTATGAGCGCGTCCGACTGTCGTCGCTAACGCCGTCGAGCGAATTGCGGGGCGAAGGCGACTTCGAGGATCCCGGCCAGTGGAGCGTTCAGATCGGCGCCTATTCGAGCAAGGAACTCGCCCAAAAGGAACTTGAGGCCGCAGCGATCGCAAGCGGGCTCGTCAGCAGAACGCGCAACGTCGCGCCGATGCCGAAGGGTGATGGATCGACGCTCTACCGCGCCCGCTTTACGCATCTGTCGGAAGCCGACGCGACGGCGACCTGCGCCAGGATCCGGGCGGCGCAGCTCAAATGTTTCGCTCTGCACGACGTCGGCGCCGAACAGAATTAACCTTTTAGCGCCGACAGCGGCGCGGACCACGCCTTGCATGGTCATGACGAAGCGGCGTCAGTCGCTTCGCTCAAGGAACCGCAGATGGCGACCGCTCTCTCAACGAGATCAACCCTCGAAAGCGCCAGCGCCCTCTCGTCGTGCCGGAAAAGTCTTGCGTCGTTGGCCATCCTCGTCGCCGGAATCATCGCGGCGTTCTCCGACGCTGCGCTATCGATGGCTGACCTTTGGCTTCATTCCTCCGTCTACCATCATGGCGCCCTCGTCGCGCCGATTTCGCTCTGGCTCATTCTGCGGCGGGAGAACCTTGGCGCCCTTTCGCCGACGTCGGATTGGCTGGGCGTCGGCCTTGTCGGACTTTCGTCCCTGTTTTGGCTCATCAGCGCCGCCTCGGGCGTTGCGCTGGTCGGACATGCGGCGCTCGTCGGCGCGCTGATCGGCGCCGCCGTCACGGCGTTCGGCTGGTCATTCGCATGCCGCCACATCTTTGCGCTCGGGTTTTTGTTCTTAATGGTTCCTTTCGGCGAGGAGTTGACCCCGGCGCTGCAGCATGGGACCGCGGTCGCCGTCACGGCGATGCTCCACGGCGCCGGCGTCGATGTCGTTCGCGACGGATTCATGCTGACGAGCGGCCCCGGCCGTTTCGAGATCGCGCCGTCCTGCGCCGGGCTGCGGTTCCTCCTCGCTTCAGCGGTGCTGTCGGCGCTGGTCGGCGAACTCGCCTTCTCGACTTGGCGCAAGCGCGCCGCCTTCGTCGCAGCCGCCCTCTTTATTGCGATCCTTGCGAACTGGCTGCGCGCGTTTCTCATCGTCTCAGTTGCGATCGCCACCGACATGGCGATCGGCGTCGGGCCTGAGCACGTCGCGCTTGGATGGGCGCTTTACGCGTCGATGATCGTCGGCCTCATTTTTCTGGCGCGTCGCCTGGCGGATCGCCCCGAAGAACCAGCGACGATTGTTCGCCAGCAAAACGCCGGCGACAACTATCGTCTTGCGCCCTGCGCCGCAGCGCTGATTGTCCTTTTTTCGGTTGCCGCGTACGACGCGCGCGTCGTATCCGCGCCGAAAGTTGAGATGCCATCTTCTCGGCTGGAACCTTTCCATGCCCCGGACTTCGCTGTCATCGCGCCGCGCGCCGACTGGACCGCCTTTGCGCCGAACGCCGATCATCACGCGACCAACGCCTACCGGTTGGAGGATGCAACGATTGTCGTTTCGATCGCCGCATTCGATTATGACCGTCGCGGCGCCGAGATCGCGGGCGCACATGTCGCGGCGGGCGACGGTCGCGACTGGCGACGGATCGCCGTCGGTCAAACGGCGCCAACGATCGAGACCTGGGAGAACAACGCCGGACGCAGGATCAACGTCGCTGTCCGCTACTGGCTCGGCGACCGGATTTATGCGTCGTCGCTGGCGCTGAAACGCGACCTTGCATTGCAGAAACTGCGCGGGAAAAAGTCTCCGGGCGGCGCCCTGTTCATAGCGGCGCCGCACGACGCCAATACTGATCCGGCCGCCGCGCTTGATGCATTCCTCAACGCCATGGAGCCGGTCGCGGAATGGCGTGCCCGCCTCCGTGCGCCGACCTGACCGCATGTGCGGGATCGCGGGCATTTTTGATCTCACCGGACGTCGCCCGATCGACGGCCGTGCGTTGAAACGCATGACCGATGCAGTCGCGCATCGCGGACCCGACGGTGAAGGATATTTCGAGGCGCCCGGAATCGGACTCGGCCATCGTCGTCTTGCAATCATCGATATCGAAGGCGGCGCGCAGCCCTTCAGAAGCGCCGACCGCGCCGGCGCAATAAGCTTCAATGGCGAGATTTACAATTTCCGCGATCTGCGGCGCGGACTCGTCGACGCCGGAGTCGAATTCCGGACGAATTCCGACACTGAGGCGCTGCTCGAAGGATTGCAGCGAGAGGGGCCGGATTTCGTCAGCAAACTGCGCGGCATGTTCGCGTTCGCCTGGTGGAACGATAACACCGAGACGTTGACTCTCGCGCGCGACCGCTTTGGAGAAAAGCCGCTTTATTATGCTGTATCCGCCGACGGGCTTCTGGTCTTCGGCTCTGAAATCGGCGCAATCCGCGCGACGGGACTTGTCAGCCTCACGCATTCGACCGAAGCGCTTCACGACTATTTCCTGTATGGGTACGTACCGGATCCGAAGTCCATTTATGACGGCGTCCTGAAGGCGCCGCCAGGGTCCGTCATCACCTGCAGGCGCGGCGCGGCGCCGGAGATCGTCCGCTACTGGCGTCCATCTTTCACGATAGACCGTTCGATCAGTTTCGGCGCGGCAACTGAACAGTTGGTTGGCCTGCTCGACGACGCGGTGACATCGCAGACGATTGGTGACGCGCCGCTCGGCGCGTTCCTGTCGGGCGGCGTCGATTCATCATCGATCGTCGCCTCGCTGGCGCAGGGCGGCCGAAGGACAACAACTTGCACAATCGGTTTCGACGAAGCGTCGTTCGACGAACGCGCGGCCGCTCGCGAAACGGCGCGGCGCTGCCAGACTGATCATCACGAAGAAGTCGTACGGCTGGACGAAGGGGGGCTAATCGACCGGATCGCGGCCGTCTATGGCGAACCTTTCGCTGATCCGTCAGCGCTGCCGAGCTATGAAGTGAGCCGCGCGGCGCGGCGGCGCGTCAAGGTCGCGCTTTCGGGCGATGGCGCTGACGAGATTTTCGGCGGATATCGCCGCTATCCGTTTTTCGCAGCGGAAGAGCGCCTGCGACGCGCGGCGCCGCTCGCCTTGCGCCGCGCGACCTTCGGCGCGGCGGGGGCGCTTTATCCGAAACTCGACTGGGCGCCTCGTTCGCTGCGGTTGAAGACAACGCTGCAATCGCTGGGCGAGGATTCGCTCACCGCCTATGCGCGCGCCGTCTCGACCAGCCTGCCCGATCGCCTCGCCCGAGTGCTGTCGCCTGACTTCCTCGCCGCCGCGAGAACCTACGATCCGCTCCAGCCCTTGCTCGCGAGCGTCAGCAGCGCACGTCTTCCGCCGCTTAGCCTCGCGCAGGAAATCGATCTTGCGACATGGCTCCCCGGACGCATGCTGACGAAAATTGACCGCGCCTCGATGGCCAACGGGCTCGAAGTGCGGGCGCCGTTTCTCGACCATCGCCTCGCCGAATGGGCCCTCGCCTTGCCGCCGGAATTTCGCGCAGCGGGGGGCGTCGGCAAACGCATCCTGAGAGCATCGCAAAAAGCGCGCGTCGATTCGCGGATTCTCGCCGGCGCCAAGCGGGGGTTCAGTCCTCCAGTCGCTATGTGGCTGCGCCGGGAAGGCGGTCCGGCCGATCGATTGCGCCAGTCATCCGTGTGGAAAAGCGTCGGCTATTTCTCGACCGAAGGCGTCATGCGCATGATCGCCGATCACCAGCGCGGCGCCGCCGACCATGCGCAGGAGTTGTGGATGCTGATCATGTTCGACGCGTTTCTGACGCACGAGCGGGCCTGAAGCGTCGGAGGAATTCGCGGGCGCCCGTGCGCAGCGTCGATCGCGACATTACGATCGTTTCAAGCGTCTCGCCTTCAACTCCGAGACGGCTCTTGTAACCGGTGTCGCCGCCCATCATGTCATAGACGGCGTATCCTTCGTTGCGATATTTTTCCGCCGCCATCGCGTGGCTGACAAATCCCGGCGCCAGCTGGTTGTCGGCCTCGTAGAGAAAGCCGCTCTGGTAATTGTAGACGCGATCGCCGGCGATGAAATTGTAAAGGACGCCGACAGTCTCACGGCCGACGATCAGCCTCAGGAGGTCGACCGCCGCCGGGAACTTTTCCGACAACCTTTCGTGGAACCCTGCGAAAGCAGGTTCATTAAAGGCGCCGCGCTTTCCGCGCTGCGACCAGGTCAGGGCATGCAGGCGCATCAATTCCGTCCAGACAATCGACCGCTCCGCAGCGTCGCCGGCGCGTTCGATCACAACCGGGCCGCGCTCCTCGTACCGCCTGATCGACCGGCGGATCTTTGCGCCAAGACTGGTCGAAAAATTCTCAAAAACTGGCGCGTCGCCGAGCGGCGTCTGAAAAGTCCGAAGCGAATTTCGTCGATCGGAACGCAGGCCAAGCGCGTCGCCGACAGTTTCAAGGGCGCGAACGAGAGCCGGGCGCGCATTGCGGAAGACGAATTCATCCGCCTTCGGAAAAGCCTCGATCAACGCGGTAATCGCCGCCTCCCGCGCGTCTTCAGGCGCGTCACGCATCAGCAGTATATCATTGTATTCAAGATAGATGCGATCGATCGCGCCGACGCCGGTTTCATGGAGGCGGACGGACGACAGCGCCGCCATCGAACGGCGTTTCGGGACGCCGGCGAGCGCAATCCCGTAAACGCCGCGCAAATCGTCGAAAACGCGCACGCAGGCAAGGTCGATGTCGGCGGGCGCTTCCCCGATCCATGTCGAAATCCACGATGGCGAAAGAAAGAACAACGCATCTGACAGCGCATAAAGCCGCGTCCACTCCTCGAGCAGCGTCGTCAGGTCTGGAGACTTTTCAACAAACGTCCGCATCAGGCCGAAACGCCCATCGCTTCGAGATAGAGACGCCGGAAGCCGTCGATCATGGCGGCGCGATCAAACATCGCCGCGCGCGCAGCGTTCGCAGCGCCGAGCCGGCCGCGCAGCGCCGCATCATCGATCAGCCTGCGCAAGCGGTCGACGAACGCCGCCTCATCGTCCGGCGCGACGACAAAGTCGGCGCCGGCCTCGCCGATCATTCGCCGGACGTCGCCTACATCCGTCGCGACCGCCGGAAGACCCGACGCCATCGCCTCGATCAGGCTGATTGGCGTCTGCTCTGTGTCTGAGGAAAGCGCGAAGAGGTGGAAGGTCGGCAGCACGCGCTCGGGCGCGGCCGTCGCACCGGCGAGTTCCATGCGCTCCGCGGCGCTCGACGATCTGATGGCCGCCTCGAGACGAGGCCGTTCAGGCCCCTCCCCGTAGATGACGAGGCGCGCGTCGCGATCGGCGCTCGCAGCAGCAAAGCAGCGGATGAGGCGGGCAAAATTCTTCTCTCGTCTCAACGCGCCGAGGGCGCCGACAATGACGGGTCCTGCTTGCAGCCCGCCGCCCGGGCGAAAACGGACGACGTCGACGCCGATTGCAATGCGTCGGATCCTTGCGGGATCAATATGCCATTCGTTCCGCGCAATTTCTTCAAGCGCATGCGATGGAACCGCAATCATGCAATCTGCAAGCAAACGTCGGCGCGCAAAAACTCGGGTGGCCTTTTGCCGGCCGCCGGCCTCATCGGGACCAAAACCGTCTTCATGGTGGACATGCGCAATGCGAGGGCCGAGACGATTGGCGATTATCGCCTCGATCGATCCGAAATTGTATGTGCAAACTAGATCCGCCTTCGCGTCGCCGATCAGCCGTCGCAAACCGCCGATATTCGTTAGGCTGATCAGCGGCGATTTCTTGAGGACATGCGCCTCGATCATGACGCTGGCCCGAGCGCCGTCAAGCAGCGCGCGGGCGCTGAGATCGCCGTCAAGCGATTCGATCCGGTGCTCAAAGCCTTCGCCGAGCGCTTCGATGACGGCGGCAAGCCTGCGCTGCTGCCCACCGATCGCAAATGACGGAAGGAAATGCAGGATCCTGTAAGCGCGATTCCCCACAGCCCCCTCGCCTGCCCCCTCGCTACGACTGTCGCGCGACCGCGTTCAGCGGTCAGACGAGGACATCGGAATATAGCTCTTGCGCTGCGGGCTCCGGACTTTCGAGCGAGAAGTCGGCGGCCTCCTTTACGATCGCCTTGATCTCGGCGTCGATCGCTTTCAGGTCCTCTTCGGTCGCAAACTTTGCGTCGAAGATCCTCTGCTCGCACCGTTTGATCGGATCATTGTGTTCACGCACCTTGTCGACTTCTTCGCGAGTTCGGTATTTCGCCGGATCGGACATCGAATGGCCGCGATAACGATAGGTTTTCATTTCAAGGATATAAGGGCCCTTGCCGGTCCGCGCGTGATCGATCGCGGTGCGGGCGGCCTCCCGGACTTCTAGAACGTCCATGCCGTCGACTTCCATGCCGGGAATGCCAAACGCGGCGCCGCGCCGATAGAGGTGCGTGTCGGAATGCGCCCGCGTCACCGCGGTTCCCATCGCATATTGATTGTTCTCAATGATGAAAACCACCGGCAGCTTCCACAGCTGCGCCATGTTCATCGCTTCGAAGACCTGGCCCTGGTTCGATGCGCCGTCGCCGAAATAGGTCAGGCTGACGCTAGTGTTGTTGCGGTATTTGTTGGCGAAAGCGAGGCCCGCGCCGAGCGGTATCTGCGCGCCGACGATGCCATGGCCGCCATAAAACTCGGCATCCTTCGAGAACATGTGCATGGAGCCGCCCTTGCCCTTCGAGTAACCGCCTTCCCGGCCCGTCAGCTCGGCCATGACGCCCTTCGGGTCCATGCCGCATGCGAGCATGTGGCCGTGATCGCGATAGCCGGTGATCGTCTGGTCGCCCTTGCGTTTGACCGCCTCGACGCCGACGACGAGGGCTTCCTGCCCGATATAGAGGTGGCAGAAACCGCCAATATGACCCATGCCGTAGAGCTGACCCGCCCGCTCCTCGAACCGGCGGATCAGCAGCATGTCCCGATAATAGGCGAGGAGCTCATCCTTGGTCGCCTTCAGATTGGTCGCTTCCGGTTTGAATGAGCGGGCGGTCGATGCCGTCTTTTGGGCAGGCGATTTTGCGGGCTTTGCGGCCATCATGCTTCTCCAGCAGTCCGATGCCCTGCTTTTAGGGAATGCGATCTGCTGTCACAAGGCCGACCAGGCGCGCCGGGCGACAGGGTCAGGGAGCGCTCGCCCCGGCCTTTTTCAGCACTTCCTCGAGCTGATCGCGGGGAATAACGACGTCGCCGTCGGCGACATAGCCGAGAACGCTGCGGATCTTTTCCTCGACCATGTCCGGATCGAGGGATTTCGGATTGAGCTGCCGGGCGACGGTCTCAAGCATCCGGCGCTGGGCGGCGAGCGTGTCAACCTCGGCCGCCTTGGCGTCGACTTCGGCCTGCAATTTCCGCAACACCCGATAGCCGGTCGCGCCGACGACGGCGTCATAGGCGAGATAGCCGATCCAGCAGGTGAAAAAGGCCGGCGCGATGATGTCGGTGATGAGACGCCACGAAAACCGCATGAAACAGACCGCCCTCAACGCACTGCGTGTGATGCCGGCGCAACTGGCGCGCCGCAATGCGACTCACCTGAGTCGATTTTGAGTTAACAAAGGCTTAAGATAGAATCGGCGGTTTCGCAGGGGCATTCCTGGCGATGAACAAGCGGTTCGCTTCTCTGGTCGGCGTGTTCGTAGCCTTGACCCTGTCGACCGCGCCCCGCGCGCAGGAGCCCCGGAGCTGGCCCGGCTATAGCGTCGATTATTCCGAGTGGAGCCTTTGCAATATCACCTGGTCCGGCGGCGGCACGGTCTTTTGCCTCGCCTACGGATTTGGCGGCGAGCGCGCGGGGTTCGTTCCGTTCCTCGCACAAATTTTCATCGACAGGCCCGCCGAGAGTTTTCTCCCCGAGGTTCGCGAAGGAAGGCGGCTCTTTGAGATGCAGCATGTTTGCGGCGGCGCGCTGATCGCGCCGGACTGGGTATTGACTGCCGCACACTGCATCGCGCCGGAGCATATCGCCAAAGGCTACAAGGTGCGCCTCGGCGTCGACAACATCGCCGACCGCAATGAAGGCGTTGTGTTTGACATTCTCGAAGTTGTTCCGCACCCGGATTTCGAGAATTTCTATTTCAATGATATTGCGCTCGTGCGGATCGCGCCGCGCGCGTCCGATCGCATCGAAAATCCCGAGGTCTATTCCTTCGCCGACCGCAAGTATACGGCTGGCGACACAACGAAACCGCCGATCAATTTCATCAATTACGCGCGGCCGGCGACGACGCCGGCGACCCATGTTCCATGGGCGTTCGACCGCGTGGTGATATTTGGATGGGGCAAGACCGAGGATGTCGCGGGCGACCGGCCGGCGCCGGCGACTTACGAATTCGACCTCAAAGTCCTGCCGAATGAATTCTGCGCGCGTCTCGAAGGTTACGACGCTGCAAACATCCATCCGAACATATTCTGCGCCGCCGACCCCAGACAGAAAACCTGTCGCGGCGATTCAGGGGGGCCAGTCATCGATCCTCTCGGGAACATCGTCGGCATCGTCAGCTGGGGCAAGAACCGCTGCATGGATGACGGGCAGCCGGGCGTCTACACGCGGGTCGCCGCCTACGGCGACTGGATCGACAGCCTCGTCGGCCCAAGCCTGCAGCGGCGCAGGACGCAAACATCGGTATTCTCGGAGCCGGAGACGCCACAACCATGAGCAAGATTGGCGCTCTGATCATAGCAAGCCTTTTCGCTCTGGCGCCGGTCGCCGCGTTGGCGATCGGCGTCGGCGGCGCGGAAATCAATCAGGATGAAATTTATTCTGGCCATTGCCTGACCGACTGGCGCGGCGAAGTGAAATGTCATGAGGGATCGAAGGAAGCGTGGGCAGGCCCGCCGGCGCCGCGCGCGATCGCGCAGATCCTTGCGCCTGACCCGATCGGCATCCTTCCGCCGGAGATCAGGCATGTCTGCGGGGCGGTTCTCGTTGCGCCCGACTGGGTTCTGACCGCAGCGCACTGCCTGCCGGCGGGCGTCGATGCGACGCGCTTTCTCGTCCGTCTTGGCTTTGTCCGGGGTCGGTCGACGTCGCTTGCCGGCGCCGGGATCGTCCGGCCGATCGTTGAGGTCATTCGCCATCCCGAACACGATGGAAAACTGCAAAACGATATTGCGCTCGTGCGATTCGCAACCGACCTGACGATCTATGTTCCCAATCCGGAAATCTCAATGCTTCCCATGCAGCAGGGCGGCGGCCGGCTCGTCTACCCGCGCCCTTCCGTCGCTGCGTACCCGCCGCCGGGCGAAGAAAATATTGCGTTTGCGGATATCAGCGGCCTCAACGCCGCAACACGTCTCGACGCGACCTCTGTTTTGTTCCGATGGAGCAAGGTCGCCGATGGTCCTGCCGCAATCAGGGGCGCGCCGTTGTTCGTCATTCCCGGCGATCTCTGCAATCAGCAAAAGGCGCGGCGCGAGCCGGTCTTCGACGACAAGGCCATGTGCGCGATGACGCATGAGCGGCCGCTTTGTTCGCAGGACAGCGGCGCCCCCGTAATGGGCGGCAGGGGCGAACTGGTCGTCGTCGCGATCGCGATCCGCACAGGTCGCAAATGCGCGGCGCCGGGAGAGCCGGGCCGATTTGTCGCGGTCGGCCCCTACCGCGCGTGGATTCGCGGCGTCCTTCAGGCGAGTTACGACAAGCGCCGCCAGGAATCGCAACGCGTTCCGTCTTAGGAAATGCACGCGCTGATCAGGATTCGCCGCGCCTGGGTGAGCCCGCTAGCGCAGCAAAGACCCGCCGGCATAAACCGCGGCTTCGCCGAGTTCTTCCTCGATCCGCAGCAGCTGATTGTATTTCGCGGTGCGGTCCGAGCGCGCCAGCGATCCCGTTTTGATCTGTCCGCAATTTGTTGCAACGGCGAGGTCGGCGATCGTCGCGTCTTCGGTCTCGCCCGAGCGATGCGACATCACGGCGGTGTAGCCGGCGCGCTGCGCGCGCTCGACGGCGCGCAGGGTTTCTGTGAGCGTCCCAATCTGGTTGACCTTGACGAGGATCGAATTGGCGCAGCCTTTTTCGATGCCATCCTTAAGGCGCTTTTCATTCGTTACGAAGAGATCGTCGCCGACCAGCTGGCAGCGCGCGCCGATCTGGTCGGTCAGCGCCTTCCAACCCTGCCAGTCGTCTTCCGCCATGCCGTCCTCGATCGAGACGATCGGGAAGCGGCCGACAAGGTCCTCGAAATAAGCGGCCATGCCGCCCGCATCGAGCACCTTTCCTTCGCCTTCGAGATGGTACTGGCCGCCTTTGTAGAATTCCGTCGATGCCGCATCGAGCGCAATGAAGACGTCCTCGCCCGGCCGACGTCCTGCCGCTTCGATCGCCTTCATGATGAAGCCGAGCGCGTCATCCGTCGATTTGAGATTCGGCGCAAAGCCGCCCTCGTCGCCGACATTGGTGTTGTGGCTGGCGGCCTTGAGGCCTTTTTTCAGCGCGTGGAAAATTTCAGCGCCCCAGCACAGCGCCTCGGCGAATGTTTCGGCGCCCAAGGGCATGATCATGAATTCCTGGATGTCGATCGGATTGTCGGCATGCGCGCCGCCATGGCTGATGTTCACCATCGGCGCCGGCAGGGTGCGCGCCGCCACGCCGCCGACATAGCGATAGAGCGGCATGTTCGAGGCCTCCGCGGCGGCTTTTGCAACCGCCAGCGACACGCCGAGGATCGCATTTGCGCCGAGGCGCGACTTGTTGGGTTCGCCGTCAAGCGCTATCAGGGTTTCGTCGACCGTGATCTGGTCTTCGGCGTCGAGCCCGCACACCGCATCGAAGATTTCGCCCTGGATCGCCGCAACCGCCTTGCTGACGCCCTTGCCGCCATAGCGCGCGCCGCCGTCGCGCAATTCATGGGCCTCATGCGCGCCGGTCGAGGCGCCGGACGGAACGCCGGCGCGACCCATCGAGCCGTCTTCGAGAACGACATCGACTTCAACCGTCGGATTGCCGCGACTGTCGAGGATCTCGCGGCCGATGATGTCGACAATGGCGGTCATGAGGGGCTCCTTGCGCGTCTCGTTCAGACGCCAAGGCTCATAGAAGCGCGCTCCCGGCGATTCAAGGCGTTGCTGCGCGAGACGTCGCCGACGTTGCTCCTAATCCGCATTCTCCTGCGGGCGGCGACGTCCGCCGCGTCGCGCTTCAGCGCGATCGTCGGCCCGTTCGCTTGCCTCCGGCGAGCGTTGCC
>JBGSSK010000110.1:0-3513 GCA_041737095.1 Parvularculaceae bacterium | reverse complement strand
GGCGGCGCTGACGGCCTCGAACTCGTGCGGCGCATCCTCGCGGCCGCGCCGACGCATCTTAATGACGGCGGCGGCATCCTTTGCGAAATCGGGTCGGGCCGCGAACGCCTTGAGCCGGAATTTCCTGCCCTGCCTTTCCTGTGGGTCGACACCGAAGAAAGCGAGGGCGAAGTCTTTTGGCTCTCGAAAGACGATTTCTCGCGCTAAAAAACCTCAGGCTTCAGCGATCTGATTCAGCGCGGCGGCGAGTTTTTCCTGCCGCGCCGCGAAGGCGATCCGCCTTTCGCGATTCTCCTCGACAATCTCGACCGGCGCGCGCTCGACGAAACTCGGATTCGACATCTTTTTGTCGACCGCCTCGATTTCCTTGACGCATTTCTCGATCTCTTTGGCGAGACGCGCCTTCTCAGCGGCGATGTCGATGACGCCGGCGAGCGGCATCGCGTAGATACCTCCTTCATGGACGATCTGCACGGCGCCTTTCGGCGCAGCGTCAGCAAGGCGTATCGACGAAAGGCGCGCAAGTCGCGCGATCAGCTCGCGATGGAGATCGAGGCGCAGCGACGGCGCGGGCCCGGCGGCGACCGCGACCATCTCGATCTTTGCGCCGGCGGGCACATTCATTTCAGCGCGCGCCGAACGGATCGCGTTGATGAGGCCGATGACCCAGTTGATTTCCGCCGCGGCGCTTTCCGCCCGCGGGAGCGATTTCGCCTCCGGCCATGGCGCAACGATCAGCGCCGTCTCGCGCGAGGCGCTTTCGCGCCAGAGCTCTTCGGTGATGAACGGCATGAAAGGGTGGAGGAGCTTGAAGACTTCAGAGAGGACCAGCGCGGTCGTCTTACGGGTTTCCTCCTTCGCCGGACAATCCTCGCCCATCAGGATCGGCTTTGCGAGCTCGATATGCCAGTCGCAGAGCACATTCCACGCAAAGCGGTAAATCGCGCCCGCCGCATCATTGAAGCGGAAGGACTGGAGGGCGGCGGTCGCCTCCTCCACCGTCTTGCCAGCCTCGTGAATGATCCACCGGTTCAATGTTTCCCTCGCCGAGGCGGGATCGAACGCGGCGTCGAAAACGCAGCCGTTCATTTCGCAGAAGCGCGCGGCGTTCCAGAGCTTCGTCCCGAAATTCCGGTAGCCTTCGACGCGCGCTTCAGAGAGGCGGATATTGCGCCCCTGCGCCGCCATCGCCGCCAGCGTGAACCGCAAGGCGTCGGCGCCGTATTTATCGATCAGAGTCAGGGGATCGATGACGTTCCCCTTCGACTTCGACATCTTCTGCCCTTTTTCGTCGAGGACGAGGGCATGGATGTAGACATCCCGGAACGGTACATCCGGCATGAAATGACAGCCCATCATCATCATCCGGGCGACCCAGAAAAAGATGATGTCATGCGCGGTGACGAGCACGCTCGTCGGATAATGCTTTGCAAGCTCCGGCGTTTCGTCCGGCCAGCCGAGCGTGGAAAATGGCCAAAGCGCCGAGGAAAACCAAGTGTCGAGGACGTCTTCATCGCGCACGAGCAGCGGCGCTTCGCCTTCCTCATGGCGGCGCATATTGTTTATGTCTTCGAGCGAATAGCCCTCTTGCGTGTACCGAAGGATCGCCTCCTTCGTCGCTTCTTCTTCCGTTTCGGCGACGAAGACATGACCGTCCGGCCCGTACCACGCCGGTATCTGGTGGCCCCACCAGAGCTGGCGCGAGACGCACCACGGTTCGATATTGCGCATCCACTGGAAATAGGTCTTCGACCAGGCGTCGGGCGTAATTTTCGTCTTGCCGTCGAGTACGGCGTTGATCGCCTTGATCGCCATTTTTTCGGCGTCGACATACCACTGGTCGGTCAGCATCGGCTCGATGACGACGTTCGACCGGTCGCCGAAGGGCTGCATGATCTTCTTGTCTTCAACCTTGATGAGAAGGCCGCGTTCTTCGATATCCGCGACGACCTGCTTTCTCGCCTCGAAGCGATCGAGGCCGCGATATTTTTCCGGAATATAGTCAGCGTCCAGCATGCGCGCGCGCTCGTCCATCAGGACATAGAGCTTGATGTCATTGCGCATCGCGACCTTGTAGTCATTGAAGTCGTGCGCGCCGGTGATCTTCACCGCGCCCGAACCGAAGTCAGGATCGGGATACTCGTCGGTAATGATCGGAATGTAGCGATCGGCGAGCGGCAGCAGGCACTTCTTGCCGACGATCGGCGCGTAGCGCCTGTCGGAAGGATGCACCGCAACCGCGCCGTCGCCCAACATCGTCTCAGGGCGCGTCGTCGCGATCGAGATATAATCGCGCGTTTCCCATTCGGTCGGCTCGCCGTTCTCGTCATGAGCGATCGGAAACTCGTAGGTCTCGCCATGTTCGAGCGGGTATTTGAAATGCCAGAAATGCCCGGCGACTTCAGTGTTCTCGACCTCGAGATCCGAAATTGCGGTAAGCAATTTCGGGTCCCAGTTGACGAGCCGCTTGTCGCGATAGATGAGCCCCTCGCGGAAAAGCGCGACGAAGACTTTCTTGACCGCCGCCGAAAGCCCTTCATCCATGGTGAAGCGTTCGCGGCTCCAATCGCACGTGGCGCCGAGACGCTTCAACTGCGCGATGATCGCGCCGCCGCTTTCGGCCTTCCACGCCCAGACCTTTTCGAGAAATTTCTCGCGGCCGATCTCCGTGCGACGCGGCTCCTGGCGTTCGGCCATCCGGCGTTCGACGACCATCTGCGTCGCGATGCCCGCGTGGTCCGTTCCGGGCTGCCAGAGCACCGACCGGCCGCGCATCCGCTCGAATCGGCAGAGCACGTCCTGCAGCGTGTTGTTCAGCGCATGCCCCATATGGAGCGAACCGGTGACGTTGGGCGGGGGGATGACGATAGTGAAGGGATCGCCTTTACCGGACGCCTTGAAGGCGCCGGATTTCTCCCACGCTTCGTAAAGGCGCGGTTCGGCGGATTTCGGATCAAAAGCTTTATCAAGCATGGGCGTCGGTACTCTTGGGGTTGGCCAGGCGGTTCTAGCGCGAACGCGCCGCAGTGCAAAAGAACTGGCGAAGGACAACAAAAAAGCCGGCGTCGCCGCCGGCTTTTCGTCGATCCCCTGCGTCAATCGCCGAGGGGGCCTAGCCTAACGGCGGCGGCGCGCAACGCGCTGGACCTCTTCCTCGACCTTTTGCTCGACGATCTCGGCGAGATTGGCGTCGAGCCAATCCTTCACCATCGGGCGCAGCATCTCGATGACGAGATCTTCGAGCGTCCGGCCCTGGCCGTCGCTCACCTGAACAGACTGCGACAGGCTGAGGAAAGCCTTTGAGGCCGCCGCAGCGGTCCCAGCCTCAACAATGCCGTCTTCATCCTCTTCGAGAGCTTCTGCTACATTTCTCTTTATCATTTCAACATCTTCCGTTGCAAATTTCTGTTCGTGCTCAACCATAGCCGGAGCCGGTTGCGGCGGCCGGATGACCGCGGCGGGGCTCGCCGCCGGACGCGGCGGCGCTTCGGCCCGCGGCGCCGGCTTCGCCGG
>JBGSSK010000079.1:0-3628 GCA_041737095.1 Parvularculaceae bacterium | reverse complement strand
CTCGCCGAAGGCGAGCGCTAGCGGCAGCGCGACCACGCCGGCGGTGACGCCGCCGAGCAGGTCGCCGCGCAGTTTCGTAAAGTCGAACCAGGTTTGCAAAACGCCCGCGTCGGCGGGCCGCGCTTTTGTCGCGGTCATGGCGAAGGCTCCTCTACTGTCTTACTTTTTATCAGCGGGCGCGTGATGCGCGTGGATCACGGCGCCGACCGGCTGCTTGTAATGCTCCGCAACCGGAATGAAGTCGTTGGCGTTCTCGTCATAGGCGAGCACCTCGCCCGAGCGAATGTCATAGGTCCAGCCGTGAATTTGCGTCTCGCCAGTCGCCAGTTGAACCGCGACATAGGGGTGAGTCTTCAAATGCGCGATCTGCAGCAGCACATTTTCGCGCGTCAGCATGTCGAGTCTCGCTTTATCGTCGAGCGATCCGCCCTTCTTGTTGGTGACGAGCGCTGCAGCGCGCGCATAGCTGAGCCACTCCTTGACGTGCGGGAAGTCCGTCAGGCTGTCGAGGTTCATCGCGCCTTTCATCGCGCCGCATTCGGAATGGCCGCAAATGATGATGTGCGGCACTTTCAGCGCGCCGACCGCGAACTCGATCGACGCCGTCATCGCGCCTGTATATTGCGAGTGCGGCGGCACGATATTGCCGGCGTTTCGGCAGATGAAGAGTTCGCCCGGCTCTGTCTGCGTCAGCAGGTTCGGATCGATGCGACTGTCGGAACAGGTGATGAACAGCGCCTCGGGCGACTGGCCCTCGGCGAGCTTTTCAAAGAGCCCGCGGCGCTCTTCATAGGCCTGCTGTTGGAATTTCAGTACGCCGTCGGCGATCTTCCGCATGTTGGTGCTTTCCTGGTTACGCTGTCTCTTTGGTTTGGTCAGGCGTTTCGGCGCGCCAAATACGGGTCGCCGTTTCGATAACGCCCCTTGCGGCGAGATCGCTCCTAGCCCGCTGATCGAGGAACCTGGCGGCGTCTAGGAGCCATTCGGCGAGCGCCGGTTCGGCGAGGCTGTAATGGTGGTAGCGGCCCTCTCGGCGCTCTTCGACAAGGCGGTGCGCCTTGAGCAGGGCGAGATGCTGCGAGACGCGCGTCGCCGGCAGGGCGAGACGCTCCGACAAGGTGGATACTTCCAGCGCGCCGGACCGAAGTTCCTCGATGATCCGCACGCGGTCGGCATGTGCGATCACCTTGAGGAGCGCGGACAATTCGCGGGCGAGGAGGGAGCGGCTTGGCATGGGCGCCTGATTTCGCGAACTTGAAGCTGTTAAAGTTCATGTATGCGAATACTCGTATATTTGAATATAAGAAAGGTCAATCGGCTACAGCGCTTGCAGAAGATATTTCCGGATATCAAACGATCTTTTCGTTATGGAGCCCTTGGGCGCCATTCGGCCGCGCGCGTTCAGATCGCTTCCAGTTGGCGCCGCGCAAGGTCGGTACAACCTTGACGGGCAAGCGCCAGCAAGGCGAGGAACTGTTCATCCGAGAATGGCGCGCCTTCCGCCGTGCCCTGGACCTCGACGAGGCCGCCTTTGCCGGTGACGACGAAATTGGCGTCGGTGTCGGCGGAGGAATCCTCGGCGTAATCGAGATCGAGCGCCGGCGCGCCCTTGACGATGCCGCAGGAAATCGCGGCGACCGTGTCACGGATCGGATCCGTCTTGATGACGCCGTTTGAGGTCGCCCATTTCATGCATTGCTTCAGCGCGACCCAGGCGCCGGTGATCGCCGCGGTCCTGGTGCCGCCGTCGGCCTGCAGCACGTCGCAGTCGATGAGTATCTGTCGCTCGCCGAGCGCTTTGAGGTCGACAACCGAGCGCAGCGCGCGCCCGATCAGTCGCTGGATTTCCTGGGTGCGGCCGGACTGGCCCCCCTTTGCTTCGCGTTTCATCCGTTCATGGGTCGAGCGCGGCAGCATGCCGTATTCGGCGGTGACCCAGCCGCGTCCCTGCCCGCGCAGCCAGGGCGGCGTCATCTCGTCCCAGCTCGCGGTGCACAGGACATGCGTATCGCCGAATTTGATCAGGCAAGAGCCTTCCGCGTGTTTGGCGACGCCGGCCTCAAGACTGACGGCGCGCATTTCGTTGAAGCTGCGGCCTGACGGGCGCATGAGCGATCTCCATGGTGGCGGGACGGGCGGAGCCCTAAACGCCCGCGGCGCCGTTGTCGAGGCCGCAATCGCGACGGGCAAGCCCCGGCCGGTCACGAAAAGTTCAGCCGCGACTGACTTTCGGCATGGCGCAAGCCTTCGTAAGGAAGGGCCTCTTTTGCAGTCAAGGGGAACACCATGGACCTGGTCAGATTTCTCGCCGCCGCGACGGCGGCCGCCGTTATCGGCCTCGGCGCCGCGTCGGCCGGCGAAGCCAAAAAGGCCGCCGCAGCGATGGATCATTCGTTGCACGCCGCAGTAGACGGCGCCTGGCGCAAGCCCGCTAACGTCGCCCGCGATGAATTCAGAAAGCCGATGCAGGCGCTGGACTTCTGGGGCTTGAAGCCCGGCATGACGATTCTGGAGCTACAGCCGGGCGGCGGCTGGTGGACGGAAATACTGGCGCCTTACGCGCGGATGACCGGCGGCAAATACATCGCAACCGCCGCTGACCTCGACAACCCCGAATTGTCGGCCGCGTCGCGCGAGGCGCGCGCGAAGTTCGAGGCGCGCTTCGCCGACAAGGAGACCTATGGCGACATCAAGTTTGTCAATTTCGGCTCCAGGACAACGACGCTCGGCGCCCCGGCGAGTGTTGATTTCGTGATCAACGGCCGCAACATCCACAACTGGATGGGCGGCGGCGATATGCTTGACCGCGTGTTGGCGCAAAGCTTCGACGTCCTGAAGCCGGGCGGCGTTCTGGCGATCGAAGAACACCGCAACGCCGACGGCGCCGAGCAGGATCCGGAAGCGAAAAGCGGCTACGTAACCGAAGCCTATGTGATCGCCGCGGCTGAGCGCGCCGGCTTCAGACTTGAGGCGCGATCCGACATTTTCGGCAATCCAAAGGATGATCGCGATCACCCGTTCGGCGTCTGGACCTTGCCGCCGTCGCTGCGTTCGTCGCCTTCGGGGCAGGCGCCAGACCCGTCATTCGATAGCGCGCCTTATAAGGCGATCGGCGAAAGCGACCGCATGGCGCTGCGTTTCGTCAAGCCGCGCTGATCTGACATCAGAGGTCGGCTTGACCGCAGGGGAATGAGCGCGCGCCGCGGCGGGCGCTCATTCGACGCTTGCAAAGCCGCCTATCGTCGTTAACCATTGTCCCGACGATTTTTGGGGATTTCGCCGCCCAATGACGCCGGTCAGGGCTCTCTTTGCTGGGCTGGTCGCCGCCATGCTGTTCGGCGCCGGGCTCTTTATCGCGACCGGATTCGCCGGCGGGCGTCCGCACGACCTCGTCCCGTTGCTTCAGACCGGGCGCGAACCCTTCGATCTCCTGTGTTTTCTCGCCGCGTGGGCCGCGCTGGTCGGCGGCGCTATCGGCGTATTGACGGCGTTTCTTGCTTTCATCGCGCAGGACGAGGACGACGATCCGCGCTTTCCCCGCCGCGGCTTTCCGAAGGGCGCGCCGCCGGTCCTGATTGCGACCGGGCTAGCGCTCGCCTACTTCGCCTTGCGCTGCGGCGCCGGTCCG
>JBGSSK010000078.1:0-2696 GCA_041737095.1 Parvularculaceae bacterium | reverse complement strand
ATCAAAGCCGCCGCCGCCAACAGCGCGTTCCGCCCGAGCAATCCGGCGGTCAATCGCTCGCCGGCGCGCCCAAAACTGCAGCCGCAATCGATTTCCGTCCGACCGCGCTTGAGGTTCACCCCGATCGCCGCGCCGTAACCGACAAACAGGAGCGCTGCGCCGATCGCCGCAACGCTGCGCGTCGCAGCAACGAGAATGCCGATCGCCAGCGCGCCCTCAAGCGCGATGACTGCGGCGGCGATCAACGCTGACATTCCTTCCGGCGCGACCCGGTAATTGCGCACGACGCCGGCGATCTCTCGCGGGGCCCGCGCCTTGTGCGCAGCGGACGCCGCCAGCAGGAGCGCGAGAGAAAAACAGATCGCTTCGGATATGGCGGGATCGATCAGCAAGAACGCCGCCTCCTATTTGTTTGCGATGATCGCGAAGGGCGTCATCGCCAATTGACCGCCGATGCGTCGGACGAATTCGCCGGAATTCGCCTTGAAGACATCGAGGGACATGTCGAGGTTGACGACGACCAGATAAGGATCTGCGCCGGCCGTGATTTCGATCAACTGGCTGTCGCCGCGCAGGGTTACGCGATCGACGACCGATCGCGATTTCGTGTCGATCACCCACACTTCATTGCCGCCGGCGTCATGATCATCGATCGTCCCGGTTTCCCGCATCAAGACGTAGAGACGTCCGGAATCGTCACTGGCCGTCAACTGCCAGCCCGACGGCAGCCATGATCCGCCGCCGCTTTTCTTGCCAAGGCCGGGAATGCGGTCGCGCCACGATTTCTTGCCGGATGACGCCGCCGGCGGCGCCGTAATCGGCCACGCCTCGCCGACAATCGCTTCATCGCCGTTGAAATCGATCGGCTGGATTTTGCCCGAATAAGTCGGGAAATAGGCGACGCCGTTGATGATCGTCGGGCGCGTGAACATCGGATCATTGTCGATGTCCGTGAACGGCTCGCTCATCGTCTGGCCGGCCAGCTTGCCGTTCGCGTCAAGCTTCGTCGAGACGATCCCGCCATTGCCGCACAGGCTGGCGAAACCGCCCGCCTTCAGCGCAAAGGCGTGCGTGCAGCCGGGAATATCGACGTCGCCGACAATCCGCCGGCTGACGAGATCGACCACCGTAACGGACGAGGCGGGCGTGAAGTTGAAGACATACGCGAAGCGATCGTCATGCGACAGCTGGAACGCGCCGCGTTCGGTCAGCGTCTGCGCACGCTTGCCGCCCGGCAGCAAAACCTCCGCGACCGGATCGAGGCTCGTCTTGTCCCAGATCGTCAGGACATCGGTGCGCGCGCCGCGGCTGCCGCGCGAATAAAAAGTTTCGACCGTGTAGAGCTCATTGCGGGACTTCGCGGCGGCGAAATAGCCGAACTGCGCCGCGCTGACGGCCCCGCGATGGTGCATCGCCTCAGCGCCGACATCGGCGATCACGACCTTGCCGGCTTCGATGCCGAAGAAATTCGCATCGACGACGAACACAAAACTGTCCGGATAGTCAGCCGGCAGCGTATTGATCGCCGGCGTCGGCTCGGCCGGCAATTCCGCCAGCGCAGGCGTCGCCGCCGAAAGAACCAGAAAAACGCCCGCCGCCCTGAACCAGTTCGGATTGAATGTCATGTCGCCCCTTTCCTGCTGTGCTGCAGCGCAACAAAAGCGCAGGCCGAATCTAGGACTGATGTCCTAGTTCGCCAGAGTGCCGTTCTTCCGCGGTCGCGTCAATAGAAACGACCGGCGCGCGCCTGATCCTCCGGAAAGTCTCTGTTTTCCTGCGCTTTTCTAACTGGCGAAGCGTTTGGCGGCGGACTGGTCGGCGACTTTCAGGCCGCGAATCGTCGCCGGGTCGAACTCTTTCACGAGGGTGAGGAAACTCTGCACGGCCATATTGCCGATTGCGCCGGCGGCCGCCGCTTTCTTCCGACGGTAGCCGATAAACATCGTCTGCCCCTCGATCGAAGCGGACATGAAAAGGGCGAGGAGATCGCGATCCTTTTTCGACAGGTCAGGCCGGATATCCGTGATCACCCGCGCGAAAGTATTCCGCACGATTTCATAAACATCGTTCATTTCGCGGGCGGCGAATTCGTCGTGATTGGCAAGCGCCCACAAAGCCGGGAAAAATCCGGTTGTCTCCTTCGTCGACAGGTCGGCGACAAGAAACCTCACCAGCTCTTCGAATCTCTGCTCGGGAGACTGCGCCTTGTCTTCGGCGATACGGTCGAAATCCTCCATGTACCCCTGAATGACCGCCTCAAGGAGGTCATGCAGCAGGTCTTCCTTGTTCGTGTAGTAATAAGAGAGATTGCCGACCGTCATGTCGGCGCGATCGGCGACGTTGCGCATGGTGAGGCGCGGATAGCCCTCCTCGACAAGGACGTCGCGCGCCGCCGTCAGGATGGCGCTCACCGCTTCCTGCCCGCGCGCGCTCAACGCATTGTCACGCTTCTGCGGTTTCAGCTTCCGCATCTCGCCCTCGTCCGCCCTGCCCTGACGCAACCTTGGCGTCACCTTGACCGAACAGCAAAAGAACCGCAACGTGTTGGACAGAAGTCCTAGTGCCGTGAGTCATTCGAACTGGGGGTACAACCTTTTGAGTTTGACGCGGGCGTCGGCGGTTGTGAACTGCCAATCGGCTTTGGCGTGATGCTTGTTGCGATTGTCCTGCCAGGCCGCGACTTCTGCGGCGAGGGA
>JBGSSK010000029.1:0-3925 GCA_041737095.1 Parvularculaceae bacterium | reverse complement strand
CGTCGGCGCCGCGGCAAGGCGGCGAAGGTCGGCGCGCGTATCATCCGCCATTTCGCCGACGCCGGCTTTTACATTTTCGCCGCCGCGATCGCGCTTGCGATCATGGTCGTTCATTTCACCCGCGACTTGCCGGACACCGACGGCCTCTGGCGCGACAATGCCGGTCCGCGCCTGACGCTGATCGCCGCCGACGGATCGCCGATCACCGTCCATGGGCAAAGCCACGGCGCGCCGGTGCGTCTCGCCGACTTGCCGCGGCATGTGCCGCTCGCGGTGCTCGCGGTCGAGGACCGCAATTTTTATCATCATGTCGGCGTCAATCCGTTGTCGCTGGCGCGCGCGCTTTTCGTTAATGTGCGCGAAGGCGAGGTGAAACAGGGCGGATCGACCCTGACGCAGCAGCTTGCGAAGAACCTCTTTTTGAATTCCGACAGGACCTACAAGCGCAAGATCCAGGAATTCTTCCTGGCGTTCTGGCTGGAACGGCAATTCACCAAGGATGAAATCCTGACGCTATACCTCAACCGGGTCTATTTCGGCGCCGGCGCTTACGGCGTCGACGCGGCGAGCCGCCGTTATTTCGGCAAGCCCGCGCAGAAACTTTCCGTGCCGGAAGCGGCGATCCTCGCCGGACTGTTGAAGGCGCCGTCGCATTACGCGCCGAACCGAAACCCGACGGACGCCGGCCAGCGTGCGCGACTGGTCGTCGACGCGATGCTGGACGCCGGCTTCATCTCGGCGCGTGAGGCTGAACGCGCTTACGCGTCGCCGGTCAAAATCGGCGCCTCGCAATTCGCCGGCGCGCCGTATTTCGTCGACTACGCGCTCGCCGAAGCCAAATCATTGGCCAAGGGCGTCGATGCGGATCTCTCGATCCGATCGACCTTCGATCCGGCGCTGCAGGAGGCGCTCGAAATGGGGGTCGTCGCCGGCGCAGCGATCGGCAAGCTCGATCCGGCGATTGAAATCGCCGCCGTCATCATCGACGGCGAGGGCGCGGTCCGGGCGATGATCGGCGGTCGCGATTATCGCACGAGCCAGTTCAATCGCGCGGCGCATGCGCGCCGGCAACCGGGGTCGGCCTTCAAGCCCTTCGTCTTTCTGGCGGCGATCGAATCGGGCCGCGATCCTCTTGATATCGTCGAGGATGCGCCGGTCGTCATCGGCAAATGGGCGCCTGAAAATTACAAGCGCCGCTATTACGGCGACGTCACGATGACCGAAGCGCTGGCCCGCTCGCTGAACGGCGCGACCATTCGCTTGCAGGAGGAGACCGGCCGCGGCGCGGTGCGCCTTGCGGCCAAGCGCATGGGTTTTGCCGGGCCGCTGACGCAGGGACCGGCGCTGGCGCTCGGCGTTGACGCGGTGACGCCGCTGCAGCTCGCCGGCGCTTACGCGCCCTTCGCCAAAGGCGGCTACCGCGTTGAGACGCATGGCGTTGAACGCATTGATCTGGCTGACGGCGAACGACTCTACAGGAGGAAGACGCGACTGATCGACGCCGCGGCGTCGCCGCAATCGATCCGGCGCATGAACGCCATGCTCGCCGCCGTCGCCGACTGGGGAACCGGTAAAAACGCGCAGCTTTCGCGCACGATCGCGTATGGAAAGACCGGCACGACGCAGGACAATCGCGACGCCTGGTTCGCGGGCCACGCCGGCGGGCTCGTCTGCGTCGTCTGGGTCGGGCGCGACGATAACGGCCCGATGGACGAAGCGCTTGGCGAAGTGACAGGCGGCGGCGCGCCGGCGATCATCTGGCGCGAGATCATGGAACGCGCGCTTATGAAGCGGCCGCCGGCGCAATATGGCGATCCGCTGATCGCGCCGGCGTTCCGATCATCGCCAGACGCGCTGGAAACCTCGCAGGGCTGAATGCTTCAGGCCGCCTGCTCGACGCCATAAGCGTAGAGATTTTGTCCGTGCACGGCGAACCAGTCGCGCGCCATGCGTGCGTCTATCCCAAGCCCTTTCAGGACGCGCCAGTATGCCGGCGAATGATTGAGATGGACAAGGTGCGCGCATTCATGCGCCGCGACATAATCGAGGATTTCCGGCGGCGCCAGAATGAGCCGCCAGGAAAACGACAGCGCGCCGTCGCGTCCGCATGAGCCCCAGCGCGAGCGCGTGTCGCGGATGGTGATCGGCCCGCGCTTGCGGCCAAGGAGATCAGAGTAATGATCGGCGCGCCGGGTCAATTCGCGACGCGCTTCGCTTTTCAGCCATTCAGTGACGCGGCGGTTCAGATGCGCGTCTTCGCCGCCAGCGAGGAGACGATCGTTTTCGAGCCTGACGCCGGCGCGCGGGCCGCCATCCTGAACGATCGCGATCGGCGATCCGCGCAACGGGAAAACGACGCCGTCGCGAAACGGTGTCGCTGCGGCGCCGGTGTTCAGCTGCCCGCGGATCCAGCGAATGCGCGTGCGGGCGAAATCGAGCGCTTCGGGCAGCGCGCGTTTCGACGGCGCGGTGACGATCACCCTGCCGGCGACGGCGTCGACGGAGACGATCAATCGTCGCGCCCGGCGATTGACCCTTGCCGTCAACGGCGCGGTGCGATCGCCGAGATCGATGGTGGTTTCAATCGGCGGCGGGGGAGGGCGTACTGACATCGCGCCGCATCGTCACGAATTTTCGTCGCGCCGCAAGCCTTGATCGTCGCCCTTCGACTCTTTAACGCGACTGCGCTAAACGAATCGCCGAACGATCAGCCGCTACCGGGCGCCATGGACGCATCATCCCCGCCGCCGGCCGCAACGCCGGACGCCGCAGCTCTCGCGTCGGAAGCGACGCCGATGATGGCGCAATATCTCGACATCAAGTCGAGAGCCGGCGACGCCTTGCTGTTTTACCGGATGGGCGATTTTTTCGAGCTCTTTTTCGATGATGCGGTAAGGGCCGCGTCGGCGCTCGACATCACGCTGACCCGGCGCGGCCGGCACGCCGGCGCCGACATTCCGATGTGCGGCGTGCCGTTCCATGCGCATGAAGCCTATCTCGCGCGACTCATTCGCGCCGGCTATTCGGTCGCGATCTGCGACCAGACTGAAGATCCCGCCGAGGCCAGGAAACGCGGATCGAAATCGGTTGTCCGCCGCGCGATCGTGCGGGTCGTCACCGCCGGCACGCTGACCGAGGAGACGCTGCTTGAAGCGTCGCAGGGCAATTTCCTCGGCGCGCTTGCGGTCCTTGGCGGCGGTGAGGAGGCGGCGCTCGCCGCGGTCGATATTTCAACCGGCGAATTGTCGGTGCGGCCGACCAGCGTGGAAAAATTCGCCGTTGATTTCGCATCGCTTCCATTCGCCGAGCTGGTGACGTCCGAAGCCGATCAGCTTCCCGTCGCCTGGCGCCCGGCGATCGAGGCGGTCCGGCGAACAGCGCGCCACACGCAGCAAGCGGCCTCGACTTTCGAATCGCGCGCCGGCGAGCGTCGGTTGCAGCAGACATTCAACGTCGCCGGAACCGATGCTTTCGGGGCGTTTTCGCGGGCCGATTGCGCGGCGCTCGGCGGGCTCTTGTCCTATGTTGAGCTGACCCAGGCAGGCCGGATGCCGGCCCTGCAGCGACCGCGCCGCGCCGATGCGTCGAGCAGCATGGTGATCGACGAGACGACGCGGTATTCGCTCGAACTTTTAAAATCGCAGGCGGGCGAGCGCGAAGGTTCGCTCCTCGCTGCCGTCGACCGCACCGTCACGGGGGCCGGCGCGCGATTGCTGGCGCGGCGGATATCGGCGCCGCTGATCGTTCCTGACGACATCAACGAACGGCTGTCGTCGGTCGCGTTTTTCACCGACGATCGTCGGCTTGCTGATGATATGCGCGGGCGATTGCAGAAGGCGCCCGATATCGCGCGGGCGCTGGTGCGCCTGTCGCTCGGCCGCGGCGGACCGCGCGACATTATCGGCGTCCGCGACGGTCTTGCGGC
>JBGSSK010000426.1:0-4168 GCA_041737095.1 Parvularculaceae bacterium | reverse complement strand
CCGGTTGCGGGATCGGCGCATCCGGCGCCTCGGCGTAGCCGGCGACCTCAAGGCTGTTCGGCGCGAACAGCGCAAGCGCGCCGGCGAACAGCATCAGGCCGATGATATAGGGGTCAGGCGCATAGGCGCCGGCGGGCGCTGCAAGCCCCGCAAGAACACCATGCGCCGCGTCGAGGCCGTCGGCGCGGAAATAGACCCAGGCGATCATGATCGCCGAAAGGAGCGCCGCCCGCTTCACGGCGCCCGCAACAGGGCCGGTCATCCGGTCAAGCTGCGGCAGCCACAGCCGCGCCGCGTGATTGGCGGTGATGAGGCTTGCATGAATGAGGCCCCAGACGATGAAGGTCCATGCCGCGCCATGCCAGACGCCGCCGATCAGCATGGTGAGGAATATGTTCCTCAGACGGAAGAGTTCGCCGCCCTTTTTTCCGCCGAGCGGAATGTAGACGTAATCGCGCAGGAACGCCGACAAAGTCATGTGCCAGCGGCGCCAGAATTCGATGATCGATTTCGAGCGGTAGGGCGAATTGAAATTTATCGGCAGGCGGACGCCGACCATCAGGCCGAGGCCGATCGCCATGTCGCAGTATCCCGCGAAGTCGAAATAGATCTGCAGCGTGTAGCCGATCATGGCGGTCCAGGCGGCGACGGCGCCGATCGGGTCGCCGGCGGCCGCCGACGCCCACAGGGGATCGATCGCACGCGCGATCGGGTCGGCGATCAGCGTCTTCTTCGCAAGACCCATCGCGAAAATCATCACGCCATAGGGAATCGCCTCGACGTTGACCGGCCCCTTCGCGATCGCTGCGAATTGCGGCCGCGTGTAGCGATGATGGACGATCGGCCCGGCGATCAGCTGCGGAAAGAAGCTGACGAACAGCGCATAATCGCGAATGCTGTGCTCGCCGTCGTGCGTTTTATAGCTATCGATGAGATAGGCGATCTGCTGGAACGTGAAGAACGAAATCCCGAGCGGCAGGATGATGTTCATCATCCGCCAGTCGGCGCCGATCAGCGCCGCGACGCTCGATCCCGCGAAGTCGAAGTATTTGAACCAGAAGATCAGCGAGAGATTGGCGATCACGCCGGCGACCATAGCGGTCCGCCGTGCGCTGTCGGGCGCAGAGGACGCCGCAAAGCGCCCGCAGGCGTAATTGCCGGCGATCGCCGCGAGAAGGAGCGCGAGATGCGCAAGGCTCCACATTGCGTAGAAGGCGAAAGAGGCGAGAAGGAGAAACGTCACCGACGCGCGCCGTCGGTCCGCCGCGCGCAGGGCGTAAAAGCCGGCGAGCGTCACGGGCAGGAAGACCAGCAGGAAGCTGTATGAACTAAATACCATGGGTCCAGCGCGAGCCCCTCTCACAGTCGCCCGCTGGCGCAATCCTTATGGTGAAGATTTCCTTTTCCGTTAAGTCGCCGACAATAAATGCCGCGGACGCGAAAAAGCCCCGCAGCGTCGCTGCGGGGCTCGTTGTTCCTTAACCCGCTTTAACGGATCAGAATTTAAGGCTTGCCGACACGCCGACAATGCGCGGCTCGTTGACGAAGCCCGTCAGGTTGTTGAAGTCGATCGCGCCCTTGACGTTCTCGGCGTCGAGAATGTTGCGGGCGAAGACCGCGAGATCGACCTTGCCGTCATTGAACAGGTAGCCGACCCGCAGACCGCCCTCGACATTGCCGCTGGTGTTGAACTCGGCGGATTCATAGAGGAAGAGGTTGGTCTCGCCCTGTCCCGCCCAGTCGGTGAAGGCGTAGAGTTCAGAGCCGTCGCCGCCGACCGGAATCGCGAACCGCGCGGTGACGTTCCACGTCCATTTCGGCGCCTGCGGGAACGGATTGCCGGTGATGACCGCATTGCCGAGGCCGTCGATCGGATCAAGAACGGTGCAGCCGCCGCCGCACGGCGCGACGGCGAGGCCCGGCTCCGTGATCTCGGTGTCGTTGTAGCCGACGCCGCCGGTCAGCAGGAAATTCTCGCTGACCAGCCACTCCATGTCGGCTTCAAAGCCCCACGCCTTGCCGTCGGCGTTGACGAGCTGATTGAAGTTCCCGAGGCCGCCGATGGCCGAGAATTGCAGGTCGTTGGCGTCATAGTAGAAGCCGCTCGCGTTGAAGCGCATGCGGTTGTCGAAGAGTTCGGTCTTGATGCCGCCTTCATAGGAAATGACCGTTTCCGAGGTTGCGGTAGTTTGCGGATCAACAGCCCCCGAGAATGCGGCGAAAGCAACATCACGCCCCTGAATCGTAGGTGCACGGAAGCCGCGCGCGACGCGCGCGTAGAAGTTGATTGCGTCCGAGGCGGCGAAGCTGAGCGCTGCGTCCCATGTGATCTTTTCGTCGGACACGCTGGTCGGGTTGACCGTGACAAAGGGCGGCGGCGTCACGGCGATGAAGTCCTTGTCGTCCTCCGTGTACCGAACGCCGCCCGTGAAGGTCACACGATCCGTCAGATTGTAGCTTCCTTGGGCGAATACCGCCCAGCTTTGATTGTCATGGCGCACGGTCGTCGATGGTGGGAACGCCAGACCAACCGTGGTGATCGTCAGGTCGCTGTCGAAATAGAAAAACCCGGCCTGCCAGTTAAAGGGGCCTTCATTGTGGCTCGCCAGCCGCACTTCCTCCGTGAACTGATCGAGATCGTCGATCGAATCCTTGGTATCTGCCGGGAACAGGATGATGCCGGGGAAGGAGCCGTTCGGCAGGAAGCCGGCGCCGGAGCCGCCGTCAATGTCACCGACGCTCGAACCATTGGCGGTTTCGAATGCGGTGATCGAGGTCAGCGTCACTGACCCGAGACCGATCTCCACTTTCGCCGAACCGCCATAATTGTTGTACTTCTGTTGGTTTCCGCCGCCTTCATCATAGAAAACCGCGTCGCGGAAGAAATTGCCGTTGAGCTCGTTGCTGCCCGGCGAAAAGATATTGGCGCGGAACAGCTCCGACGTGCCGTCCAGGCTGCGGCCGTGGAAGTTCAGGAGCGTCGAGAAATTGTCACCCGGCGCGAACAGCAGCTGGAAGCGGCCGGCGATGTCTTCAAAGCCGCCATAGGCGTCGTCGATATCGTTAAAGCCGTTCTGAACGACTCCGATGTTGTCTATCCAGTCGCTGCGGCGCTGATAGAGCATCGAGGCGCGATAGGAGAAGCTGTCGCTGAGCGGTCCGCCGATCGCCGCTTCGACTTTCGCCGTGTCATAGGTGCCGTAGGACGCCGAGAGGAAGCCGTTGGTTTCCTCGCTCGGCTTGGCGGTCTCGAATTTCACGATGCCGGCCGGCGTGTTGCGGCCGAACAGCGTTCCTTGCGGTCCGCGCAGGACTTCGACCGAGGCGATGTCGAACAGCGGGAAAGATTTGAGGACGACGTTCTCCATGACGATCTCGTCCATGATGATCGAGACCGGTTGCGACGCCGCGAGATCGAAATCGGTGTTGCCGAGGCCGCGGATATAAAAGCGCGGCGCGATGCGCCCGTTCGATGATTCCGCATAAAGTCCGGGAACCCGCGTCGCCAGCGCGCGGATATCCTCAGCGCCGGCGAGGATCGCCGCGAACCGGTCTTCCGGAACGGTCGTGATCGAGATCGGCACTTCCTGCTGGTTTTCTTCGCGGCGCTGCGCGGTGACGGTGATTTCATCGAGGCCGGCGCGCGTTGCGCCTTCATCCTGCGCCATCGCCGGCGCGGCGGTCCCGAGCGCCAGCGCCGAGGCTGACGAAAGCGCGGCGGCGATCCGCCAGGAAGTCGCGAAGAGTCGGTCGTTCTGAGCCATTGATGTAGGTTCCCTTGAAAATGTCCCACGCATCGGCCGGCGCGCCCCCATCACGCGTCGAGTGAAACCGCCAGCCAGTCGCGGCGCAGATTAGTCGGCTTTGCCGGCCGTCAAAGCGCAAAGGCGGCGCATTGTGACGTTTCCGCTAAAATGTGGCTTCGGCGCATCGCAAAATCAGGGGAAAAGGCGGCGCGCGCGCAAGTGAGCGTAATCGGCGACGGCCGCCGCAGCGATTTCCTCGAGCGCGGCGGGCAGGACGAGCGCCTTTTCCACAGGCTGTTTGAAACCGGTCGAGGCCCGGACGGCGTCATACCAGTGCGGGGCCCAGGGCCCGTCTTCCGGACGCGGGCCCGCCGGCCAGGCGAGCATCGCCGGATCAAAGTCGATCGCGAGGGCCGCCGACA